>DATAOL010000220.1:0-14239 GCA_036265755.1 Gaiellaceae bacterium | reverse complement strand
TGCCGACCACGGCTCCCTCCGCGCTCACCTCGGCTTCTCCTTCGACGACGATGAAGAATCCGACCCCGCTCATCTTGCCCTCTCGTACCACCGTCGTCCCAGGCGCGAAGGTCTGCTCACGGACGTTCCGCGCCACGCGCTTGAGCTCGCGCTGGCTGAGACAGCTGAGCAGCGGCACTTCCTTGAGTGCGTCGACTGCGGCCACCCGTCGAGTCTACCGCGGTCGAGAGCGCGTCAGCGAGTCCCAGAACCAGAAGAGACCGAGGGTTCCCGGACCCCCGTGGGTTCCGATCACCGGCCCGAGCGTCGTCACGATGTCGAGAGACGCGTCCGGCCGCGCGGCCTGCACCCGGCGAACGAGCTCGTCGCAGTCCTCGCGAGCCTCGGCGTGCCCGACGCCCACATGCAGGTCGGGGCTGTCCTGCCCTTCGGTGGAGTCGCGGAAGATCTCCTCCAGCTCCCCAAGCGCCTTGGCGCGCCCGCGCACGCGCTTGAGCGGCGCCACCTCGCCGTCGTCGAAGGCGAGGATCGGCTTCACCGAGAGGAGCTGTCCGGCCAGCCCAGCCGCCTTCCCGACACGGCCGCCGCGCACGAGGTACTCGAGCGTGTCCACGGTGAACAACAGGCCGCGCTCGCGCCGGAACTGCTCGACGAGCGCGTCGATCTCCTCGTCGTCCGTTCCGCGGTCGAGCCGCCGCTGGATCGCGTCGGCGAGGATTACCGTCCCACCCGAGGTCACTCTCGAGTCCAGGACGCGGACCCGCTCACCGAAGTCCTGCGCGGCGAGTTCGGCGCTCGCACACGTGCCGGAGAGCTTCGCCGAGAGGACCACGCAGAGGATGCGCTCGTAGCCCGAGAGCTCCTCGAACACCGCGGCGAAGTCCGCCGGCGACGGCTGGGCGCTCTTCGGCGGGCTCTCGCTCTCACGGAGGCGCCGGTAGAACTCCCCGGTCGACATGTCGACGTACTCGCGCTTCGCCTCCTCGTCGCCGAAACGCACGTAGAGCGGCACGACGCGCCACGTCGGCCGGCCGTGCCCTTCGGGGAGGTCGCACGTCGAGTCGAGGACGATCGCTGTCGACTCAGCCGATAGGCGCACCGCGCCCCGCCGCCTCGCGGATCGCCCCCACGATTTCGTCCACGCCCCGATCCTTCGTCAGGCACGCCACGGCGCCCGCGTCATAGAGGGCGTGCATCTCCTCCGTCTCCGCCGCAGCCGTGAGGACGACGACGGCGGTCTCGGGCAGCGCGGCCCGCAGCGCAGCCGTCGTCTCCACCCCGTCCAGGCCCGGGAGCCTGTAGTCGAGGACGACGACGTCGGGCGCGAGGCCGGGGCACACCTCGAGCGCGGACTCTCCATCGGGCAAGGAGCCGACCACGCGCACGTCGGGAGTCACTCCGAGCATGAGCTCGAGCGCTTCCCGAAAGATGTCGTTGTCCTCGACGAGGACGACCGCAATCGGCTGACCCGTCATCCCGGGCAGTATCGGATTATTCGACCGCGAAAAGAAGGGGGTAATGCGGCTGGCCGCCGTCGTGCACCTCGATCTCGAGGTCGGGATGCGCGGCGCGGATCGTCTCGACGAGCCCGTCCGCCCGGCCGGCGCCGTCCCCCACGAACATGGTCAGCACGTCCGCGGCGTCGCCGACGAGCCTGGCGACCACCTCCGCCGCAACGGACGGAAGGTCGTCGCCGGCGGTCACGGGCTGACCCTCCACGAGCCCGAGGTACTGGCCCTCGGACACGTCGACGGAGCCGATCGTCGCGGAACGCGACGCGAGCGCGACCGAGCCCGCCCGGACGGAAGCGACGGCGTCCTCCATCGCCTCGAGGTTCTCGTCCAGGGCAAAACGGGGATCGAAGGCGACGAGCGCGCCGAGCCCGGCCTGCAAGCTCCGAGTCGGCACGACTCGCACGTGCTTCGAGCTCTGCTCGGCGGCTTGCTCTGCGGCGAGCACGACGTTCTTGGAGTTCGGCAGGAGCACCACAGAGGCCTCCGGCACGGCGTCCACCGCCGCGAGCAGGTCCGCGGTCGAAGGATTCATCGTCTCGCCGCCTTCGACCGTCCCGGCCCCGAGGCTCTCGAAGAGCCGCCGGTTTCCGTCGCCGAGGACGACCGCGACCGCACCGGTGACTCCGATCTCGCGCTCGAGCCGCTGGGCCCGGTCGGCCGTCTGCACGTGCATGTTCTTGATGTCGACCTCCTCGATCTCGCCCCGTGAGGTGCCGAGCGCGAGGGCCGCGCCTGGATCGTCGGTGTGCACGTGCACCTTCACCGCACCCCTGCCGCCGACGACCAGAAGCGAGTCGCCCAGCTTCCCGAGCTCCCGCTCGAGCTCGTCGGGCTCGACATCCTCGCCCTCGACGAAGAACGATGTGCAATAGCGATAGCGGGACAGCTCCCGGTGGACCGCTTCGAGCGGGATCCCGGCGGTGACCGCCTGGAGCTCCGGGAGTGGCTCGCCGCGAACGTGTGCCGCGATGCCGCGCATGACCTCGAGGACGCCTGCGCCACCCGCGTCGACGACCCCGGCCTCCTTCAAAATCGGGAGCTGCTCCGGGGTGCGGGCGAGCGCCTCCTCGCCGTGCGCCACGATGCCGGTGAGCGCTTCGGCCACGGTCTGATCCGAGGACGCCAGCTCCTCCGCCCGCTCCGCAAGCGCCCGCGCGACGGTCAGCATGGTTCCTTCTTGTGGGTTGCGCACGGCTGCATACCCGGCGTCGCTCGCCCCGCGTAGAGCCCGCGCGACGCCGGCCGAATCGACGCGGTCGAGATTCCCGAACGCCTCGGCCGCGCCGCGGACGAGCTGGGACAGGATCACACCGGAGTTCCCGCGGGCCCCCATGAGGACGGCGCGGACGATGTCCGCGTTCGGATCGCGCTCGAGCGCGGCGACGGCGGCACGCACGGTCTCGGTCATGTTCGTGCCCGTATCCCCGTCCGGGACCGGGTACACGTTCAGGTCGTCGATCCGGCCTCGACTCGCCTCGAGCGCCGCCAGCGCGGCGCGCGCGACGCCTAAAGAGCCTTCTGGACCTTGCCCGCCTTGAGACACCGGGCGCAGACGTAGGTGCGGCGCGCAACGCCGTTCACGAGGATGCGGACGCGCTGGAGGTTCGGGTTGAACCGCCGCTTGGTGGCCACCATGGAGTGGCTCCTGTTGTGTCCGAACGCGGGAGCTTTCCCGCAGACTGCGCAAACCTTCGACATCTCAGCGGCGGATTATAGCTAGGCGTCCTGGGCGGCCGGACGCAGACGCGTGAGCAGATCCGCCATCTCGAGCGCCGAGAGCGCCGCTTCCGATCCTTTGTTCCCCTGCGGTCCGCCGGCGCGCTCCTCCGCCTGTCTGCGACTGTCGCAGGTGAGCACGCCGAACGACACGGGCACGCCGGTTTCGAGCCCTGCGAGCTGGAGCCCGCTGGCCGCCTCACCCGCCACGTATTCGAAGTGCGGCGTGTCTCCGCGAATGACGCAGCCGAGGGCCACGATGCAGGCGTAGCGGCGCGTCTTCGCGAGCGCCATCGCCCCGAGGGGAAGCTCGAAAGCGCCCGGCACGGGCATCACGTCGATGCGCTCACGCGGGACGCCGGCCTCGACAAGGGTGTCGAGCGCCCCGGCGAGGAGCCGCGTGGTGATGTCGGCGTTGAAGCGGCTTACGACGACGCCGACTCCACGGTGCGCGCCGTTTGCCGAGCCGGTCACGACCCCGACTCCGTCGGGGATGCGCAACTCGCCGGGCGCATGCTCGACGTTGGAGGCCATGTCGAATGTGCCCTCAGCCATCGGACTCCTCGAAGCGTAGGCCCTGGTGGTGCAGCTGGTGACCCAGCTTCGACCGCTTGGTCTCCAGGTAGCGGCGGTTCTCCGCGTTCGGCGAGACCTCGATCGGCACCTGCTCGACGACGGTGAGCCCGAACCCCTCGATGCCCGTCATCTTCTTCGGGTTGTTCGTGAGGATGCGGATCGTCGTCAGGCCGAGGTCGGCGAGGATCTGGCTCCCGATGCCGTACTCGCGCAGGTCGGCGGCGAAGCCGAGCTCGAGGTTGGCTTCGACGGTGTCGAGCCCCGCCTCCTGTAGCTCATAGGCCTTCAGCTTGTTGAGCAGCCCGATGCCCCGGCCTTCCTGCGCCATGTAGAGGAGGACCCCGCGCGGCTCGGCCGCGATGCGCTCGAGGGCGAGCTCGAGCTGCTCGCCGCAGTCGCAGCGGAGCGAGTGGAAAACGTCGCCGGTCAGGCACTCGGAATGGACTCGCACGAGGACGTTCTCCTCGCCGTCCACCTCACCCTTGACGAGCGCGACGTGGTGCTTGCCGGTGAGCGTCTCGCGGAACGCGACCGTGGTGAAGTCACCGTACGCGGTCGGCAGGCGAACCGACGTCATCCGCTCGACCAGCTTCTCCGTCTGTCGCCGGTACTCGATGAGGTCCTCGACGGTGATCATCTTGATCCCGTGCTGCTCGCAGTAGGCGATCAGGTCGGGGACGCGGGCCATTGTCCCGTCGTCGCGCATGATCTCGCAGACCACTCCCGCGGGGTTGAGCCCCGCGAGCCGGGCGAGATCGACGGCGGCCTCGGTCTGGCCTGCCCGCTGAAGCACTCCCCCGCGTCGCGCGCGCAGCGGGAAAACGTGTCCCGGCTGGACGAGGTCGGCGGGCCCCTTGCTCGGGTCGATCGCGACCTGGACCGTCCGGGCGCGGTCCGGAGCGGAGATCCCGGTGGTCACGCCCTCGCGAGCTTCGATGGAGATCGTGAACGCCGTGCCGAATGGCGTCTCGTTCTGTTCGGTCATCTGGCGCAGGCCGAGGTCCTCACAGCGCTCCTCCGTGAGGCAGAGGCAGATGAGGCCGCGGCCGTGCATGGCCATGAAGTTGATCGCCTCGGGAGTGGCGAACTGAGCCGCGATCGTGAGATCGCCCTCGTTCTCCCGGTCGGCCGCGTCCACGACCACGACGAACTTGCCCTCCCGGATGTCCTCGAGGGCGGCCTCGATGCTCGCGAACGGCGTCGTCTCGACCTTCACGGACAAATCGTAACGCTCAGGCGCGGAGTGGCTCCCACACCAGCTCGGAGACCTCTAGCCGAATGTCGTTCCGCCGCGCCTCGCCGGCCAACACGCAGACGGCGTCGTTGAGGCGCGAATAGCGGTCGGAGCCGGTGCTGTGGACGATCGTGCCCGTGACCTCGCGCCCGTACTCGCTCTTCCGCGCGAGCCCGCGCAGGTGGAACGCGAGCAGGGCGCCGTCGTCCGTCTCGATCACGCCGTGGAAGTCCGGGACGTAGACGTCGTCGTTCCGCATGCGGGCGTGGTTGAGGCCGCGGAAGCGCCCGCTCACCTGGCCGTCGACCCGGCCCTCGGCGAAGAAGAGGCCCAGGGTGTCGGGCCCGCGCGAGAGATAGTGCTCGGGATACGCGAAGCTGATCGTGTAGAGAGGCTCGAGCCTCACCGCGCCGCCAGCCGTTCCACGTACTTGGCGACCACGTCGACCTCGAGGTTGACGCTGTCGCCTCCCGCGAGGGAGCCGAGTGTCGTCACCTCACGGGTGTGTGGAATGAGGGCGACGCTGAAGGAGCTCTGCCCGAGACTCGCGATCGTCAGGCTCACGCCTTCGACGGCGATGGAGCCCTTTTCGACGCAGTAGCGGAGGACATCCGCCGCCGCCTCGACCTCGATGCCCTCCTCCGTGACTCGCCGGACGGTGCCGACGCCGTCGACGTGCCCCTGCACGATGTGGCCGCCGAGCGGCTCGCCGGCCCGGAGAGCGGGCTCGACGTTCACTCCTGCCCCATCCGCGAGCCCGCCGAGAGTGGAACGGCGCAATGTCTCCGGCACGGCGTCGAAGGCGACCGTTCCGTCCGCGACCTCGACGGCGGTCAGGCAGACACCGGCTAGCGCGACGGAGTCACCGACAGCAGCTGCGCGCGCGGTCTCGGGCGCTCGCACGAGGATGCGGACGTTCTCGCCGCGATCCTCGACGGCTTCGACGCGCCCGACCTCGCGCACGATTCCGGTAAACACCGGCTGAACTCTAGGGCTCGCGGAAGTAGCCGGTCAGAAGGAGGTCACCACCGACTGGCTCGGCTTCGAGGCCTGCCACCGGCAGCGACGCCCCGAGATCGCCGGCCCACCGCGGGCCCGAGCCCACGAGCGAAGGAGCGACGAAGAGGAGCAGCTTGTCAACCAGGCCCGCCTCGAGGAACGCCGTGGCGAGCGTCGGGCCTCCCTCGAGGAGAAGCGACTGGACGCCCTCTGCGCCGAGGCGGCGCAGCTCCTCGTCCACGGGCCCGCTGAGGAGCTCCAGCTCGGATCCGTCGGGAAGCGGGCCACTGCCGATTGCGAGCCGCCGCGGCTGGCGCCGCGCCGCGACGCCGCGGGCGTCGAGCCGCGGGGAATCGGCATGCACGGTGCCCATGCCGACCGCGACAGCATCCGAGGCGGCCCGGAGCTCGTGCACGCGGCGGCGGCTCTCCTCCCCGGTCACCCATTCCGAGCCCGGCACGGTGACACGACCGTCGAGGGTCACGGCGGCCTTGTAGGTCACGAACGGACGCCCGGTCGAGATCCACGTCCGCCACGCCTCGTTCTGGCGGCGGGCGCGCTTCGCCAGCTCCTCCTCGGCGAGCTCGACGTCGACGCCGCCCTCGCGGAGCCGCGCAAATCCCCGGCCGTCGGTCTTCGGATTGGGATCGGGCGCGCCAACGACCATCCGCTCCACGCCCGCGGCGAGGATCGCATCGACGCACGGCGGGGTGCGGCCGTGGTGGGCGCAGGGCTCGAGCGTCACGTACATGGTCGCGCCCCGTGCGCGGGCGCCCGCCTCCCCGAGCGCTACGACCTCCGCGTGCGGCCCGCCCGCGTGCTCGTGCCAGCCCTCCCCGAGAACCTCGTCGCCGGAGACGACGACCGCCCCCACGACGGGATTGGGGTGCGTCGTCCCGCGGCCGCGCTCGGCCAGCTCGAGCGCGCGCTCAAACGGCTTCTGCAAAGACCTTGACGAGCCGGCGGTACCCGCGCGGATAGTCCTCGGTGCGGAAGATCGAGTTCCCGGCCACCGCGAGCTGCGCTCCCGCCTGCCGCACCTGCACGAGGTTCTCCTCGCTCACGCCTCCGTCCACCTGAACGAAGAGGTTGGGATGGAGCTCACTCCGAAGCTTCGCGATGCGCTCGACGCTCTCCGGCATGAACCTCTGGCCCGAATAGCCGGGATGAATGCTCATGCAGAGTACGAGGTCGGCGCCGATCGAAGCCCCGACCGCGTCCTCGACGCTCGTCTCGGGGTTGAAAGCAACGCCCACTCCGAGATCGAGGTCGCGGGCGAGCTTGATGGCCTTCCACGGCTCTTCGCAGGCCTCCACGTGAAAGGTGACGCTGTCGCCGCCCGCACGCTTGACCATCTCGAAATGATGCTCGGGATTCTCGACCATGAGGTGGCAGTCGATCACTCCGTCGAAGCGATGGATGAGCGGGGCGATCGCCTGGAGCACGATCGGGCCGATGGTGACGGGCTCGACGAAATGCCCGTCGCCGATGTCGAAGTGGAACACGCGCGCGCCCGCGCCGAGGAGATGGTCGATCTGCTCTCCGAGGCGTAGAAAGTCCGCCGCATAGAGCGACGGCTCGATCTCGATCGTTCGTACCCACTCCTTCCAGGCCATGCCCGGATCCTACGGGCGCCGCAGGCGGGCGACGAAGAACCCGGACGTCCCGTGGACGTGCGGGAGGGTGAGGAGGAACCCGGGCCGACGCGGGTGCGCGAACTCCGGAAACTCGGCCCCTAGGTCGTCAGACGGGAGCCCGAGCGCCTCGGCCACGTCCTCGTTCTCCGGCCGGTGGATCGTGCAGACCGAGTACGTGATGGAACCGCCGGGCCGCACCCGCTCGGCGGCGACGCGCAGCAGGTCGAGCTGCAGCCCGGGGAGCGGGTTGGCCCGCCAGCGGAGATCGGGCCGGGAGTTGAGGACGCCGAGGCCCGAGCACGGCGCGTCGACGAGCACGCGGTCGAAGTCCCCGAGGTCGTCGGGGAGCTCCAGCGCATCGGCGTTGACGACCTGGAGCCGAGCGCCGAGCCCCGCCGCGTTTTCTTCGAGCTCGCGGGCCCGGCCGGCGTGCTTCTCGACCGCGACCACGTCCGCCCCGGTTGCGGCGAGCTGCGTCGCCTTGCCACCGGGAGCGGCGCAGAGATCGAGGATGCGTTCCCCCGCGTGCGCGCCCACGGCCGCCCCGGCGAGTTGGGAGCCGCGGCTCTGCGGCCACGGGGCGAGAAGCTCACCGGTCGGCTCACGCAGAACGCGCTCGGGCGGCTCGTTCTGCGCCTCCATGAGTGCGATTGCGGTCTCCGCCCCCCACTCCTCCCACCACGCCTCCGCCACCCAGTCCGGATAGGAGTGCTTCAGCGCCGCAGCCTGGGGCGTCCCGTCGTCCAGCTTTGCGAGCAGCGCGCCGATGCCCTCGCCGAGCCTGCGCATGACCGCGTTCGTGAAGGAGACGGCGCGCTCGAGGCCCGCGGAGCGAACGAGCTCGACGCTCTCGTTTGCCGCGGCGTGAGGCGGTACCGATCCCATGTAGCCGAGCTGGTACGCGCCGAGCCGAAGCGCGGCCCGCACGGGCGGGTCCAGCTTCCGCACGGGCCGGCGCCCAAGGGTGTCGATCGCGAAGTCGAGCGGCCGCACTCGCTGCACCGTCCCGTACGCGAGCTGCATCGCGAAGGCGCGGTCGCGCTCGTCCAGCCCCTCGGCGGCCGAGCGGAGCACTCGGTCCGCGTACGCATCCTCCTCGAAGACACGGCGGACGACCTCGAACGCGACGCCCCGCGCGGTCACGCCTAGCGCCGCCCGCGGAGGTACTCCTCCGCGGTCATGCGCTTGCCGCCCTCCCGCTGCACTTCCAGGAGCTCGAGGCCCTCGGCGACGAGCAGGGAGTCCTCACGCGCGGGCCGTGCCTTCCAGACGAGAAGGCGCCGCCCGTCGACGAGGCCGCGGGCGCCGATGTGCGGCGAGAGAGCGCGAATCTGGTTCAGGAGCTCTTCCGGCGGCTTGCTCCAGTCGAGCTCGCGGTCCGCGGCGACGAGCTTCTCCGCGTAGGTGGCACCGTCCGGCTGCGGGACGAACGTGGGCTCGGCGAAGACCTCGCCGAGGAGGTCGACCGCGAGGGCCGCCGCGCGCTCGACCACGACGGCCGTGTCGTCCTCGGGCCCGATCGGGAAGCGTCGCTGAGCGGCGATCGGCCCCGCGTCCAGCTCCGGTGTCGTCTTGTGGATCGTGACGCCGGTTTCCCGGTCGCCGGCCATGATCGCCCGCTCGACCGGCGCGGCCCCGCGCCAGCGCGGCAGGAGCGAGGGATGGACGTTGAGCCAGAGGCGCTCTCCGAGCAGCTTCTCGGGGATGAGCACGCCGTACCCGGCGACGACCACCACGCGCGCGTCGCCCGGAAAGGCGGTCAGCTTCTCGGGCTGCTCGACGGGGATTTCGAGGCGCTTGGCCACGTCCTTCGCCGGAGGAGCGGCCTTCTTGCGCCCGCGGCCCTGCGGCTTGTCCGGGCGCGTGAGAAGAAACTCGATGTCGTAGCTTCGGTTGGCCATCCCTTCGAGCACGGCCGCTCCGAACGGCGCGGTAGCCGCAACGGCGATCTTCATGGCTAGTGCCTCTTCGGGTGATGGCGCCCCGTCTCCGGCGCGTGAAAAGCGCGCAGCCCAAGGACGCAGGAAGCCCGCGTATCGAAAATACGCGGGCGGCCGAGGACATAGGGCGGCGCGGGTTTGCAGCCGCCCGAGGCGTTGGCAGTCATTGCCCGGAGAGGCACCTAGCTGGGACCGAGGACCGGCTGTGGCCGCAGCTTCGCCAGGGCCTCCCGCCGCTGTTCGGGAGTTGTGCGGTCGATGATCAGGATCCCGTCGAGGTGGTCCAGCTCGTGCTGGATCACGCGTGCCTCGAGGCCCTCGGCCTCGATCCGGAGCTCCTCTCCTTCCGGCGACGTCGCCTCGACGACCAGCGTCGTCGGCCGCTCCACTTGCACGATGACCGAGGCGGCGCCGAGCGACAGGCAGCCCTCGTCGTCGGCGATGTGCTCCTCCCCGGTCTCGACGACGCGCGGGTTCACGAGGGCGACGAACGGCTCCTCCTCGCCGGCCTGGTAGACCAGGACTCGGCGCAAGATCCCCAGCTGCGGGGCGGCGAGGCCGACCCCCCGGGCCTCTGACATGAGGCCGCGCATGCGCTCGACGAGGCCGGTGACCGACTCGTCGAGCTCCTCGACCTCGCGCGCCTGCATGCGCAGAACCGGGTCCGGATACTGCCGCACCTGCGCGAGCGCAAGCCGACGCCGAGCTTCACGCTCGGCGTCGAGTTCTTCGCTTCGTACTTGACCCTCGACTTCGCCCATTTAAGGGGAATTCTAACGAGGGCGAACCGATGTTCTATACGCGGTTCGTCGCCGTTCTCGGCCCGACCATACGCGACCAGAGGGCGACCAGGATGACGGCCACGATGATCGCGAGGATGAAGCCGAGGACGCCGCCGCCGACCAGCCAGCCGACGAGCAGCGCGGAGGCGATACCGATTGCGATCGTCATCAGAATCCCCATCGAATCGGTACCCGGATGGAAGAGACGCCCGAGTGCGCCGACGATGAGCCCGACGACGATCAGTCCGATGATTTCTCCTATTCCCATGGCCCGATGATTCCCTGGCTGGTTGAGAGAGAAACTAGGCGAGTCCCTGCGGATCGACGTCGACGGAGGCTGTGAGGCCGTCGCGGCGCATCGCGGGTGCGGCCGCGGAGAGCAGCCGGGCGGCTCGAGAAGCGATCGGCCGCGGATTCTCCGTCTTGACCAGGACCTGGGCACGGCTCCGCCCGCGCAGGCGAAGAAGCGGTGCCGGGCCGAGCAGGTCTCCGCCCGAGCCGTCCAGTCCCGCCCGCAGCTCGTTCAGCACAGTCCGAGGGCCGTCGGCGCTCGGCCCCGCGACGACGATCCGGACGAGGTGGCGGAACGGCGGATACCCGAGCTCACGGCGGCGGTCGAGCTCCTCGGCGAGGAACTCGTCCACCGCGTGCCGCGCGGCGAGCGCGATCGGCCGCGCATCCGGCTGGTAGGTCTGCACGAGCACCTTCCCCGGCGCGTCCCGGCCGCTCCGCCCCGCGAGCTGGGTCACGAGCTGGAAGGTCCGCTCCTCGGCGCGAAAATCGGGCAGCGCCATCCCGGTGTCCGCGTCGACCACAGCCGCGAGCGCGACGCCCTCGAAGTGGTGCCCCTTGGCCACCATCTGCGTGCCGAGGAGTACCGCACGGTCGGCGGTGGCGAAGGCCGCGAGCCGGTCGGAGAGCTCCGCGGGATCAGCGGCGACATCCGCGTCGAGGCGAAAGAGCTTCAGCCCGGGAAGCCGCTCGGCCAGCTCCTCCTCGAGCCGCTCCGTCCCTGCTCCGAGACGCGCCATCTCCGCCGAGCCGCAGGCCGGGCAGAGCGAGGGGCTCTGATCGCGTCGTCCACAGTGATGGCAGTGGAGCGCGCCGTCGCCGTGCAGCGTCATTGCGACGTCGCAGCTCGGGCAGCGAATCGTCGTCCCGCACGCCCGGCAGTGGAGCGCCGGAGCGATGCCGCGCCTGTTCAGGAGCAGGATCGCCTTCCCGTTTCCGTCCGCAATCTGGCCCAGCCCGGCGAGAAGCGGCGTCGAGAGCGGATAGCCGGTCTCGCGACGCATGTCGACCACCTTCACCGGCGGCAGCGAGCGTTCGAGCCGGCCACCGAGCGAGAGGCGTTCGAGCCGCGCCCAGCTCTCGGGGCGGGGGGTGGCGCTTCCGAAGACGGCGACCGCCCCCTCCAGACCCGCGCGCTTGGCCGCAACCGTCCTCGCGTCGTAGCGCGGATCGGACTCCTGCTTGTAGGAGGCGTCCTGCTCCTCGTCGACGCAGATCAGCCCGAGCGCCGGGACCGGGGCGAAGATCGCCGAGCGGGCGCCGACGACGATGCGAGCCTCGCCGCTCACGATCCGCTCGCGCTCGTCGCGCCGCTCCGCGTCGGTCATGCCGGAATGCAGGACCGCCACCTTCCCCGGGAACCGGGCCTCGAAGCGCCCAAGGGCCTGAGGAGTCAGCGCGATCTCGGGGACGAGGACGATGCCGCCCAGCCCGCGCGCGAGCGCTTCGGCGCAGGCCCTGAGGTACACCTCGGTCTTGCCGCTCCCCGTGGCCCCGTGCAGGAGGAAAGAGCCGCCGGTGCCGAGTGCCGCGACGACGGAGGCGAGGGCGCCCTCCTGCTCTGCGGTCAGCTTCTCCGGGGGAGCTTCGCCCGGCAGCGCCTTCGGTCCCTCACGGCGGCGTGCGCCCTTCTTCCTCGCCGGAGCGTCCGGGGCGACGAGGGCCAGTGCGCGGGCCGGTGTCGACCCGTAATAGTCGGCGACCCACAACGCGAGATCGACGAGGGCGGGCGAGACGGAGCCGAGAATCCGCTCGACCGCGACCGGCTCGACTTCCGGCGGAGCCTCGTCCTCGAGCCCCACGACCACACCGCGGCGGTGCGAGCGCCCGAACGGGACGGACACGACGGAACCTTTCTCGAGCCCCTCTGCCAGGTACGTGAACGGCCGCGCGAGGGCGCGCGCGGTCACGAGGGGGTAGACCGAGGCGAAGCGGGACACCGCTAGGATTGTCCCTGAGATGGCGGCGGGACATTCGGTCGACGACTACCTGGAGACGATCTATTTCCTCGCTTTCCCCATTGGCGAATACCGCCCGGACACCAAGGGCTCGCCCACGCTCGCGGTGCGGGTCGCCGACATGCTCGGCGTTTCCCGCGCGTCGGCCGGCGAGATGCTGAAGCGGCTCGAGGCCGACGGGCTCGTCGAGCGCGGCGAGCACAAGGAGGCGATCCTCACCACGCAAGGGCGCGCACAGGCTGAGCGCGTCGTCCGCCGGCACAGGATCATCGAGCGCCTCCTGACCGACTTCATGGGCTACACGCCGGCCGAGGCCCACGAGCAGGCCGATCTACTCGGGAACACCTTCACCGACGAGATGGTCGAGCGGATCGAGGTGAAGCTGGGGAAACCGGACCGCTGCCCGCACGGCTGGCCCGTCGACACCGACTTCGAGCAGGCGGAGAACCGCGAGCTCCAGCCGCTCTCGGATCTCGCGCCGGGCTCCCGGGCCGAGATCGTCCGCCTCGCCGAGCACGACGGCGACCTCCTCCACTGGTACTACGACGAAGGGCTCGTGCCCGGGACGCGGATCGAGCTTCGCGAGGCCGGGAACGGCGAGTTCCGGCTGGCGGTGAGCGGCGGCGAGCGCCCGCTCGACGAGGCCCAAGCCTCCGGCCTCTTCGTCCGCGCGAGCTAGTCCGCTTCGTCCGAGTAGACGACGTCGACGCTCGTGAAGCCGAGCGCGCTCAGCAGCGTGGAGAGCATCGAGCGCGTGTTCTCACGCGCTCGCGCGATGAGCCCGGAGCCCTGCTGCGCAGCTGCCTCGATCTTGTGCGCCGCGAGGACGTTCATCTCCTGCTGGTTGTGGTCGTTGGACGCGAAGAGGTCGCCGATCTTGTTCAGAGCCCCTTCGTTCTGGTCGTAGACGTAGCTCCGGGTCGGGTCGATCCTGGCCGACGAGAGCCGCGGACGGGGAAGCGTGATCGTGGCGCTCTTGCGGTCGCCGGAGACGTCGACGGCGTCGCCACCGAGCTCCGTGAAGTCGACGGTCGCGTCCACGCTCCCGTACGCGATGTAGAGGGTCCGCGAGCCCAGCAGCTCGTCCGGAAGGGGCGTGTCCTTCTGGAGGTCGACGATCTGCTGGAAGTTGCCCGTCGCGGCGTGGTACGAGTGCAGGTCCTGCAGCGACTTGAGCACCGCGGGGCCGCTCCTGTCGACCGTCTGCTCCTTGAACGGGTTGTGGAAGTCCGGGAGGACGCCGCGCACCCAGTTCACGCCGAACAGGATCGCCACGATGACGAGCCCGAGCGCGACGAGACCCCAGGGGACATCGCGCCGCGGCGGTCTCGGCGGCTCCTGCTGGGGCGGTTCCGGAGGCGGCTCAGTGCGCCGCCGCTCAGGCGTAAAAACACCCATCACAACCCGCTCTTACCCGTTCAGGAGGCTGCGGGAACCTCGGCCGCGAGGCCCGCGGCCGCCTTCAGCGCGTCGGCGCGATCGGTGCGCTCCCACGTGAATTCATGCTCTTCCCGGCCGAAATGGCCGTATGCCGCGGTCTTCGCGTAGATCGGCCGCCAGAGGTCGAGGTCCCGCAGGATGGCGCCCGGACG
>DATAOL010000219.1:0-4631 GCA_036265755.1 Gaiellaceae bacterium | reverse complement strand
CAGGAGGTCGTCGAGGAACGCGAGGGCGAGGTGCTCGCCAAGCAGGAGCGTCTACGCGGCGACGCGCAGCGGCTGGAGGCCGAGCTCTCCGGCCAGGGCCAGGCGGCGCAGGATGCGCTCGCCCGCCTGAAAGACATGGAGGCGCGGGAGCTCGAGCTCGCCGCGCGGGAGGCCGATCTCGGCCGTCGCGAGGCCCATCTCGGCCGAGTCGAGACCGAGGGAGTGCGGGGCCGCGACCTCGACGAGTACGACGAGCGCCTCAAGGAGCGCGAGCGCGAGCTGGCCGAGCAGGAGGCCGAGCTTCAGAACAGCGAGCAGCTCACCGATTCCGCGAAGAAGCGCCTCGAGCGCAAGGAGAAGCGCCTCGCGGAGATGGAGGAGACGATTCGCGACCGAATGCGCGAGCTCGACGACCGTGAGATGTCGGTGGAGCAGCGCGAGGCGAGCGTCGAGGCCGACGTCGAGATCCGCGAGGACAAGCTCGAGCGCCGCGAGACGGAGCTGGCCGACCTGGAGACGAAGCTCGCGAACAAGGAGAGCGAGCTCGCGACCTACGTTCAGCAGATCCAGAGCCAGCTGAAGGACCGCGAGTCGACCTGGTGGAACAAGGTCACCGGGGACGCCGAGTCCGACTCCGACGACGAAGCCGCGTAGGGCCTTAGGCCGACGGCGCGCCCTCGCGGAGGGACTCGCGCCACCGCTCGAGCGCTTCCCAGCAGGCGACCGTGTCGCCCGAGACTTGCGCGCCGAGCTCAGACGGCTCGCGGGCCCAGTGCAGCTCCGCGACCTTGGACTCGTCGGGCTGGGGCTCCACGCCTTCTCGGAGCTTCGCGTGGTAGATGACGAGCGCCGAGCCGGAGTCGTCGTTCAGGCAAACGGCGACGGGGCGCAAGGCCTCGAGGTCCTTCTCGGTGAGCGCCACCTCCTCCGCGGCGTCCGCAAGGACTGCGGCGCGCGGCTCTTCCCGCGGCATGAGCCCGCCGGAGGCAGACGCGGTCCAGAGAAGCGGGTCGCGGCCGATCGAGGCAGCACGGAGCTGAAAGAGCACGACGCCCTCGCTGCGTTCGACGAAGAGCTGCACTCCGAGGGCGAAGCCGAGCTTGTAAGCGAGGGTCGGCTCCTCGAAGACGACCATCGCCTCGGCGTACCGGCCGGATCGGCGGAGGATCGCTCCGTCGGGGGCGACGCCATGGCAGAACGCGATCGGGCCGTCGAAGCGACCGGGAGCGCGAGAGAGGTGGCGCTCGGCGCTGCGCAGCGAGCTCGAGAGAGGCCCGGTCTGCGGAAGAGCGAAGGGGAAGGGGCGGAACCTGGGCTCGCCACTGAGGAGAACGATTGCGCGGATGGTCAAAGTTTGCTCATCGCGGCGGCTGGCTAGCCCCTTCTCGCGATCTGGAGCCCCGCGTTCAGGTCGGCGAGCCCCGCCGTCCCCTCCCACATGGATGCCACGCGGTGATCCTGGGCGAGGAACAGGGTCGTGGGCAGCTCGCGCACGCCGAGCCGCGCGGCCAGCTGTCCTTCCGTGTCGGCGACGGTCGGAAGCTCGAGCCCCGTGCTCTCCAAGAACGCTTGCGCCGCGGCCGCATCCTCCTGCGTGTCCACGGCGAGCACGGAGACCTGTGCGTGACTGGAGACGAAGCGCTCGAATGCGTGGGCCTGGCGCACGCACGCGCCGCACCACGAGGCCCAGACGGCGATGACGACCGGCTGGTCGGCCAGTCGTCTCAGCGCGATCGCCTCGCCCGTGCGAACGTCGGTGCCGGAAAGGGTTACCGGCGGGCCGCTCACCGGCTCGTCCCGCACGGATTCGCTCGGTCCGGGGCGCGGGCTCTCCTCGCCGCCGACGAGCGCGATCGCGGCGACAGCCGCGCCGAGGCCGGCGACGAGCGCCACCGTTGCGACGAGAATCAGGCGCAAGGGCACGCCTAGAGGCTAGCCATGCAGTTTCGCCCCCGGCCCGTCGAGGGAAGAACGCAGTCCATGCCGCGACTCCGCCGCGTCGACTGCTCGGTCCCGGGAATCGTCCGCCGGAGGCGTGGCCGTGGTTTCGAATTCGTGGACGAGGACGGCGAGCGGATCGACGACGGGGAGACCCTCGAGCGGATCAGGGAGCTCGTGATCCCGCCCGCTTGGCGCGACGTCTGGATCTGCCCCCATCCGTTCGGACACATCCAGGCGGTGGGGACGGATGCGGCCGGCAGGCGGCAGTACCTCTACCACGCGCGCTGGCGCGCCCGGCGCGACCAGGAGAAGTTCGACGAGATGATCCGCTTCGCGCGCGCTCTCCCGTCGCTTCGCCGCAAGGCCGCGAAGCATCTCGGGCAGCGCGGGCTCACCGGGGAGCGGGTGCTCGCGTGCGCGGTACGTCTGCTCGACCGCGGTTTCTTCCGCATCGGCACGGAGGACTACACGGCCCAGCACGGCACCTACGGGCTCGCGACGATGGAGAAGCGCCACGTCACGCTCGGCCCCAACCACCTCCTCGTCTTCGACTACATCGCGAAGAGCGGCAAGCAGCGCGTCCAGTCGATCGTCGACCCGGACGTCTACAAGGTCGTCGAGAAGCTGAAGAGGCGGCGCGGCGGCGGGCCCGAGCTCCTCGCCTACCAGCAGGGCGGCGCCTGGGTCGACGTGCGCTCCGACCAGATCAACGAGTACATCAAGGACCAGACGGGTGAGGACTTCTCCGCGAAGGACTTCCGCACCTGGCACGGCACCGTTCTCGCCGCCGTGGCCGTCGCTGTGTCCGGCAAGGCAGCCGGCTCGAAGACGGCGCGGGCGAGGGCCGTGTCCCGCGCGGTGAAGGAAGTCTCGCACTACCTCGGCAACACGCCGGCGGTCTGCCGTGCGTCCTACATCGACCCACGGGTATTCGACCGCTACCGCGACGGAGTGACGATCGGCGGGGCGCTCGACATGCTCGGCGACGTCGACTTCGGTGAGCCGGCGACGCAGGGAGCCGTCGAGGAAGCCGTCCTCGACCTCCTCGAAGAGAACGACTCGCCGGTGCTGGAGAAGGTCGCCTAGTCCGGGAGGGCTCGTAGACTCGGACGCGTGACCGAGAGCTGCCTGCGCTGTGGCGCGCCGATGGAATGGCGCCACCAGACGTGGCAGTGTCCCCGCTGCCGCTTCAAGATCGGCTGCTGCGAGGGAGACGCAGGCTGCGAGGTCGAGGCGGACATCCGTCATGAAGGAGGGCGGCACCGCGTTCCTCCTCTTCGCGACCTCGAGCTCGGGGAGGAAGCGCCCCCGGGCGCCCCCGGCGTGACCGCGTAGACCTGAAGAGAGCCGAAACGGTATGACTCTCTCGATGGAGGGTCGTACCGTCGCGGCTGCCCGCGTCCCCGCACCGGCTCTCGTCCTCGCCGGCGTCACGTCCGTGCAGTTCGGCGCGGCGATCGCGAAGTCGCTCTTCGACCAGGTGACGCCGACGGGTGTCGTGGCAATGCGGCTGTTCTTCGGCTCGCTCGTCATCGGCCTCCTGTTTCACCCCCGGATCAGGAAGCGGCCTCGCTCAGAGCTACGACTGGCGCTCGCCTTCGGGCTGACGCTGGTCTCCATGAACCTCTGCTTCTTCCAGGCGCTCGACCGCATTCCGCTGGGGATCGCCGTCACGCTGGAGTTCATCGGGCCTCTGGGAGTCGCCCTCGTCGGCTCGCGCCGCTCCGCCGACCTTCTCTGGGTCGCGATGGCCGCGATCGGGATCGCGCTCCTCGCGCCGGGGATCGGCGACAGTCTCGACGGCGTGGGCGTGGTGTTCGCGCTCGCCGCCGGCGTTCTCTGGGGCGTCTACATCCTTCTGGGCGTTCGCGTCGGGCAGACGTTCTCGGGCCCGACCGGGCTCGCCCTGGCGATGGCCGTCGGCGCCTGCATCGCCGTGCCGCTCGGGATCGCGAGCGCCGGCTCGTCTCTCCTCGATCCCGCGGTGCTCGCCGCGGGGTTCGGGGTGGCGGTTCTCTCCTCCGCTCTCCCGTGGTCGCTCGAGCTCGAGGCCCTGCGCCGGCTCCCGACCCACGTCTTCGGCGTCCTTATGAGCATCGAGCCCGCCATCGGGGCGCTCGTCGGTCTGATCGTCCTCGGGGAGAGGATCGGCGCGCGCGCGATCGCCGCGATCGTCCTCGTCGTGATCGCGAGCGCCGGAGCGGCGCGAGGGGCACGTGCTGCTCCCGCGTCACCGGACGTGTAACGTCCCACCTATGGCCGCGACGGCAGAAACCATGCAGGTTTTTGAGCCGGCCACCGAGCAGGTGCTCGCGGAGCTTCCCCGCGCAGGGGCAGAGGACGTCGACGAGGCGGTGGCGCGCGCGAAGGCCGCGTTTCCCGCTTGGCGCGCTGTCTCGCCGGGCGACCGCGCGAAGCTCCTACGCAGCCTCGCGCGCGTCATCGAAGGCAAGGTCGAGGAGCTTGCCCAGCTCGAAGCGCGAAACGTCGGGAAGCCGATCTCGGACGCGCGCGGCGAGGTCGGAAGCGTCGTCGACGTCTTCGACTATTACGCCGGAGCGCCCGAGCGGCTGCTCGGCTCGCAGATCCCGGTCGCTGGTGGAGTCGACATCACCTTCCGCGAGCCGCTCGGCGTCGTGGGGCTGATCACGCCCTGGAACTTCCCGCTCCCGATCGCGAGCTGGAAGATC
>DATAOL010000218.1:0-2483 GCA_036265755.1 Gaiellaceae bacterium | reverse complement strand
TCGGGTTGCGGAGAAGAGCCCTCGCAATCGCAAGCATTTGCTGCTCTCCGCCCGAGAGCTGCGCGGCGCCGACCTTGCGGCGCTCGGCGAGACGCGGAAACACCTCCCAGATCGCATCGATATTCCACCGCCCTCCGTTGGGGTTGCCGAGCATCCGGAGGTGCTCCTCCGTCGAGAGCGAGGGGAACAGGCGGCGTCCCTGAGGGACATAGCCGATTCCTGCCGCCGCGATCTTGTAGGGCTGCCGGCCCAGGAGCTCTTCTCCCTCGAACCGCACGGACCCCTTCGCCTGAGCCATGAGCCCCATGACGGTCAGGCAGAGCGTCGTCTTGCCCATGCCGTTGCGCCCGATGATGGCCACCGGCTCGGTGCCCATCTCGAAGGACACGTCGTGAAGGATCTGAGCGCGCCCGTAGAACGCATTCAGATTCTTCACGGCGAAGAAGGGCTCACTCGTCGCCATAGTGACCCTTCCCGAGATAGAGGTCGTGGACGAGCTGGTTCGCGCGGATCTCGTCGGGAGTCCCTTCGACGATCACGCGCCCGTCGTGCATCATCGTCACCCGCTCCGCGACGGTGAGAGCGACGTCCATGTCATGCTCGATGAGAACCAGAGTGATCTCGCGGTCGAGCTGCAGAAGGAGATCGGTCAGTAGGGCTCGCTCCCCACGCGAGAGGCCCGCGGCGGGCTCGTCCAACATCATGAGCTTCGGCTCGCCGGCCCGCGCCAGCGCCACTTCGAGCTGTCGCTGCTCGCCGTGGGACAGCGACCCGACGAGGGTGCCCAGCTTGCCCCCGAGGCCCACGCGCTCGGCGAGCTCGCGCGCTCGGCCCCTCATGGCCCCGTCGCGCTCCGCAAGCCGCACCGGCCGGAAATGGCTCCCGCGAACCCCGAGCACCGCGAGATAGATGTTGTCCTCGACGCTGAGCCCGAGGAAGAGACGCGAGGTCTGGTAGGTGCGCGTGAGCCCTGCGTGCGCGCGTTTCCGTGCCGGCTGCCGAGTCACGTCGCGGCTGAAGAGCTCGATCGTGCCGGCGGTAGGGGGAAAATCGCCCGAGACGAGATTGAAGAGAGTCGTCTTGCCGGCTCCGTTGGGCCCCAGGATCGCCCGTCGTTCGCCGGGGAACACGTCCAGATCCACCCCGTGCACGGCGTGCACGCCCCCGAAGCGCCGGCCGACCCCCCGCAAGCGGAGGACCGGCTCGGCGCTCTCGGTTGCCTGTGCTGTTACAGCCACAGCCGTTCTCGAGTCACGGGACTACCCGCCTCCACCTTGCTCCGTCCACGGAGGAGGAGTGCCCGTCTTGCACGGTGGATGGGTCCGGTCGGGAGACGGGGTCTCCGGGCTGAAGGCGCCTGCGAAGGTCTGGTCGACCTGCGGGATCGTCTTGATCGTCTTCACGTCCGGAACACCGTCGCCAGTGTTGTCCTTGACGATCTGCTGGAGGAAGTTGTCCATGATCGCCTGATGGTTCTCGTCGAGCTTGATCGCCCCGAGCGGGGCGTCGAGCACGAGGCTTGCGAGTGCATCGTTGAACGCCTCGTGATTGCCCGACAGGTCGCCGTTGACCTGCTCGAGGCCCTGGGCGACCGCTTCCATCGCGGTGTAGTAGCCGTACGCGAACACGCTCGAGGCTGTGCCTTTCAAGTCGGGATAGGCCTCGCCCAGGCCGTTCGCGTAGTCGAGGTAGGACGACTCCTGGGAGTCGCCAGCCGTCATACCGGCCGTCACAACCCCAACCACCTGATCTCCGAGCTCCTTCAGGATCACCGGGTCGGTCATGAAGATGCCGCCCATGATCTTGTCGGCGAGGTTGCCGCGCAGCTGCTCGTACTGCTTGACGAACGCAACGGTCCCGGTTCCGCCCACGCCCATGAAGAAGCCGTCGACGTCTTCCGGGATCTGCGTGATGAAGGACGAATAGTCTTCCTCACCCAACGCGGGCCAGAGCCGCTCGGTCACGTTGCCGCCGATCGAGCAGAACTCGGCTACGAAGCCAGCGATCTGCGAGTACGGGAAGTCGTAGTCGTCGCCGATCGTGACCACGTTTCGCCAACCGAGGGTGTTGTAGGCGTAGTCGCCCAACCCCGCCGTCCACTGCGTGCCGTCATTGTGGAAGCGGAAGAAGTTCGGCGAGCGAACCTTCAACGTCGTGTCCTGCGCGCCCGAGATCCCGTTGACGAAGGTGACTCCAGGCTGCTCCTTCGAGTAGTTGGCAACCGCGATGCCCTCGCTCCCTGAGAGCGGGCCGATGAGGATGTCGACCTTCTCCTGCTCCACCAGGCGCCGAGCCTCCTCGACCGCCTTGTCGGGGGTCGCATCGGACCCGCCGTAGACAAGCTCGATCGGGTGGCCCGCGATGACGGCGTTATCGACGCCTTCTGTCGGATCGCCGCTGACCGGAGTCGCGCCTCGGTTGATGAGCGGCAGCATCGCTCCGCCCCACGTCTGGCCCTCGAACGGGGCGAACGGACCTTCGTT
>DATAOL010000217.1:0-2215 GCA_036265755.1 Gaiellaceae bacterium | reverse complement strand
CCTCGAACACCTTCGCTTCGGGAGCATGGAGTGGATCGTCGGCGAGATCCTGGCCCACCGCGGCGAGGCCGAGGTGATCGAGCCCGCGAGCGTGCGCAACGAGATCCTGACGCGGGCGAAGCGCCTCAAGCGCGAGCTTTCCCGCCGTCCCGCCGCGAAGGCGCGCTCCTAGCTCGCTTAGGCGACCGGGACGCGGAGGACGGAGGCGGTGCCGGACTCCGTCTCCGGCTCAACAACGCAGCTTCTCAAGCGCCCACTCGGCATGCTCGGAAAGGAGGTCGTCGTCGCTCTCCGCCCAGCGCGCCACAGCCGGAACCAGGGCCGCGTCGCCCGAGTTGCCCGCTGAGATCAGGGCGTTTCTGCGCAGGTAGCGCGGATCGTTGCGGGGGAAGTACAGGCGGTCGTACCGCCGCGCCAGGTCTCCGTCCTCCGACTCGAGCCAGTCGACGAGCGAGACCACAGGCTCGGCACCGGCGGGAGCTTCGACGCCGGCACGGCGCTTCTCGGTCCCGCGGTTCCAGGGGCATACGTCCTGGCAGATGTCACAGCCGTAGACATGCGTCCCCATCTCCGCGCGAAAATGCTCGGGAACCGGGCCGGGAGCCTGGCTCCAATAGGACAGGCACCTCGTCGAGTCGAGCACACCGGGCTCGTCCAGAGCGTCGGTCGGGCAGGCATCGATACAACGCGTGCACGAGCCGCAGTCGAGGCCGAGCGGCGGGCTCGACTCGATCTCGACGTCGGTGACGAGCGTCCCCAGCACCACCCAGGATCCATGCCGGCGAGTGATGAGCAAGGTGTTCTTGCCGTAGAACCCCACCCCTGCGCGGGCGGCGCCCTCCCGGTCGACGTGCTGGTTCTCGTCGACGAGGACGCGGTACGAGCCGCCGAGACGCTCGCCGAGGCGGTCGAGCTTCTCGCGGAGCTCCGCATAACGGTCATTCCACGTGTACCGCGGGAGTCTTCCTTCGCCCGGCTTCGGCTCCGGTCCGGGATTGTAGTACGAGAGCGCGGCGGAGACGACCGTGCGCGCACCGGGCAGCAGCGTCTCCGGATGACAGGAGATCTCGGGCTGAGCCATCGTGAAGCGCATGTGCGCGAAGAGACCGCGCTGCCTCCGCTCGCGGATGTGGCGCTCCGTCTCGGAGTACGGCCCCGCCGGCGACGCCCCGACTGCGTCGATCCCGAGCTCCGCGGCGAGGCGGCTGAGCTCCGCCTGCTGCATCACGACCGGAAACTAGCAGCACCCGCCCGTTAGGATCAGCCGCGTGAAGGCGATCCGCATCCATGAGGACGGTGGTCCCGAGGTCCTCCGGTACGAGGACGCGGACGACCCCGTCGCCGGCCCGGGCGAGGTCCTGATCCGGCTGCGGGCCGCTTCCCTGAACCACCTCGATCTCTGGACCCGCCAGGGGCTTCCCTCGGCGCCCAAGCCACGTATTCTCGGCGCCGACGGGGCCGGGATCGTCGAGCAGGTGGGCGAGGGCGCGGACGGGTTCGCCGCCGGGGACGAGGTCGTGATCAACCCCGGCCTCGAAGAGGGCGCCCACATCATCGGCGAGCACACCGACGGGACTCACGCCGAGCTGATCGCCGTCCCGGCGGACTACGTCCACCCGCTTCCGAACGGGATCTCCTTCGAGGAGGCGGCGGCGTTCCCACTCGTCTTCGAGACCGCCTATCGCATGCTCGTCACGCGCGCAAAGCTCCAGGAGGGCGAGTGGGTGCTCGTTTGGGGCGTCGGCGGAGGCGTGGCCTCGGCGGCGCTCGTCCTCGCGAAGGCCCTCGGCGGCCGTGTCATCGCCACCTCGTCGAGCGACGAGAAGCTCGACAAGGCGCGCGAGCACGGAGCCGACGCGGTCGTCAACCACGAGACGGGCGACGTCGCCGCGGCGGTCAAGGAAGCCACCGAAAGGCATGGAGTCGACATCGTCGTCGAGCACGTGGGCGAGGCCACGTGGAAGACCTCGCTCCAGGCGGCCGCGACCGAGGGCCGCATTGTCGTCTGCGGCGCCACGAGCGGTCCGAACCCGCCGGCCCAGCTTCATCGCATCTGGTGGAAGCAGCTCTCGATTCTCGGCTCGACGATGGGGACGCGGGCGGACTTCGCCGGCGCCTACGACCTCGTCGCGCGCGGGACGGCGAAGCCGATCGTCGACCGCGTTTTTCCGCTCAGCGAGGCGGCGGCCGCGCACGAGTACCTCGAAAGCGGCCG
>DATAOL010000216.1:0-11915 GCA_036265755.1 Gaiellaceae bacterium | reverse complement strand
GCGGGAACGATGCGGATGTACGGCTTCGGGGACTCCCAGCCGTCGGGATACGTCTCGCGAGCCTCGTCGTCCGAGACGGAGCCGGCGATGATGACGTCCTCGCCCTGCTGCCAGTTGACCGGCGTCGAGACCTTGTGCTGCGCCGTCAGCTGCAGCGAGTCGATCACACGCAGGACCTCGTCGAAGTTGCGGCCGGTCGTCATCGGATACACGAGGATCAGCTTGACCTTCTTGTCCGGCCCGATCACGAAGACGTTGCGCACCGTCTGGTTGTCGGCGGGAGTGCGCTCGAGCGGGTCGCCGGACGTGTCCGCTGCAAGCATCCCGTACTGCTTCGAGACGTTGAAGTCATGGTCGCCGATGATCGGGTAGTTGGGCGCGGCCCCCTGTGTCTCTTCGATGTCCTTGGCCCACTCCTCATGGCGGCCGGTCGGATCGACCGAGAGCCCGATGATCTTCACATCGCGCCGGTCGAACTCGGGCTTGATCTTCGCCATGTACCCGAGCTCGGTCGTGCACACCGGAGTGAAGTCCTTCGGATGCGAGAAGAGAACCGCCCAAGAGTCGCCGATCCAGTCGTGGAATTTGATCGGCCCCTCGGTGGTCTCGGCCTCGAAGTCGGGTGCCGTGTCGCCAATCTGCAAAGCCATGCTTCCTCTCCTTCTCAGGGGATTCCCGGTACACCGACAAGGCTATATGCGGGCGCCCACCCCACCGCAAGTCGCGGCGGGTCCGACAGCCGTGGGAAGATTGAAGCCCCAACGAGGAGACTGCGATGACGGAGATGGCACAGAGCGCCGCGGCGGCCGGGTCGGGACGCGGGCCGGTCGGCGAGACGCGGTCGATCGGGCTCTCGATCCTGTGGATGATCCTGACGATCGGGATCTACGGGATCTACTGGACGTACAAGACCCAGGAGGAGGTCAAGCGCTACTCGGGCAACGGCGTCGGCGGGGTTCTCGGCCTCGTCATCTACATCCTCATCTCGCCGGTGACGTTCTTCCTCGTCCCGTCCGAGGTTCGCTACATGTACGAGAACCTCGACGGCGGCACGAGCCCGGTGCGGGGGATCCACGGTCTCTGGATCCTGCTGCCGCTCATCGGCCCGATCATCTGGTTCGTCCAGGTCCAGGGCGCGCTGAACCGCTACTGGGAGTCGAAGGGGGCCTCGCCCGCCTAGACTCCGGCCGTGGCCGGAGGGGAAAAGCGCTCACCGGAAGAGCTCGACCAGGAGTGGAGCGAGCTCGTCGAGGAACACCGGCTCGCCATGCCGGGAACGCAGGTGCTCTTCGCGTTCCTCCTCGTCCTGCCGTTCCAGAACCGCTTCGAGGAGCTGACGGAGAACCAGACCTACGTCTACTTTTCCGCGCTCCTGTGCGCGGCGGTCGCGATAGTCCTCCTCATCACGCCGACCGCGAACCACCGGATTCGCTGGCGGCGTGGCGACAAGGAGGCGCTCCTCGCGACCGCGAACCGCACCGCGATCGCAGCGACGGTCTTCCTCGCCGCGGGGATGTCCGCGTCCGTCTACCTCATCACGGATTTCCTCTTCGGCGAGCCGGCGACGGCGGCGGTCACGGCGCCTCTCGCCGCGCTCTTCATCTGGCTCTGGTACGGGCTTCCGCTTCTGCGCCGGATGCGCGAGCGGGACTGACGCTCAGTCGATCACGAAGCCGACGGTGATCAGCTTCACGCGCCCGGAGAGGATCCCGATCCGGTAGTCGGTCACGCGGCGCCCCGCCTGAAAATGGCCGGTCCAGCAGTGGCGGAAGTCGGACGACTCAGTCCGGCAGTGAGCGCCGGGGTAGGCCGCGTGGAGGGCAGTCTCGGTCGAGCCGACGTGGATCCCCAGCGGGGTTTCCTGGCGGCGGCGCGTCGTCGAAACCGCCGTCACCTGTTGGCTCCCTGGACTCCCGAGGAACGTGACCTTGAGGCGCCGGTACTTGTAGACGGTGAAGTTGCCGAAGTCGTTCACGCCGTGATGGATGCTGTCCGGCTCGCCGGCGACGGCCTTCACCTGGTCGCCCGTCATCTTCAAAGCGATGTCCGCGATCGAGCGCTGCGGGATGATGGTCGCGGACGCCGCTCCCGTCCAGAGGAGAGCGGCGAGAACGGCGAGGGCGAGAGTCAGCGTACGGACGGCACGCACGTCACCGTTCTACAACTCTGCCCGCAGCAGCGCAAGGGCCTCGGCCAGCCGCTCACGGTTTTCCAACGCGTTGAGCCAGCCGCTGGCTCCCGAGGGATGCGGCAGCGGGACGGCGACCGCATCGCCGAGCTCGAACCTCGAGCCGATGCACGTCGAGAGGCCGGTGATCCCGAGCAGGCGGCGAATCGCGAGGCCGCCGACGGGGACGATGAGCGTGGGGCGCAGGAGCACGAGCTCCCACTCGAGCCAGAACCGACAGAGCTCGAGCTCCTGGGTGGTGGGCGGCCGGTCACCACGGCCGCTCGGGTGTCGTCCCGGATAGCAGCGGGTGACGGACGAGCAGTAGAACGTCGCGTAGAACTGCTCCTCGTCCAGCTCGAGCCAACGGCGTAGCGTTCCCCCCGCCCGGCCGCGCCACGGCCGCCGCTCCGCGCCCTCGACGACGCCGGGGGCCTGGCCGACGATCATCGCGCGGCGGTCGGGCGCGCCCTCGAAGACCGGCAGCGACTCGAGCGGGTAGCCGGCCTCCGCACACGCCCGGCAGACCCGGTTGTCCCGTTGGAGCGACGCGAGGGAGCGGTAGGAGCGTTTCCTTCGCGTCATACGGGTAGTTTCGCGCCGTGCCGCTCGCCGCCATCCTCGACGTCGACGGAACACTCGTCGACACGAACTACCATCACGCGATCGCGTGGTACCGCGCCTTCCGGCGTCTGGACATCGTCCTCCCGCTCTGGCGAATCCACTTCCACATGGGTATGGGCGGAGACCAGGTCGTCGCCGCGCTCGCCGGGGCCGACGTCGAGGAGCGGCTGGGGGACGACATCCGCGCCGCTGAGAAGGAGCTCTACTTCGAGCTCATCCAGGAGGTGGAGCCCTTCGAGGGCGCGCGGGGCCTGATCGAGCTCCTCAAGTCGCGCGGCCACACCGTCGTCCTCGCCTCTTCGGCCAAGTCCGAGGAGATCGACCACTACCTCGACCTTCTGGACGCGCGCGACCTCGCGGACGGATGGACGACCTCCGCCGACGTCGAGGCGACGAAGCCGCACCCCGACCTCGTGGTCGCCGCGGTCGAGAAGGCCGGCGGCGGGAAAGCCGTCATGGTCGGCGACACCCCCTGGGACTGCGAGTCCGCCCGGCGCGCCGGCGTGGAGACGATCGCCGTGCGCACGGGCGGTTTCTCGCAAGAGGAGCTCTCGGATGCCGGCGCGATCGCCGTCTACGAATCGATCGCCGAGCTCTCCGAGCGGCTCGACGAAACGCCGCTGCGCTAGCTCTTCTTTCGATTCACGGCGGCAAGGAGCTGCCGCTTGTTCATCCGCGAGCGTCCCTTGATGTTGAGCCGCTTCGCCTGGTTGTAGAGCTGCTCCTTCGTCTGGCCGCGAGGACTCCTCCGGTGTGAGCGGATGCCGCCGCGGCGCCCTGACGAGATGTCTCGTGTCGAGCTCCGCGAGGCAGCCCTGGACTCGCCGGCTCGCGCTCGCTCCTTGTTCACGGTGCGCGCCGCGACCTCCTCGGCACGGTCCTCCGACATGCCGCGGTCCTTCGCGCTGTCCTTGATGTGCTCGTACTGGCGGCCGCGCTTCGTGCCCTTCTTCACTCCACGAGGTGGCATGGCAAACCCCTTTGCTCGTTTCCGAGCTTGTACCGCCCCGGGAATGAGGCAAAACGCCCGGTACGATGGTGCCGGCCGCGGAGAGGTGTCCGAGTTGGCCTAAGGAGCGCGACTGGAAATCGCGTACCCGGCGAAAGTTGGGTCGCGGGTTCGAATCCCGCCCTCTCCGCCTAACTTTTTCTAGCTTTTCGTTGCCTGCGCGAGGAAGGCCACGAGGTCGGCCAGCTGCTGGTCGTTCAGTTGCTCCCCGTATATCTCGGGCATGACCCCGGCCGTGAAACCGTTCGCGATCTCGGCATTCGGGTCGACGATCGACTCGTGGATGAAGTCGGCGCTCTTCCCCTTGAGGACGTCGTCGAGATTCGGCCCCACCTGACCGGTCGCGTTCGCCTCGGACAAGGTGTGGCAGCTGGCGCAGGGCGGCTGCGCGTTAGCCGTGAAGACCTGCTCGCCGGCGGCGGGATCCCCGCTCGGGCCGCCTCCGCCTCCGGCCGTCTCCGTCGGCGTCGCGGCCGTCGAGCTTCCGGAAGACACCGTCGGCGCCTGCTCGGTGACGTTGCCACCGCTTTCCGCTGCCTCGAAATGATGGCTCTCCCCGAGTACCCCGACGGCGGTGAGCATGCCGATGACGAGCAGGGCGCCGATCAGGATGAGCAAGCCGAGATGCCGCCCCGGGAAGCCGGGATTTCGTCTTGGAATGACGAGCGAGACCACGAGGGCGAAGCCCACGAGGAGCGCAGCCGCAATCGAGAGGATGAGGTCATTCCGACTCACGGAGCGCGCATACGATAGCGGGGTGCGCCGCCGAGGTCTTCGCGTGGTAGCCGCGGCGGCCCTCGTCTCCGCCGCCCTGCTGGCCGCGCTCGGAGTGGGCGAGACAGCGGGCGCCCTGTCGAACTGGCAGGCGTTCGTCCTCGGAGTCGTGCAGGGCTTCACGGAGCTGCTCCCGATCTCCTCCTCGGGCCATCTCATCCTCGTGCCGTGGCTCGGCGACTGGACGTACCTCGAGAACCACCCGGATTTCAACAAGACGTTCGACGTCGCTCTCCACCTCGGCACGCTGATCGCGGTCGTGGCGTACTTCTGGGAGGACATCGCCGCCCTCGTCGCCGCGTGGTTTCGGAGCGTCGGCCACAGGAGCATCCGGACCGCCGAGGAGAGGACCGCGTGGTGCGTGTTCGCAGCGACCGTTCCTGCCGCGCTTGCGGGAGCGCTCGGCGAGAGCACGATCGAGAAGCGGCTCGGCGAGCCGTGGCAGATCGGTCTCTTCCTCGCCGTTTTCGCCGTGCTCCTCTGGCTCGCGGACCGGATGCCCCAGGAGAAGAAGATCTCGGATCTCTCGCTGAAGCAGGCACTGGCGGTCGGAGCCGCGCAGGCCATCGCCCTCGCGCCGGGCGTGTCCCGCTCGGGAATCACGATCACCATGGCGCGCGCGCTCAGATTCGACCGCGACGCGGCGGCGCGCTTCTCGTTCCTCCTCCTCGTGCCGGTCGTCCTCGGCGCCGTTCTCTTCAAGGGCTACACCGACGTGCTCAAGGGGTCGCTACCGAGCGGCTGGACCGGCCCCTTCCTCGTCGGCACACTCGCCGCGGCGGGAAGCGGTCTCTTCGCGATCGAGGCGCTCCTCGGCTACGTGCGCCGCCACGACTACTCGATCTTCGTGATCTACCGCCTGGCGGTCGCCGCATTCATCTTCCTCTTGATCCTCACCGGCGTCCGCGAAGCGACCTTCTAGGAACGTGCGGGCGGGCCGCGGCGTAACACCGGCGATGCGCCTCGCGGTCGCAATCGCGGTCCTGATCCTGAGCGGCTGCGGCGGCACGGCAGTCTCCGGCGGCAGCCCTCGAGAGCTCCTGCCGGACCTCGTCCAGTCGCCGCCGGCTGCGCTCACCGTCTACCGAGCGGGAGACGGCTGGCGCCTCGCCTTCCTCTCGGCCGTGGAAAACCACGGGCGCGGCCCGATGCTCCTCGAGGGGCGGCGGCCCGACACCGGCACGCCGACGATGACGGTCACCCAACTCGTGCGCCGCACGGACGGATCCACCGTCGAGCACCCGGTCCCCGGTGCGATCCGCTTCGTCGTCTCGGAGACGCACCGTCACTGGCACTACCTCGACTTCGAGCGCTACGAGCTGCTCACTGCAGACGGCAAGCTCGTGGGTCGGGATCAGAAGACGGGCTTCTGCCTCGGCGACCGCTACGACGCAGAGGCCAGCATGCGGCTCCCGGGCGAGCCGGCGCTTCCAGTTTGGACGCAGGAATGCGAACGCGGCCAGCCGGCGAGGCTCGTCGTGGAGGAGGGGATCTCTCCCGGCTACGGCGACGATTACGTCCCCAAGTTGGAGGGGCAGTCAGTCGATATCACTGGCCTGTCGCCCGGCCGCTACTTCCTCCGCCACCGCGTGAACGTGGGGGGAGCGCTGCGCGAGAGCTCTTACGCGAACAACAGCGCATCTGCCGCCTTCGAGCTACGCTGGTCGAAGGCGGGAACCCCTCACGTCGCAGCGGTGTATGACGGCTAAACGAAGGAGGCCGGATTGAGACGCTCACTCATCGCACTCGCGCTCGGAATCGCCCTCGCCGCCGTCCTCGCGCCCGCGGCGCTCGCCAAGGAGGGCGGAGTCGAGCTCAGCTCGACCCCGTACGGCACGCCGCCGGGCGGGACGTGGTCGTCGACCCTCACCCTCATCGACGTGAACGGCCGTCTGCCCGCGAGCGCCAAGCCCACGTTGCGGCTGACCAACCTCGACGACGGCACGCAGGTCGTCTACAGGGCGAAGCCGACCGGAACTCGCGGCGAATACACCCTCGACGTCGTCTTCCCCACTCCCGGCCGCTACCAGTACGTGGTCACCGACGGCTTCACCGACCGCGCCTACTCCTATCCCCCGGTTCGCATCGTCGGAACGGGCTCGGCCGTACCGGTGCCCTCCTCTGGGGGCGAGGGCTCCTTCCCGGTCTGGGCTCCCGTGGTGGGCGGGATCGCCCTCCTCCTCGTGGCGAGCGGCGCAGGCGTCTACGCGAGACGCCGCCGCTTCGGGCTGTCGCACTGACAGACGCTCACCGGCTGGACGAAGGGGCGGCTCAGGCCGCCCCTTCGTTAATTCTGGATTAGCTCGGGGCGATTCGCTTGTGACGCCGAAAACGCTGCCGATACCGTCGTTGGAGACAACTTTGTGACTGCGCCTGCGATGCTCGACAACCTGACAAGCCTGCTGAACGACAATACGCCGCTCTCGTCCTCGTGGGGGCGCGTCGTCGTGATCGTGGCGGTCTTCGCGCTCGCGTGGCTCCTGGCCCGCGCCACCTCGTGGCTTGCCGGCCGGCTGCTCACCTGGCACGACCGCCGGCAAACCGACTCCGACCTCGAGGCGACAGGGAAGATCGCCAACCTCAAGCGCCGAGAGACGCTCATCAGCGTCATCCGAACGGCGATCACCTACGTCACGTTTGCCGTCGCCGCGATCGTCGCGATCGCCCAGCTGACGGGCGGCTTCGACCGGCTCACGACGATCGCCGGCGCGTCCTTCGCACTCATCGTGGCCGGCTTCTCGGCCCAGCGGATCCTCGTCGACATCATCGCCGGCTTCACGATGTTCGCCGAGCGCTGGTACTCGGTCGGCGACACCGTCACGCTGCTCGTCGGCTCGGAGGTGCAAGGGGTTGTCGAGGACGTCTCGCTCCGCCGGACTCGGCTGCGGTCGCTCTCCGGCGAGGTCATCCAGGTGCACAACTCGCAGATCCAGGCGGTCCGCGTCCTCCCGCGCGGCGTGAAGGAGCTCGCGATCGAGGTCTTCGTGGCCAAGCGCGAGCCAGGCGAGCGGCTGGTCGAGGACGTCGTCCGCATCCTCCCCGAGGGCCCGACCACCTTCATCCGCAAACCGTGGATCGAGCACGTCGAGGACCTCGCGCACAACCTCACCCGCATCCGCCTGCACGCGACGGTCGCTCCGGGGCGAGAGTGGCTCGCCGAGGAGTTCTTCACGGACCTCCTGAAGCAGCGCGCGGGAGACTCTCTGATCGTCCACGGGCCGGTGGCGTTCGCCGTCGACGAGCGGGCGACGCGGAGCTACGCGCGCGCGAGCGCGACGACGCGCACCGCCTTCGGGCGCGTGCGGCGAAACGCCGCCTAGCTAGCCAGCCGCGGAGAATATTGCCTCGGCCTCCGCGGCGAGGGAGCGGACGATCTCCCCAGCGGAACGGATGTCGTCGACGACCTCCACGGACTCGCCGGCCCAGAGCGGCGCGTCCTCGACGTCCCCGTCGAAGCTCGCGAGCGCCGAGCCGACGGAGTAGCGAATCCAGTCGCGCGGCTCCTCGCCCGGCCGGGCCTGGCGGCCGATCGGCTCACCCTCCCCGGGACGGGCGCCCGTGGCCGGGCTCCCGGCCTCCTCCCACTCGTCGAAGACGCGGTTCCGTAGGACGCGGTGCGGCGCGTCCGGCCAGCCCCGGTCGAAGAGCTGCGTGTAGACCGTTTCGGCGGCCTTCGCAGCCACGATGCGCTGCTTGTACTCGGGGTGAGCGTCCGCCTCCTCGCTCGCCACGAAGCGCGTGCCGAGGGAGACGCCCTGCGCCCCGAGCGAGAGCGCCCGCGCCAGCCCCTCGCCGTTCCCGATCCCGCCCGATGCGAGCACCGGTATCGGGGCGACGGCGGCGATGGTTGCAGGGAGAAGGTCCCAGACGGACTCGGTCCCGCGAACGTGACCCCCTGCTTCGACGCCCTGGGCGATGATCGCGTCCACCCCGGCTTCCGCAGCCGCCTCCGCCTCCGGCACGGACCCGACCTGGATAAGCACCTTCCCCTGTCCCGACTCCCGCACCGAGGCCACAAACGGCGCCGCCTCGCCCCAGAAGAGGACGATGTGGTTCGCTCCACACTCCGCCGCGAGGCGGATCTGCTCGCAGAGGTAATCGGCGTCCCCGGGCTCGTCGGCCTGCACGATCAGGTTCACTCCGATCGGACGCTCGGTCAGCTCCCGCGTTCGCGCGACCTGGTGGCGCACGAACTCCGGTCCGGCCGATCCGTTGCCGAGGACCCCGAGGCCGCCCGCCCCCGACACGGCCGCGGCGAGCTCCGGGCCGGCCAGGAACCCCATCCCGGCGCAGAGGATCGGCAGGTCGATCCCGAGCAGCTCGCAGAGTGGAGTCCGGAGCTCCATCCCCGGCTAGGGCCGGTCGTGCTCGGGGAGGAGGTCTTTTCGTCCCGGCACTACTCCGTACGATGCGCGCGCCCGGTTGCGGAAGTGGCGCACGATGCCCCAGATCGCGAGCGAGCCGAGGCCTGTGATCAGGGCGACCACGACGATGAGGTTCGCATGCGGAACGTCGAGGAGCTTGATCCCGCTGAGGATGAGCGCGGTCGCGAGCGCGAAGCGAAGCGTCCGGTCCGGGAGGCCGACGCTGACCTGGCTGCCGATGAGGACGCCCGGGATCGATCCGATGAGAAGCCAGCCGATCGCTGTCAGGTCGACGTTGCCCGCCACGAGGTGGCCGAAGCCCGCCACCCAGAGGAGCGCGGCGGCATGGAAGATGTCCGTGCCGACGATGATCTTCGCGCTGAGCGGGAAGGCGATCAGCAGGGCGAGACCGAAGAGCGTGCCGCTCCCGACGGAGGTCAGGCCGACGAGGAACCCGCCGACCGCGCCGATGCAGACCGCCACGATCCGGTCGCGATTCGACAGGTGCCCGAGCTCCTTCTTCGGCCCCTCGCGGTGCATGACCGCCTTCGCCAGGAACGCGAGCCCGCCGACGATCAGCATGCAGGCGAGGATCTTCCCCTGCACGGAGTCGACGCCCTCCCCGTAGCGGTCGGTCAGGTAGCCGACCGTCCAGACACCCGCGAGCGACATGGGCGCGCTGCCGACGAACATCCAGGCGCCGAGCCGGAGGCGCACCGTCCCCAGCCTCCGGTGGCGGACCGCGCCGAACGACTTGAACACGGCGCCGTGGAGGATGTCCGTGCCGACGGCGATCGAGGGATTGAAGTTGAAGAAGAGGATCAGGATGGGCGTCATGAGCGACCCGCCGCCCATCCCCGTCATCCCCACGAGGATTCCGATCAGCAGGCCGGCGAGGGCGAGCTTCGGGTCGTGAGTGTCCGGCATCGGGACTTCTAGTAGACGACGAGCACGTCGCAGCCGGCGCGCCGGAGGACGTTCTGGTTGACGCTTCCCTCGACCAGGCGCTCGAAGAAGCGCTTGTGCCGGCTGCCGACGACGATGAGGTCGACGTTTCGCTCCTGCGCGAGCCGGATGATCGCGTCGGCGGGCTGTCCCTTGGTCGCCACCAGGTCGGCCTGAAGGCCGCGCGACTCGAGGTAGCCGCGCGCCTGTTCGAGGCGCTCCTGGGCCGCGCGGTCGGCATCGGACGGGTTTGCGTCCTTCGGGGGCGCGACGTTCGTCACGATCAGCGTCGAACCGAGTTGCTCCGCGTAGTCGGCTGCTCGTGCGAGCGTCTCGCTCGAAGGATCGTCAAAGGCGACGAGGATCGTCTGAACGGGCACCGGCGGAGAGGTTACCCGGCGCGCGATTCCCCCATTCGGGTGGCCTGCAGCGCGTGCCGCGGCTCGATCATTTTCCTCGAGTCAAACCGATTGGGGGTCCTGCATGGATACCGCGTTTCCCATCATCTTCTCGCTGCTCGTCATGCTCGGGTTCGGCTTCGGCAGCGGGGCGATCGCAGACCGCAAGGGCTACAACTTCGTCCTCTTCGCGGTCATCGGGCTGTTCCTCGGCATCATCGGCCTGCTCATCGCGCTGGTGCTGCCGAAGAAGAAGCCCGCGTACGCCGAGCTCTAGGTGGCGGCCGAATCGGATCGGCAGCGGATTGCCTCCTCGATCGGGGAGCTCGAGGTCGTCTACGGCTGGAACTCCTGGCTCTCAGTCGAGCCGAACGGCCACCCGGCTCAACGGGCGATCGTTCGGAGCCGCCGAGGCCTGGCAGAGCTTCTGATCGCAGCGGGCGTGCCCGAGCGTGAGGCGCGCACGGCTGCCGCTCCGCTCTGGAAGGAGCGTCCTCTCGATTCCGGCCAGGGGGAAGCCGACCCTTGGTCGAGCCCGTGGAAGCGGCACGAGTAAGGGCCGCTGATCGTCTTCCTCGCCGGCCTCGCTGCCGCCTTCATCTGCCTCGTCGTTCTGAAGCTTCAGTGGGTCGCCGTCTAGCTCAGCCGCCGAAAGACGATACGTAGCCGCGGCTCAACGCCCGCCCCGGAGCTCGATCGCCTCGGCGAGCCGGTCGAGCGAACCGACGGTCATCGGCTCCAGCACGGCGATCGCATCGGCGAAGCCGAGCTCCTCGAAGCTTCCGAGCGTCTCGGCGAGCTCGCCCACGGAGCCCGAGAACGCATTCTCCTCCTCTTCGCCATGGTCGGGATCGATCACGGCGAGTCCCACGGTGCGCCGTAGCGTCGCCATGTCCCGCCCCTCCGCCTCCAGAGCCTCCCCGAGCGCAGCGAGGCGGGTGCGCAGGCGGTCGTCCGGCCGGCCGAACCAGGCGGTGTTCCACGCCTCGGCGTGGCGCGCGACGAGACGAAGAAGTCGTGGGCCGTTCCCTGCGATGAGCACGGGAATCCGTCGCTCGGGCGCCGGGAGGAGCACGGCTTCGGCGGCCCGGTGGTAGCGGCCTTCCAAGGCGACCGTCTCGCCACGGAGGAGCGGAGCGACGACTTGCAGATACTCCTCGAGGCGGCTGACACGGTGGTTTCTTGGGAATCCGAATGCCTCGTACTCCGTGTCGTGCCAACCAGCGCCCAGGCCGAGGACGAGGCGGCCGCCGCTGATCTCGTCAGCGGTCACGGCCATCTTCGCGAGCAGTCCGGGAGGGCGGTAGGAGGCGCATGACACGAGCTGGCCGATCTCGACTCGGCTCGTGGCCGCCGCGAGCGCCGAGGTGATCGTCCACGCCTCGTGCACCCCTTCGAGCGGCGCGCCCGGGAAGCTTCCGAAGAAGTGGTCGCTGGCCCAGAGCGAGTCGAGCCCGATTGCTTCGGCGTGCTCGGCAAACGTCCGGATCTCGTGCCAGGTCGGCACGTGGCCGGCTCCGTCCGAGCGAGCCATGGGGACCATGACGCCGACGCGCACGGCGGCTAGGCCGGTGAACGGCGCCCGCGGACCGGCAGCCGCAGCCGACGGCGGCGGCTGTCGTCGCCGATGACCG
>DATAOL010000215.1:0-9580 GCA_036265755.1 Gaiellaceae bacterium | reverse complement strand
GAGGAAGACCACGCTGAAGGTCAACCAGATCCACGGGTCGTTGATCGCGCGCCCGAACGCGCCCTTGTAGCCGCGCGCCATCTTCCAGGCGACCTGCGGCCCTGTCCACGCCTCGGTGACGGCGCCGCTCGCGTCGTCCACTTTTGCATCGACGATCTGGCCGGCGTCGGGCAGGTCGGACCAGACCTTCACCGACCAGAGACCGGTCTCGTCGTCGAGCGATGCCTCCTTCGTCAGCCCCTTCGCCGGGTAGCGAGCGACCCAGTCGGCAACCTTCTCGTCGGCGAGGACGATCGCAATGGCCCGGTTCTCGGTCAACTCGGCGGACGCGGGCTTGTCCTGCGGGACGAAAGGCGTCCCGACGAGATCGCCGCTCGAGTTGAACACGGGCGTGCTCTGCGCAGCCGTGGCCGCCACGGGCGCCCCCAAAGCGGCGACCGTGAGGAGGAGAGCTAGGCGGGGGATCCCCGTCGGAAGCTCCAGAGCTTGTTCGCGACGAAGTTCCACGGCGTGACGAGCACGATCGCCACCGCCTGGGCGGGGATCTTCGGGACTCCGAGTGCGACGAGGATGGCGAGGAATACGAGGTTGGCGCCGAGCGCGACCGTCGACACGGCCAGAAACCGCAGCCCTTGGTAGGCGATGTGGCCACGCTGGTGGCGGAACGTCCAGACCCGGTTCCAGATGTAGTTGTTCGTGACGGCGACGAGGAACGAGCACACGGCGGCAGGGATGTAATGCATGTCCGCGCCCTGCACGAGCGTCGCGTAGACGGCGAGGTTGACGATGTAGCCGGTCGCGCCGACGGCGCAGAATTTGGCCAGCTGGAACCAGTTCGCCGGGCGCTTCAGCGCCTCGCCGGCGGCGTCCGAGATCGCGCTCGCCCGCGTCGTCACCGTGTCTGACCGCATGGCCACGTGAAGAGGAAGGTTAGACGGCGGGCCGCAGTGCATCCGGACCAACCACGAGCTCGGGCCCGGGCGCGACGTGCGCGGCTTCCCCGTCCGTGTCGAGAACGAGCTCGAGCAGGCTCCCGTCGGCGCCGAAAACCAGGTCCGAGACCGTGCCGAGATCCTTGCCTCCCCGCCTCGCCGGGAAGCCCCGGACCGCGGTGAAGGCCCGGGCGCGCTGCCGGTAGAAGTCGAGCTCCTGCTTCATGAGGACGAGCGCGGACGGGACGGCGACCGCGGTCTCACCGACCTCGCACGCGGCAAGCGGCAGGTAGCGGCGCGCGCGGTCGCCGCAGAGCACGTCGAAGCCGAGCACCCGTTCGAGAGCATCGTCGAGCAGGACGTCGACGACGACGCCCAGCCGGATATCGGCGAAGCACACGGGCCGGCTCTCGACCGCGCCTGCATGTAGACCCCCGTCCATGCGTCGCGAGGATTCCCTCGCCCCCCACTGCGAAAACCCCTGAGGGCGTGGGCCTTCTAGAAGCCCTCCGCGCCGACGAGCGGGACGAACCTGCACGGGACCGAGCGGGCGACCGCTGGTCCTTCGGGGCTGCGGACGATCACCTCGAGTCGCTGGCCCTCCTGCCCTCCCACGGGAACAACGAGGCGGCCGCGCACGCGAAGCGCGTCGTAGAGGGACTCGGGCATCGCGGGCGCCGCGGCGGCGACGACGATCGCGTCGTAGGGACCGTGCTGCGGGAGCCCGAGCGAGCCGTCCCCCACGTGGACGTCGACGTTCTCGTAACCGGCCTCCGCCAGCCGGGCCCTGGCCCGTTCTGCGAGTTCCGGGATGCGTTCCACGGTGAAGACCTCCGCGCCCAGCTCGGCGAGGACCGCAGCCTGGTAACCGGAGCCGGTGCCGATGTCGAGCACCCGGTCGCCGGGCCGAACCTGGGCGACCTCGCAGATGAGAGCGACCATGTACGGCTGCGAGATCGTCTGCCCGTGGCCAATGCGAAGCGGCATGTCCCGGTAGGCCTTGCGCCGGTCGCGCGAGCCAACGAAGAGCTCCCGTGGAACCTTCCCCATCGCCTCGAGAACGCGGTCGTCCCCGATCCCTCGGCCGGCGAGCTGCTCCGCCACCATCGTCGCGCGCTCGGTGTCGAGGTCAGACACGAGCCGAGATGCGGGCGCGCATGACCGGCGGCGGCTGCACGCCGAAGTGCGCGAGCACGAGCGGGGCGAGATCGGTCACGCTCGCGTCCTCGAGAAGCGGGTGCTCGCCGAATCCCGCGGTCAGCATGGGCACGCTCGAGTCGCCCGCGAGCAGCGAGCCGTGGCTTCCACCGCCGCCGTGGTGCCGCCGTCCGAGGTCCTCGAACTCCCAGCCGGAAGCGGCCGAGACGATCACCTCCCCTGCGTTCGGGCAGGCGAGCGCGCACCAAGCACGCTCGAAGCCGTTTGGATACTCGTCGCGATCGAGGATGCGAGCGTCGCCCGTGACGCGCCACCCTTCCTCGTCCGGCGAGAACCGCACCTCAGCGGAGCCCTTGCGGACGACCGCCTCGGCGTCCTCCAAGAAGAGGGCGAGGTCGACGCCGTCGGCGCCGTCGAGGCGCTCGGCCAGCTCCCGGGCGGGCCGGCGGTCGAGGGCGTAGACCATCCCCGAGCGGTTCGAGCCCGTCACGACCACGTCGCAGCCGTCCGGGGTCGTCCCCTTCCGTCCCATGAAGACGGTGAGGTCCTCGAACGAGTCCTGCAGCCGGGCGACGCGCTCGACGTGCGTCTGGCCATGGTCGGAGCAGACCACGATCGCGTAGCGCTCGAGGAAGGACTCGTGCCCGCCCGCGGCGGCCATGAGATCGCCCACCGCCGCATCCGCGCGCTCGAGCGCGGACACGGCTGCATCCGGGCCCGAAAGGTGCGACGCGTAGTCGTAGTCGGGGAGATAGAAGACGAGGAAGTCGAACCCGTCCCGCGTGACCAGCCAGCGGCCGATCGTCGCCGCATAGGCGTCGACTGATCCCTCGGGGCGGGAGCGGATCGCGAGCGGTGCGCCGGTCACATCCGACTCGAAGAGGTTGAAGAAGAAGAATCGCCTCGGCCCGTACGCCGCCTCGTACCAGCGGTTGCGCCCCGTCGGCACCGGCAACTTGAGGGGATGACGGGTGCGGCCGCGGTAGCACGTGAAGTTGATCGCGGCGGGCTCCAGGCCCTCGTCCTCCAGCGCCTCGAACACCGTCACCGCGCGCGGCGAGACGTGCTCGTGGCTCATCGCGAAGACCGAGTCCCGGATCGAGCGGCGGGCGCCCGCGGCTCGCACCGCCGAGAAGGACGACCCGTACTCCACCACGCGGCGCTCGCAACGGTGGTACCAGACCAGGTGCGGGATGTTGTGCACGTCGGGGTGCGTGCCCGTCGCGATCGACGTCAGGCAGACGGGCGTCACCGAGGGGAACGTCGTCGTCCCGCGCGTGTACGAGCCGGCCTCGTAGAGGAAGGACAGGGCGGGCAGACGCCCCTCGCCGAGGGCGCGCTCGAGCATGCCGGGAGTGAGCCCGTCGATGACGGCCAGGACGAGCTTCTTCTGCATCAGTCCTTGGCGAGAACCCGAAGACCCGCGTACTTCGAGCCTGCGCGTCGGCGCAGCCGCTCTCCGAGGATCGGCGCCGTGAGCGTCTCGACGTAGCCAATGAGCGGTACGAACGCGAGCACAGCGAACGCGATGAACGCCGCGGGGAAGGCGGCCCGCGCGAGCCGCTTGAGCGTGACCCAGCCCAGCGTCGCAGCTCCCGCCCACACGGCCGGGCCCCAGCCGGCGACCATGAAGGCGACGAAGATCCCGAGCAGCGCGGCAAAGGCGAAGGCGAGCGCGGCGAGCACCTTGAGCCCGGCCGTCTGGATCCAGCCGGCCGCCGTCCCCGCCGAGACGCCCAGCCCCGCGCTCACCCCGAGCCAGTACCAGTCGAAAACACCCATCGCACCCAGTCTAGCCGCCGTACTTGGCATCCTCGGCCTGTGGATCTGGGCGGCATCGTCGGGCTTCTGTTCCTCCTGCTGCTCGTCGTTCCGGTCCTCTCCCATCGTGTCCTCGACATGCGCCGCGCCCGCGCGCTCACTGCCCTCGAGCGCGTCCGGGGCGCACGGGTCATCGCGATGATCCATCGCCAGGAGACGGTGGGCGTGCTCGGCGTGCCCTTCTACCGCTTCATCGACATCGAGGATTCGGAGGCCGTGCTCCGCGCGATCCGGGAGACGGACGACGAGCGGCCGATCGACCTCCTGCTCCACACCCCCGGCGGCCTCGTCCTCGCGGCGGAGCAGATCGCCCGCGCACTGCAGCGCCATCCGGGGAAGGTGACCGTGCTCGTCCCGCACTACGCGATGTCGGGGGGGACGCTTCTCGCCCTGGCCGCGGACGAGATCCAGATGGATCCCGCGGCCGTGCTCGGGCCGGTCGACCCCCAGCTGGGAGACATGCCCGCGGCTTCGCTCCTCCGCGTCACCGAGAAGAAGCCGATCGAGCGGCTGGACGACCGTACGCTCATCCTCGCGGACGTGGCCGAAAAGGCCGTACGTCACATGAAGCAAGTCGTGCGCGACCTCCTCTCCGACCGCGTGGGGCAGGACAAGGCCGACACGCTGGCCGAGGAGCTGGCCGGCGGCCACTACACCCACGACGACCCCATCACCTTCGATGAGGCAAAGGCGCTCGGGCTCCCGGTCGAGACCGGCCTTCCCGACCAGGCCTACGAGCTAATGGCCCTCTTCCCCCAGGCGGGCCGGCGACGGCCGAGCGTGCAGTACATACCCATACCGCAACCGCCGAACCAAGCCCCTTCGCAGCCCACCCGGCCCGGGTAATACCCACCCCGGATACCCACGGGTCGATGTTTCCACGACCGGCCAACAGGGAAATCCTTCCAGCAGGCGATTCCAGGAGGATCTGTGACCGAATCAACGCCGATGCTGCTCTTCTTCACCCAAGAGACGTCAGGCCCAGCCCGGCGAATGGAAAGCCTGCTCGCCCATCTCGCGCGCAAGGAACGGGGGCGCCTGCGGATCTCGCGCATCGACGCGCCCGCCGCGCCCGAGTGGGTCGACCGACTCGACGTGACCGTCATTCCGACTCTCATCCTGTTGCAGCACCGCCGTCCGGTAGAGCGCCTCGAAGGTCGCGTGAGCGCCCCGCAGATCGAGCGGATGCTCGCCCCGTACCTCGAACCGCTGGAGACCGCGCCCGCGGTCGCGTAGCGGAATCACAGGGCGGCGGGTCGTATCCCCTCCCTCCCCGCCGCCCACCGGCGTCGCTCCCGGGTCCGAAGCGCGTTCTCGAACGTCTGCGCGCTTCGGGCCCGGTCGGTATCACGGGGACTGCAGGCGCTCGATGACGCCGAGCAGGAACTCGCTCGCTCGCGCGCCGTCCACGACGCGGTGGTCGAAGGTGCAGGAGAGCCACCCGATCTCGCGGGCCTGAATCTGTCCGTCCACGACCGCGGGGCGAGGGCCGATCCGGTGGAGCCCGAGGATCCCGACCTCGGGGTGATTGACGAGCGGCGTCGCGAACAGCCCTCCCAGGCGGCCCGCGCTGGTGACCGTGAACGTCGACCCGCGCAGCTCCTCCGGCGCGAGGGTTCCCGCACGCGCACTCTCGGCGAGGCGGGCAGCGTCGGCGGCGAGCTCGTCGAGCGACTTCTCGTCTGCGGCGCGAAGCACGGGGACGACGAGCCCTTCCTCTGTCTGCACCGCGAGCCCGAGGTCGTAGCGCTCCCAGTAGACGATCTCGTCCCCGGCGAGGGTCGCGTTGAGCTCCGGGTACTCCTTGAGGCCCGCCACCACCGCCTCGAGCACGTACGGGAGGTACGAGCGCTCGCCTCTCGCCTGGGCGAGCGCGGTGAAGTCGCACTCCTCCACCACGGTGACGGACGGCACCTCGCGGTGCGAGCGAGACAGGTGCTCAGCGATCTGCCGGCGAACGCCGCGAAGAGGCTGCCGCCGCTCGCCCTCGACGGGCCGCGCGGCGCCGCGCACGTCGTCCTCGGTGATGCGCCCGCCCGGCCCGCTGCCCCGCACCGAGTCGAGGTCGACGCCGAGCTCCGCAGCGACCTTGCGGACGAGCGGCGTGGCCTGGGCCTTTCGCTGCTCCGGCGCGGGGCCGTCCGCGTCTGCCCCGATGAGCACGAGCGGCGTGCCGACGGGGACGAGCTCGCCGGCCTCGACGAGGATTCGGGCGACCTTGCCCGCGGCCGGAGAGGGGATCTCCACCGTCGTCTTGTCCGTTTGGATCTCGACGAGCGGGTCGTCCTCGGCGATCTCCTGGCCGACCTCCACGAGCCAACGCGCGATTTCGCCTTCCCGCACGCCCTCGCCGAGGTCGGGGAGCTTGAACTCGTAGGCCATCAGAACTGAAGCAGCTTCTCCGCCGCTGCAACGACTCGCTCGGGCGAGGGAATGTGCTCCTCCTCGAGTGACCAGAAAGGGAACGGAACGTCGTAGCCCGTCACGCGGAGGACCGGGCCGCGCAGGTCGAGGATCGCCTTCTCGGCCAGGAGCGCTGCGATCTCCGCGCCGAATCCCGCGACGCGCGGAGCCTCCTGGACGATGACCGCGCGGCCCGTCTTCCCCACCGAGGCAAGCAGCGTGTCCTCGTCGAGCGGCTTCAGCGAGCGAACGTCGACGACCTCGGCGCTCGCCTCGAGCTCGTCAGCCGCCTGCTCGGCCACCGCGACCATGCCGCCGTACGCGATCAGGGAGAGGTCGCTCCCCTCGCGCACGACCCGCGCCTTGCCGAGTGGGACCACGTGCTCGCCCTCGGGCACCTCCTCCCGTGGGCTCCGGTAAAGGACCTTCGGCTCCAGCAAGACGACGGGATCGGCGGAGCGGATCGCCGCGGCCAGCAGGCCCTTCGCGTCGGCGGGAGTGGACGGAATGGCGACCTTGATCCCCGGGGTGTGCACGTAGTAGGTCTCCGGCGAGTCTTCGTGGAGCTCCGGAGCCTTCACTCCTCCACCGGTCGGCATGCGGATGGTGATCGGGAACTCCATCGCGCCGTTCGTCCGCCAGCGGTACCGGCCCACATGGCAGATGAGCTGGTCGAGGCACGGGTAGCTGAACGACTCGTACTGCATCTCGCAAACGGGACGCCATCCGGCCATCGCGAGGCCGACCGCCGTCCCGAGGATCCCCGCCTCGGCGAGGGGCGTATCGACGCAGCGATCAGGGCCGAAGCGATCGAGGAGGCCGGCTGTGGCCCGGAAGACGCCGCCCGCGCGGCCGACGTCCTCGCCCATGACCATGACATTGCCGTCACGTTCCATCTCGACGTGGAGAGCGTCGTTCACGGCCTCCACCAGAGTCTTACTCGGCATACACGTTCCTCGTCACCAGATCGGGGTCCGGCTCGGGGAGGGACTCCGCCGCCGCGATGCCGGCCTGAACCGTGTCCCTCGCCTCCGCCGCGATCGACTGGGCGAGGTCGTCCCGGAGAACTCCGCTGCGGCGGAGGTAGCGGTCGAAGCGCCCCACACACTCGTTCTGCCGCTCGGCCTCGACGCGCGCGGCGTCGATGTACGCGCTCGGGTCGTCAGCCGTCGCGTGCGGCGCGCAGCGGTAGGTGACGGCCTCGATGAACGTCGGGCCATCTCCCGCCCGCGCGCGCTCGGCCGCCTCCCGCGTCGCCTCGTATACGGCCAGCACGTCGCCGCCGTCGACCCGGAGCCCGGGCATTCCATAACCGGCCGCCTTCGCCGCCAGCGTCTCGGCGCGCGTCTGCGAGGAGAGCGGCGTCGAGATCGCCCAGCCGTTGTTGTTGCAGAAGAGGATCACAGGCGCGCCCATGACCGCGGCGAAGTTCGCGCCTTCGTGGAACGCACCCTCCGAGGTCGCCCCGTCACCGAAAAACGCGATCGCACAGCCGCGCTCGCCGCGAAGCTTCTTTCCCCACGCGAAGCCGACCGCATGGGGCACGTGCGTCGCGATCGGGACCGTGATCGAAGCGACGCCATATTCGCGAGGATCCCACCAGCCCGCGGGGTGGCCGCGCCACCAGGCGAGCACCTTCTCGGGGGCCATGCCGCGAAGAAGGCCGACAGCCGACTCACGGTAGGACGGGAAGATCCAGTCCTCGCGATCGAGCGCCTGCACTGCGCCCACCTGCATCGCCTCGTGGCCCCAGAAGATCGCGTACGTGCCGATGCGGCCCTGCCGGTGGAACACGACCGAGCGCTCGTCGTACGTCCGCAGGAGGACCATCGCGCGGTAGAGCTCGAGCAGGTCCTGCTCGGAGAGGCCTTCGACCTCTCCGTCCGGCTGAGCCTCCCCGTCCCCGATCACCCTCCGCATGTCCCCTTCGGCGGGAACCACCTGGGCCATTCCGGGATTATTCCGGCACGAGCACCCGGAGCGCCGAGCGCTCCGCCACAAAGTGCGCCTCCTCCACGTCCCCGAGATCCTCGCCGTCGACCTGGAGGGGCATCGGCCGGTCCGCGCGCACGACGAGCTCGTCCACATCGTGGACATAGAGGACGCGCGGCGACCGCACCTGTCCCTTCCCTGCGAGCGCCCAGGTCGCTACCTGCGCGAGGTTCCGTGCCTTGAGCTCTCGCGGCGCGACGAGGTCCAGCCCCAGCTCGAACTCCGCCTTCGGCGCGATGCGGAGCGGGACGCGGCCGACGTAGCTGTACGGGTGGCCGTTCGCAACGAGCGCGAAGGCGACGCGCCCCAGCCCCTCCACCTCCATCGCGGGAGCGAACTTGGCGCGGCTCTCAGCGAAGATGCCGGCGAGCGTACGCGCGAAGGCAAGATCCCCGGCCCGCTTCCCGGCGGCGCGGCCCAGTGAGTCCACCCGCCGGATGAGCTCGGCGTCGATCCCGAACCCGCCGCTGAACGTGAACCGCCGTTCGTTCACCCGCCCCAGCGAGATCGTCCGTTCCGCGCGCGAGCGCGCAAGCCCTCGCGCTGCGGCGACCGGGTCGCGGGGGAGGCCGAGGGCCCGCGGAAAGACGCTCGTCGATCCGCCGGGAATGAAGCCCACGGGGGTGTCGCCCGTGAGGCCGTTGACGACTTCGTTGTAGCCACCGTCGCCTGCGAAGACGTAGATGCGCTCCGCGTCCGCACTCTCGGCAAGCTCCGAGGCGTGGAGCGGCCGCTCCGTGAGAACAGTCTCGAGCGGCCCCGCAGCCCGAAGCTCCTCCTCGACGGCGATCGTGAGGTCCGGGGTGACCCGGGAGGCGTTCGGGTTGACGATGAGCACGGCACCCGGCACGGCCGCACTCTAGGAGGATTTGCGGGCCGGCCCGAAGCCCGGCCCACGCGGACTGCGACCTAGCCGATCTGGCGCGCGAAGGGGACCGGAAGGCCTGCCGTCGTCGCGGCGGTGCAGCCGATCGGCTCCACGGGCTTCACGACGTCCTTACGAAGGCGTGGAGTAGCCGCGGATTCCGTCGAGGAAAAGCGCGTAGAAACGATCGGCGAGCGCGTCCGTGTCCGCTCCCGGCGCGAGCCACGTATAGGCCCAGTTCGCGGCCGAGAGGAAGAGGAGCGCGGCGGTGTTCACGTCCAGGTCGGCCCGGAGCTCGCCGAGGTCGCGGCCCTCTCGGAAGAGGTCGCGGATCCGCTCCTCGTAGCGGCGCCGCTCGCCCACGATCTCCTCGAAGCGTTCCCCCTCGAGGTACTTCCATTCCTGAACG
>DATAOL010000214.1:0-6831 GCA_036265755.1 Gaiellaceae bacterium | reverse complement strand
CGGGTTCCACGAGTTCGAGGAGCTCTCCGCCGGCGAGGGCGCCGCGCTCCTTGCCGCTAGGGGGAAGCCCGGTTAGGATCCCTGGCCAAGCGACGTCCGCGGCGCGGTAGCACCGGCCCGGACGTCGTTTTTCGCGTTCAGAAGGGAGTGGCGAGGGCCGGAATCGAACCGGCGACACCACGGTTTTCAGCCGTGTGCTCTACCAACTGAGCTACCTCGCCCGGGCCGGGACAGTCTAGCCTTCCTCGCTGTGGACAAACGAAAGCTCGCGGTCATCGGCGGCGCCCTCGACCTGGGCGCCGGGCGCCGCGGCGTGGACATGGGCCCGTCGGCTATTCGCTATGCCGGTCTCGACGATCGTCTGGCAGGCCTCGGCCTGGATTGCTCGGACTGGGGCAACGTCGAGACCGTCATCCCGGAGGCAACCGCCGAGGGAGATCCGAGGGCGCGCTTCCTTTCGCAGATCAAGGAGGCCTGCGAGCGGATCGCCCGCCGGGTCGCAGCGACAACGGGTGACGGGTACGTCCCGATCGTTCTCGGAGGCGACCACTCGATCGCGCTCGGCACGCTCGGCGGGCTCGCCGCCGCACACGGGCCCGGCGCCGTCCTCTGGTTCGACGCACACGGCGACCTGAACACGCCCGAGACCTCCCCGAGCGGTAACGTCCACGGGATGCCGCTCGCCGCTGCCCTCGGCGTCGCGAGCGGAGAGTTCGAGAGCGACGTGTGGCCCTTGCCGGCGGTCGACCCCGAGCGCGTGTCGCTCATCGGCGTGCGCTCCCTCGACGAGGCCGAGCGCGAGCTCGTCCGGAGCCGCGGCGTCGCCGTCTACACGATGTCCGACTTCGACCGGCGCGGCGTCGAGCCGATCGTCCGCGAGGCCCTCGAACGCGCGTCCGGCGCGGCGTTCGTCCACATCTCGCTGGACATGGACGTCGTCGATCCCGACGTCGCTCCCGGAGTCGGGACGCCCGTGCGCGGGGGGTTCTCCTATCGGGAAGCCCACCTGGCCATGGAGCTCGTCGCGGAGTCGGGCCTCATGGGCTCGATGGACGTCGTCGAGGTGAATCCGATCCTCGACCGGGAGAACGCGACCGCCCAACTCGCCGTGGAGCTCGTCGCGAGCGCACTCGGGGAGCGGATCCTCTAGGTCTCCAGGAAAGACTCGATCACGGCCGCAGTCTCCTCGAAGGCGTCCCACAGAACGCTGTGCCCGCCGGGGACGACCTCGAGGGTGAGCTCCTCACCGAGCGCGCGCCGGTAGAGCTCGACCTGCCCCGCGGTGACGACGACCGAGAATGCGCCGACGACCATGAGCGTCGGGATGCGCAGCATCTCGAACGGCGGCGGCGGCGTGCCCATCTGCAGGTAGGCCTCGGCGACGCAGTCGCAGGAATAGCGCATGTGCAGCCGCCCGTCGTCGTCGGAGAACGCGTGCTGGCTCAACTCCTCCTCCAGGATCTCCCGGGGCGTGTGGACGAGCCCGCTGCGCACGATCCGCGTTTCGATCGCCTCGTCCACGGATCCGTAGGTCTCCTCCTGGCGCGCCTCGCGGCTGAGGTCTGTCGAGTGCGGGGGCGGGATGAAGACGGCCGGGTCGAGGAGGACGGCCCGTCGGACGAGGTCGGGCCGCACCGCGGCGACCTGCATGGTCAGCCGCCCGCCGAAGCTGTGCCCGATCCAGGCCGCCGGTTCGTCGAAGGTCTCCAGGAGGTCGCCGACGTGCGTGGCGATGTCCCAGGGCTCGTCCCAGGCCGAGTGTCCGTGGCCGCGCAGGTCGGCCGCCACCACATGGAAGCGCCTCGCCAGTCGCTCCTCCGCGAGCTTGCGAAAGCGGAGACCGTGGCCCGTGACCCCGTGCAGGCACACGACGAGGGGGGCGGCGGGGTCGCCCCATTCGTACGTGTGCAGCTTCAGCTCAGCCCTCCTCCGGCTCGTAATACGTGCGGCCCTTGAGCTCGTCGGGAAGGTAGTCGACCTCGTAGCCGGCGGGATCGTCCGGCGGGTAGACATAGCCCTGGCCGTGTCCGAGCTTCTTCGCGCCCTGATAGTGGGCGTCCCGGAGCGGGTTGGGCGGCCGCAGTGCACCGTGCTCACGCACGTCCTGCGAGGCTGTGCCGAGCGCCTTGAGCACCGCGTTCGACTTCGGTGCACGCGCCAGGTAGATGGTCGCGTGCGCGAGGTTCAGGCGCGCCTCTGGGAGGCCGACGTGCTCGACCGCATGCGCCGCCGCCGCGGCCACGAGCAGCGCCTGGGAGTCCGCCATGCCGATGTCTTCGGATGCGTGGACGATCAGGCGGCGTGCGATGAAGCGCGGGTCTTCTCCACCTTCGAGCATCGCGGCGAGGTAGTAGAGGGCCGCGTCGGGATCCGAGCCGCGGATCGCCTTGATGAACGCGGAGGTGAAGTCGTAGTGCGCGTCGCCGCCCTTGTCGTAGACGACCGGCCGGCGCCTGGCGGCGTCATCGACGTGGCGCTCCTCGAGCGGCACGCCCTCGGCCGTCGCGGTCCGGGCGGCGAGCTCTAGCGTGTTCAGTCCGGCGCGCGCATCTCCGCCGGCGCGGCGGGCGACGAGCCCGACGAGCTCGTCGGAGATCTCTACTCCCAGGTGCTCTGCGCCGCGACGGATGATGACGGCAAGGTCGTCGTCGTCGAGAGGTTCCAGCTCGTAGATCTGGGAGCGGGAAAGAAGGGCCGAGTTGACCTCGAAGTAGGGGTTCTCCGTCGTTGCGCCGATCAATGTGATCAGCCCCGACTCGACCGCGGGCAGGAGCGCGTCCTGCTGCGCCTTGTTGAAGCGGTGGATCTCGTCGAGAAAGAGGATCGTGCGTCGCTCGCCTGTGCCGAGGCGCTCGGTCGCGCGGGCGAGGATGGCGCGGACGTCCGCGACCGAGGCGGACACAGCCGAGAGCTCCTCGAACTCGGCGCCGGTGGTCTCCGCGACAATGCGCGCCAGCGTTGTCTTTCCGCTTCCGGGCGGACCGTAGAAGATCGCCGAGCCGACGCGGTCCTCCTCGATCGCGAGGGCCAGCGCCGAGCCCGCTCCGACGACCTGCTGTTGGCCGACGAAATCGCCGAGTGCGCGCGGCCGCAGGCGGGTCGCCAGCGGGGCTACCTCCTGGAGGCGGCCCTTGGCCGCATCGGAGAAGAGATCGCTCACGTCGAGAAGTATGCTCACCGCGTGGCGGCCATCTCGGTCAGGGACGAGGCAACGGAGCTCCTCCAGGCGCTCCTGCGCGCCAACACGGTCAACCCGCCGGGGAACGAGACGAAGGCTGCGGAGGTCCTGGGCGCGTACCTCGAGGAGGCAGGCGTCGAGTGCGAGCTCTACGCTCGGATCCCCGAGAGAGCGAACCTCGTCGCGCGCCTGCGCGGTCGCGGCGGGCCGACGCTCGCCCTGATCTCCCATACGGACACCGTGCGCGCGGACGCCGAGGAGTGGACGCTCGACCCGTGGTCGGGGGAGCTACGCGACGGCGAGATCTGGGGCCGCGGCGCTCTCGACATGAAGAGTCACGTGGCCGCTGCCGCGGTGGCGGTGGCCGCGCTCGCGCGGGAGGGCTTCGTGCCGGCTGGAGACGTTGTCTTCGTTGCCTCCGCCGACGAGGAGGTGGGCGAGGGCTTCGGCCTCTCCTGGCTTTGCGCGAACCATCCCGATGCGATCCGCGCTGAGTACTGCGTGAACGAGGGCGGCGGCGACCGGTTGCTGATCGGCGACCGGCCCGCGTACCTCTGCGGCACCGCCGAGAAGATGAGTTCGCCCTTCCTCCTGCGCGTGCACGGCCGCAGCGGCCATGCCTCAATGCCGGGGATCGCGGACAACGCGCTCGTGCGTGCGGCGCGCTTGATCCAGCGCCTGGCCGAGTACCGCCCGAAGACCCGAGCCCTGCCCGAGGCCCAGGCCTTCCTCGAGCTCGTGGGTACGAGCGACCTCGAGCAGCTCGAGCCGCCCGTCCGGGCGATCGTCGAGCCGATGCTCTCGCACTCCATCTCGCCGACGATCATCGAGGCGTCGAAGCAACGGAACGTCATCCCGGCTGTCTGCGATGTCGTCTGCGACTGCCGGCTGCTGCCCGGGGAAACCCAGGAAGAGGCCGAGGCCGAGATCCGCGCGGCCCTCGGGGACGACCATTACGACCTCGCGTGGCTCGAGGCCGTCGGCGGCACGGCGTCGCCGCTCGACACGCCGCTCTGGACCGCCATCGAGAGTTTCGTCGCGCTCGAGGAGCCCGGCGCCGCGCTCGCGCCCTTCGTCAACGCGGGCTTCACCGACAGCCACTTCATGCGGGAGGCATTCGGAACCGTCTGCTACGGGTTTTTCCCCATGCGGGCGATGGACTCCGAGCTGGCCGCAGCGCTCATCCACTCAGCCGACGAGCGGATCCCGGTCGACGACCTGGAGCTCGGAACCCGCTTCCTCATGCACGTGGCACGTACACTGGGAGTGTGAGCAGGGACAAGGTTCGCCTGGGTGGGATGGCTCTGGGCAACGGAGTGCTCGTGCACGGGCCGCGCTATTGGGCGTGCGCTATCCGCCTCGAGGACGGAGGCCTTGAGGTCGCCTCGGGCCTGAAGCCTCTGCGCGCTGCCGAGATCGAAAACCGGCTCATCCGCACCCCCGCGCGCCTCGCCGAGGTCTTCGCGCTCCTGCCCGAGGTTCGGCGCCGGCTTCCGGCCGCGCAGCTCCCGTTCCAGCGCCCCGCCGTTGCCGCCGCGATGGTCGGGAGCGCCGCGGCGGTGAAGGCCGTCCGTGGCAGCCGGCGCTTGTCCAGTGCCGCGCAGGAAGGCCTCGCCGCACTCCTCGCCGTCGCCCCGGCGGCCGTAGCGATGCGCGGTTCGAACCTCGCGGAGTACCACGGGGCCGAGCACATCTCGATCGGCACCTACGAGCACGGGGAGGACCGCGCGAAGGAGCACGAGCGTTGCGGCTCGCACATGCTCGGTCCGCTCCTCCTGACGAGCGCCGTCGGAAACGCGCTCGCGGCGCGCGCACCTGCAACGTTGCGCCCGGCCGCTCGGGCCGCCGCGGGGCTCGGCGCGATCGCCGCGTCCATCGAGCTCTTCTCCTGGATGGTGCAGAACGAGAAGAACCCGCTGGCCCGCGCGCTCGCCGTGCCCGGCCACGAGCTGCAGCACCGCTTCGTGACGGCCGAGCCCTCGCAGGAACAGCTCGAGGTCGCCAATCTCGCGCTCGAGGAATGCCTCCGCCTAGAATCTCCTGCAAATGGCGATAACCGAGCAGCGGAAGAAGCGCCTCCCACCTGAGATCTTCGACCTCCCGGTCGAGAAGATGCGGGAGGGCTACTACACCGACGCGTACTTCAACCACGCCCGCGACACTCTGCTCGCGGACGGCCGCCACCCGCGCGTCGTCATGCAGATCTTCCAGAAGCACGAGGCGGTGCTCGGCGGGATGGACGAGGCGATTGCGGTTCTCAAGCTTTGCTCGGAGGACTGGGAGGCGCTCACCGTCCACGCGCTGTACGACGGCGACGAGGTCGCCCCGCGCGAGACGGTGATGACGATCGAGGGCGACTACACGCTCTTCGCCCATCTCGAGACGGTGTACCTGGGCGTCCTGGCGCGCCGCACGCTCGTCTCCACGAACACGCGCCGCGTGATCGAGGCGGCGAACAGGAAACCGATCATCTTCATGCCCGCGAGGCATGACCACCACAGCATCCAGACCGGGGACGGCTACGCCGCCCATGTGGCCGGCGCGACCATCGGGTTTCCCATCGGCATGACGACGGACGCGCAGGCGTCCTGGTGGGGCGGCAAGGGTGTCGGCACCGTTCCGCACGCGCTCATCTCGGCCTACGGCGGGAACACGGTACTCGCGGCGACGAAGTTCGCCGAGTGGGCCGCACGCGAGTCGCCCGACATCAATGTCACCGTCCTCGTCGACTTCCAGAACAACTCCGTCGAGACGGCGCTCGAGGTGGCGCGCGCACTCGGGGCTCGGCTCTGGGGAGTGCGCCTCGACACGTCGGAGACGCTCGTCGACCGCTCGCTCTGGGACGAGCTGGGCGAGTTCAAGCCGACAGGGGTGAACGAGCAGCTGGTCTGGAGGGTTCGCGATGCACTCGACTCCGCCGGCTTCGAGCGCGTGAGGATCGTCGCGTCCGGCGGATTCGACGCGGAGAAGATCGCGAGCTTCGAGGAGAAGGGCGTGCCCGTCGACTCCTACGGTGTCGGCTCGGCCCTCATCCGCGGCGAGAATGACTTCACCGCCGACATCGTTCTCACGGACGGTCTGCCCTCCGCCAAGGTTGGACGTCGTTACAAGCCGAACGAGCGGCTGGAGATCGTCGCTTAAGGATTTCCGGGGCCCGGCCGATGAGAGCCGGGGTGGAGCTGATCGTGGACTTCCTGTCGTACTTGAAGGAGCAGCTGTTCACGTGGCTGCCCCTCATCTTCCTCGGCCTGCTCGTCTACTTCTTCTGGCGCATGCTCGCCTTCATGCCTCGGGTCAAGCCGACCGAGGTCGAGCCGGACTCGAAGTCGGCCGTCGGCTGGGAGGACATCGCCGGCGTCGACGAGGCCGCCACCGAGCTCCAGGAGGTCGTCGACTTCCTCCAGCACCCCAAGCGATTCTCCGTCCTCGGGGCGCGCGTGCCGAAGGGAATTCTCCTGTACGGCCCGCCCGGGACCGGCAAGACGCTTCTTGCCAAGGCGGTCGCGCACGCGTCCGGGGCGACCTTCTACTCTCAGAGCGCTTCCGCCTTCGTCGAGATGTTCGCCGGGCTCGGCGCCGCCCGTATCCGCAAGCTCTTCGACAAGGCCCGGAAGAACGCGCCGGCCATCGTCTTCATCGACGAGCTCGACGCG
>DATAOL010000213.1:0-10293 GCA_036265755.1 Gaiellaceae bacterium | reverse complement strand
CGGCGATGCGCCCGCGGGCGCGCTGGTCGATGTGCGGATCGAGAGCGCAACGTCGACGACTCTCGCGGGCACACAGGCCGCTCTCGTCGTAGCCTGACCGGCTTCCGGCACATTCCCCGCGCCACACGCGCGCTCGATCCGAATAGGCTGAAATTGGAGGGAGGGCCGCGGCGGCCCCAGCGTGATGTCCACCCCTGACATGTCCGGGACCGTCGTCGCCATCTTTGGGCCGACGGCCTCCGGCAAGACAGCCGTGGCCGAAGCCGTCGCCGACGCCCTGCCCACCGAGATCGTCTCGGCCGACTCGATGCAGGTCTACCGCGGCTTGCCCATCCTCACGAACCAGCCGCAGCGGCCCACTGCGCTCGTCGGCGTGTGGCCGCTCGACCACGAAGGCTCCGTCGCCGAATACCAGCAACTTGCACACGAGGCGATCGACGCCGCGCTCGCGGCCGGACGCACGCCGACCGTAACGGGCGGCACCGGGCTCTACCTGCGTGCGGCGGTCGCCGAGCTCGACATCCCGCCGTCGCCTCGGCCCGGGCTCCGGGAGGAGCTGGAGCGCGGTTACGACCGCCTCGGGCCCGAGCATGCTCACACGCTGCTCGCTGATCGCGACCCTGAGGCCGCAGCAGCGGTCCACCCGAACGACCGTCGCCGCGTCGTGCGCGCGCTCGAGCTCCACGCGGCCGGCGGATCGCTCATGCCGGCCTCAAGCCGACTCTGGAGCGAGGAGACGCGGCATCCGACCCGTGTGTTCGGGCTCGACGTCCCGCTGACCGTGCTCGAGGAGCGAATCGCGGCGCGCACGGAGACGATGTTCGAGCGCGGCGTGGAGCGCGAGGTAGCCGAGGCGCTCGAGGGCCCGGTCGGGAGGACGGCGAGCCAGATCATCGGGCTCCGGGAGATCGCCGAGCTCCCCCGCGAGGAAGCGGTCGCGGCGATCACCCTTCGCACACGCCGGTACGCGGCCTACCAACGCAAATGGATGCGCCGTATCCCGGGGCTGCAGCTCGTCTCGGCGGATCGGGGCCCCCGCGAAGCAGCCGCCGAGATCCGCGCGAGCCTCTGACCTGACACAAGAAGTGCTTCGTTACGCTGTCGGCGCCTTGCGCTTCGCGAAATGGCACGGACTGGGCAACGACTACCTCCTGGTCGGGCGGGAGGAGCTCGGCGCCCCGCTAGAGCCTGGTCTCGTCCGGAGGCTCTGCGACTACCACTTCGGCGTCGGCTCCGACGGCGTCCTCGAAGTGCTCCTCGCGGACGGGCCGCGCGCGGAGATCGTGATCTGGAACCCCGACGGGTCGACCGCGGAGCTCTCGGGCAACGGCACCCGTATCGCTGCAAGGTGGCTCGCCCGGCGCACGGGCTCCGACGAGGTGACGATCGCAGTCGGGCCACGGGAGGTGCGGGCGCGAATGCGCGGGGGGTTCGAGGTGGAGATGGACATGGGGCCCGTGGAGGTGGCTGAGATCGAGCCGCTCGAGGTGAACGGAACGGCGCTCGAGTTCACGCCGGTCTCCGTCGGGAACCCGCACGCCGTGATCGCCCGCGAGCCCGCACGCGACGAGCTCCTGCGCCTCGGCCCGCTCGTCGAGAACCATCCGCGATTCCCCGAGCGCACAAACGTCCAGCTCGTTCGCGTCGACTCGCGTGCCGAGGCGACAGCGGGCGTCTGGGAGCGCGGCGCGGGGGAGACCCTGTCGTCGGGCACGAGCGCCTGCGCCGTCGCGGGAGCGGCGGTCGTGAACGGGTGGTGCGACAGCCCCGTGACCGTGCACCTGGCGGGCGGCGACCTGCTGGTCGACTTCGACGAGAAGCTGCACGCGCGCCTCACGGGCTCGGCCCAGGAGATCTGCACGGGCGAGGTCAGCGAGGAGTGGCTCTCCGGATGAAGTTCGCTCAGCGCCTCGATCTCGTCCCGCCGTACCTCTTCGCCGAGCTCGAGCGCAAGATCGACGAGAAGCGGCGCGAGGGCGTGGACGTGATCAGCCTCGGCATCGGCGACCCTGACCTACCGACGCCCGAGCCGGTCATCCGCGCCCTGCAGCAAGCCGCTGCCGATCCACAGACGCATCAATACCCGTCGAATCGAGGCCTGGAGCGCTTTCGCGAGGCGATTGCCGGCTTCTATGCGGATCGATTCGAGACCGATGTCGACCCCGGTAGCGAGATCGTGCCGGTGCTCGGAGGCAAGGAGGGGGTCGCGCACATCGCCTTTGCCTGCCTCGATCCCGGCGACGTCGCTCTCTCGCCCGAGCCCGGCTATCCGCCCTATACGTCGGGCCCGCTCTTCGCGGGCGCGGAAGTCGTCTACCTGCCGCTCCGCGAGGAAAACGGCTTCATGCCCGATCTCGAGGCCATCCCGACCGAGGCGCTCGAGCGGGCGAACCTGCTCTTCCTCAACTATCCGAACAACCCGACGGGAGCCGTTGTCGCACCCGGTTTCTTCGAACGAGCCGTTGCGTTCGCCCGCGAGCACGGGGTCGTGGTCGTCCACGACAACGCGTACTCGGAGATTGCCTTCGACGGCTACCGGCCCCCGAGCTTCCTCGCCACCGATGGGGCAAAGGACGTGGGCGTCGAGATCTTCTCGCTCTCCAAGGGCTGGAACATGACGGGCTGGCGGATCGGCTGGGTCGCCGGGAACGCCGAGGTCGTCGAGCGCTACCGGCAGCTGAAGACGAACCTCGACTCCGGGATGTTCGATGCGCTACAGGTTGCCGGGGCGGCCGCGCTGAACGAGGCAGGGGAGTTTCCGGCGGAGATGTCGGCGATCTATGCCCGGCGCCGCGACCTCATGATCGACGCGCTCGCCCGGATCGGCCTGCCGGCGAAGCCATCGCAGGCGACCCCCTACATCTGGGTGCACGTACCGGAGGGGTACACATCCGAGACCTTCACCGAGCTGGTGCTCGCCGAGGCCGGGGTCGTGGTCTCACCGGGGCCGTCGTTCGGCCCGAGCGGAGAGGGCTACGTCCGTATCTCGCTCACCGTCGCCGACGAGCGCCTCGAGCAGGCCGCAGACCGCATCGCTACTTCGCTTCGCGTCGGCGCCGGGGCATAATCCTGCTGTGACCCATCACCAGCCGGATCCCGCGCCCGGGGCCGAGCCCGAGCGCGGCTTCCTCGTCGCCGTGTTGGGCCAGGGAGTGGACGAGAACGACGAGCTCGCCGAAATGCGGGAGCTCCTGCGCACCGCCGGCGTCGAACCCGTCGGAGAGCTCGTCCAGCGCCGTCCCGCGCCCGATCCTCGCACCTACGTGGGGAAGGGGAAGCTCGCCGAGCTCAAGCAGGCGGTCGCGGGGAGCGGGGCGGAATCCCTTCTCGTCGACGATGACCTCGACCCCGGCCAGCAGCGCCGGCTCGAGGACGAGTTCAAGCTGCGCGTCGTCGACCGCACGCAGCTGATCCTCGACATCTTCGCCCAGCACGCCACGAGCGCCGAGGGCAAGCTGCAGGTCGAGCTCGCTCAGCTGGAGTACAACCTTCCCCGCATGCGGGGCATGTGGCAGCACCTCGAGCGGCTCGGGGGCGGGATCGGTACGCGCGGCCCGGGCGAGTCGCAGCTGGAGACCGACCGCAGGCTCGCACGGCGGCGCGTCGGACAGCTGCGCCGGAGGCTGAAAGAGCTGGAGCGCCGCCGCGAGACCCAGCGCAAGGCCCGTCGGCGGGCGGAGACCCCCGTCGTCGCGCTCGCGGGCTACACGAACGCAGGTAAGTCCACGCTCCTGAACGCCCTGACCGACGCTTCGGTCTCCGTCGACGATCGCCTGTTCGAGACCCTCGATCCGACGACGCGGGGCTTCTCGCGCGAGGGTCGCAGGTACCTCGTCACCGACACGGTCGGTTTCATCCGCCGCCTGCCGCACCAGCTCGTGGAGGGCTTCGCCGCGACTCTCGAGGAGACCCTGAGCGCCGATCTCGTCCTTCACGTCGCGGACGCCTCGGCGTCCGACGAGCAGCTTGACGCCACCATCGGCGCGGTCGAGGCGGTGCTCGCCGAGATCGGAGGCTCTGAGCTCCCTGTCGAGCTCGTGCTCAACAAGATCGACGCCGTCGACCCGCTTCGGCGCCGCCGAGTGGCGAACAGATTCCCGGGTGCGCTGCAGGTCTCCGCGCTCGGGGGTGAAGGGCTCGAGGAGCTGAAAGCCCGTATTGCAAGCCGTTTTGCTGAGCGCCTTCGTCCGGTTCGGCTCCTCGTTCCGTACGAGGAGGGCCGCATTCTGGGGGAGCTGTACGAGCTCGGCGCGCCCATCGACGAGCGGATCGACACTCCGGAGGGCGTGGTCATGGTCGCCCAACTTCCCCAGCGCGAGGTTCCTCGCTTCGCGCGGTTTCTCATCGCGGAGCCGGCCGCCCGGGCGCGGGGAAGATGATCGAGCTCGAGATCCAACGCACGCGTGCCGACGCGCACGTCCCCGAGCGGGCCTATGACGGCGACGCCGGGCTCGATCTGGCCGCGTGCGACGCCGTCCGGCTGGAGCCGGGAGAGCGGGCGCTCGTCGGCACAGGGCTCGCCGTCTCCATCCCGGAAGGGTATGCCGGTTTCGTCCAACCGCGGTCGGGCCTCGCGGCCCGTCACGGGATCGCGGTCGTCAACTCGCCGGGCCTGATCGACTCGGGCTATCGCGGCGAGATCAAGGTCGTGCTCCTGAACACCGACCGCGAGAGGACCTTCGTCGCGGAGCCGGGCGAGCGCATCGCCCAGCTCGTCGTCCTGCCCGTTCCGGAGGTGGCCATCCGCGAAGTGGACGAGCTGCCCGAGAGCGTGCGGGGCGTGCGCGGCTTCGGTTCGTCGCAACGCATGTGATGGAGCCGAGAATCCGGGTTTCGGCCGTGCTCCGGCGCGAAGGCCGGACCCTGCTCATTCGCCAGGAGAAGCCCGGCAAGGAGTACTGGCTTCTGCCGGGAGGAGGCGTGAACGCGGGGGAGACGCTCCTCCAGGCCGTCCAACGCGAGCTTGCGGAGGAATGCGGGATCGACGAGGACCTGCCGCTCGAGGGACCGATCGCCGTCGTCGAGTCGATCGCCCCGCACGGCGGCAAGCATGTCGTCCACATCATCTTCGCGGGCTACCTCGGCGGCCGCTCGCTCGAGGCGGTTACGTCGCGGGACGCGGCCGTACGTGGCCACCGGCTCTTCGGTAGCGAGGAGCTGCACGAGCTGCCTGTCCACCCGCCGATCCAGCGCTTCCTCGCCCGCTGGCAGCCGGGAGATCCCGTGGTCTACCTCGGGGCCATGTGGGCGCCCTGAGGGAAGCTGACCACGAACACGTCGGCGCTCTCCGCGCGGCCTCGTAGCTCGAGTTCTCGGGCCTCGAGCCCTTCTGTATCCAGATCGGCAGCTGTCGCAGCTGCCGTGGAAACGAGGATCTCCCCGGCCGCTGCGTGCGATGCGAGGCGGGCCGCGGTGTTCACGGGGTCCCCGAGAGCGGTGAAGTCGAGCGCTTCCTCCTCTCCGACGGTGCCGACAAAGGCGCGGCCCTGGTGGACTGCAGCGCCGAGCGGGATCCAGGGATCCGATTCGCGGTGGCCGGTTCGCGCCATGAGCTCCTGGGCCGCGCCGATCGCGTCCGCCGCATAGTCATCCCCCGCGAAACCCGGGATGAAGAGCGCTACCAGCTCGTCGCCGACAAACTTGTCGACGATGCCGTTCCTGGCATCCACGGTTGAGGCGGCGACCGCGTAGAACCGAGCCATGAGACCTCTGAAACCCTCGTTACCGAGCTCTTCGGCGATGGCGGTCGACCCGCGTACGTCCGCGAACAGAAGCGCGAGCTCGACTTCGGCGCCGGCCGGGTGCTTCTCGAGCGCATGGATGCAGCCGCTGCAGATACGCCGATTGAGGGGTGAGGGCCCGAAGCCAAGAAAGCGGAGGACGTTGCCCGGACGGCCGAAAGGCGTGTCGCAGAGCTTGCAGCGGGGATCGGAGGGGATGGCGCGGCTGATCCGCCGGATCGTTGGGTTCCAGCAGAAATGACCGCGCGCCTCGCCCATGAGGACTCGGCGCCACCTTTCCTCCATCGAGACCTTCGGCTTGCGTCCCAGCATCGGCCCGCCTCTCGTGTGCGACGGATGATACGAAGACCCTCGCTGTCACGTCTCGGGCAGATTGCAGGAGCGGCTGCGGCGCTCGACGGTACGGGCGAGGATCAGGTGCACTCGGCGCGTGTGCGGGGGTCGAGCGCGTCGCGCAGCCCATCCGCGATGAAGTTCGCGCAAAGGACGAGCGTGGCGATGGCGATGCTGGGGACGAAGAGCACGAGTGGATGGAGGACGTACGCGGCCCGTCCATCCTGCGCGATCGAGCCCCAGGAGGCTGTGGGCGGGTTGATCCCGAGCCCGATGAACGAGAGGAAGGCCTCACCGAGCACGACCGCCGGCAGGTCGAGGAAGACGGCGATGATGAGCACCCCCATGGTGTTCGGCAGGATGTGGCGTCTGAGGATGCGGTGCCAGCGCGCCCCGACGGCGCGCGCCGCGCCGACGTACTCGTTCTGTTTGAGCGTCGTCACCTGCCCGCGCACGATCCGCGCCGTCGTGAACCAGCTCGCGACCGTGAGTGCGGCGACCATCGTCCAAAAGGTGACCTCGCCGTTCGGGCTCAGGATCTGGGTCGTGATGATCGCGAACGGGAGATACGGCAGCCCGTACAGTGCGTCGAGAATCCGCATGAGCACGTCGTCCACGATGCCGCCGAGGAAGCCTGCGATCGAGCCGTAGAGGACTCCCACGGTCAGGATCGCGATCGTCCCGGCGAAGCCGATGCCGATCGAGATCCGCCCGCCGACGGCGACTCGGGTGAAGAGGTCGCGGCCGAACTTGTCCGTACCGAAGGGGTGCTCGAGGCTGGCCGGCAGATAGGAATCGCTGAACTTGACCGCGTTCGGGTCGTACGGCGAGAAGATCGGCACGAGGAGGCAATAGAGGCAGATGGCGCCGAAGACGGCCGCTGCGGCGACGGCAGCCTTGTTCCTCGTGAACCTGACGTAGGCGTCCTTCCAGAGCCCGCGCCGCTCGAGGGGGGCGCCTGCTGTTTCGCCCCCGACGGCCGGTGGGCCCTGGGGCAGAGTGAGCTCACGGTGGTCGACTGCCATCAGGAGTAAAAGACGTTACGCCACTGACGAAGTTAGACTGATCGCGGAGAAAAGTCCAGTGATCCTTCCGCGCGAAAGAGACTCGATCGCTCTCGCGGTCGCGCTCGTCAACACCTGGGACGTTCTGAACGACCCGCCGGAGCACCTCGACGACGTGGAGATGCTTCAACTCATCCTGCGCGCGTTCGGGCTGGAGCGGGAGGCCGCCCGAGCGACACAAGCCGATCTCGCTCCGGTGCGGGCGATGCGAGACCGGCTGCGCACGGCGTTCGAGGCCGACGACGCCGGCAAGGCGGTCGAAGTGCTGAACGGCCTCGCCCGCGAGGCGGACGCCGTGCCGCAGCTCGAGCCGCGGAACGGCAGCTGGGCCTTCCGCTACGGCACCCCGCGCCGGCCGCTCGCCACGGAGCTGGCAGCGCGCGCGTCAGTCGCACTCCTCGGCGTCATCGAGGAGGAGGGCTGGACGCGCTTCGGCCTCTGCGCGGCCTCACCGTGCTGCTGTGTGTTCATCGACCGCTCGAGGAACCGCAGCCGCCGCTACTGCTGCGACCTCTGCGCCGATCGCGCGACACAGGCTGCCGCCCGCCGCAGGCGCAAGCAGCGCGCGTAGGAGGGTTTGACGAAAGACCGTCTGTGCCATTCCCAAACCCTCAATAGCGCCCGCCGCGCGCCCGCGCGCGTTCTGCGGACACGGCCTGCGCCGAGGCCTCGAGATCGTCGGGGAGCGGGTCGAGCTCCGCGTCCGTGACCCCGTGGTGAGCGAGCGCGCGGGCGATCAGCCAGTCGGCGAGCCACGGATTGCGGGGCAGGAGAGGGCCGTGGAGGTAGGTGCCGACGGCTCCGTCGACCCGGGAGCCCTCGAAGCCGTCCTCGCCGTTGTTGCCGAAGCCCGAAACGACCCGGCCGAGCGGTTCGGCGCCCTCGTCCAGATAGGTCCGGCCGGCATGGTTTTCGAAGCCGGCGAGCGTCCGGCGATGCCCCGGCTCGAGCTCGCAGTCGAGGAGCACGTCTCCGATCATCCGCCGCTCGCCGGCGATCGTGTGATGGGGAAGGAGCCCGATTCCCGGGAGCTCGGCGCCGGACCGGTCGCGGTAAAAGCGCCCGAGGAGCTGATAGCCCCCGCAGACCGCGAGAAACGCGGCGCCGCCGGCCACCCCCTCGCGCAGGGCATCGCCCTTCGAGGAGAGGTCGGGCGCGATCAGAGCCTGCTCCCGGTCCTGACCTCCGCCGACGTAGTAGAGGTCGTGGTCGCCCGGCTCGACCTGGTCGCGCAGGCCGATCGTCCGGTAGTCCAGCTCGATCCCTCGCCAGGCCGTCCGTCGCGCGAGAACGGCGATGTTGCCCCGGTCGGCGTAGATGTTGAGATAGTCGGGATAGAGGTGGCCGACGACGATCTTCATGCCACCGCCTCCTCCCAGTAGGGGCGCACGAGGCCACGCTCCGTCGCCACTCGACGAAGCTCGAGCATGGCCGTGTACGTCGGAAGGACGACGAGCTCGTCCCCTGGAGCCGTCGCCTCGAGCCCGTAGCTGAGCGCATCGCCGAGGTCCCGCACAAGCGTGATTCTCTCCGGGTCGAGGCCCCCGTACTTGAAGCGCAGGGCCAGCTCCTCGGCCCGTTCGCCGCTTGCGACAAGCTCCTGAAGAGTTCCGATGAGCGGCTCGAAGTCGACGTCCCAGATCCAGGAGACATCACGGCCGTCGGCGATTTCGTCGTTCAGAGCGATGAGGAGCCGGACCGGCGCGCCCGCGTCCACGAGTGTGCGTACGACCTCGTTCGCACCCGCCGGGTTCTTGACGAGGAGCAGGAGCACAGAGCGCTCTCCGGCGACGATGCGCTCGAAGCGTCCGAATGCCGCTCGGAAGCGGCCCAGACCGGCCTCGACCTCGTCCAGGCTCGCCCCGAGGACGAGGGCGAGGGCCGCGGCCGCGAGAGCGTTGTAGACGTTGTAGAGCCCCGGAAGCACGATCGAGACGCGCCGCGCGCCTTGCGGCGTGACGAGATCGAAGGACGAGCCTTCCAGGCCCACCAGCTCGATGTTCTCGGCAGATACGTCGAGCGGCGGGCGGGCGTCGTGGCACCGTGGGCAGCGGTATTCGCCCAGATGGCCCACGTAGGCGGCCGCGTATTCGTACGGGGCCCCGCAAGTCCGGCAGTACTTGGAATCGGCGGCGTGGGGGAGGCGTTCCCGAGCCACGGAGTGGTCGTCGATGCCGAAGCGGAGGGCTTCGGAACGTCCCCGCGCGATATCCGCGAGGAGCGGGTCGTCCGCGTTCACGACGGTCCAGGCCGCGGGGTCCAGGTCCAGGACCGCCGCTCGCCAACCCTGGGCGACGTGCTCGAGCTCCCCGTAGCGGTCGAGCTGGTCCCGGAAGAGGTTCCCCAGGCAGACGGCCTGAGGCCTGACCCGGCGCGAGATGTCCGGCAGGGCGCCCTCGTCCACCTCGAAGAGCCCGAGATCGGCGCCGTCGTGGACGAGGAGCGCGGAGGCGACGCCGGAGACGAGGTTTGCCCCGGCCCGGTTGTGGGCGAGGGTCACCTTCCCGCTCAGGATCTCCGCGACCATGGCGGCGGTCGTCGTCTTCCCGTTCGTCGCGGAGACCAGCGCCGAGCCGAGCGGGAGCCGCCGCGCGAGCTTGCCCACGGCGCCCGGGTCGACCGTCGCGAGGAGCTTGCCCGGGATGGTCGTCCCGCCACCTCGGCGGGCGATCCGGGAGAGCCGCCCGGCGGCGCGGGCGAGCGAGATCTCGAGGCGAAGACGCACGCGGCCAGTCTACGGGCGCCCTTCCTTCACTCGAACGAGGGAACTTCGGCATCGCTCACTCGAATTGGGGAGGAACTACAGGAGCCGAATCACGATCATCGGGACTGAGTTTCAAATGCGGCCCGTGCGAGAGCGCGGAGGAAGGCGAAGACCACATGCGGCAGGTCAACGGCACGAGGGGCAGTCTGCGAGGCAGCGCTCTTTGGGGTAAGCCCAAGGGTGAGTCTCGTTCCAGTGCGCTCTGGGGCAAGCCAGGGCGTGGATTCGTCATTCTGGCGCTCGTTGCCGCTCTGGCCGCGCCCGTGGCCGCTACGGCTGGTCCAGGCCGGTCGGTCCAGGCCGCGCGGGCAATCGTGCCCGCGAGCCTCATGGCGGATGCCGAGGCGCATCCCGCCAAGATCTTTTCCGTCATCGTGCAGGGCAGCCGCGG
>DATAOL010000212.1:0-2186 GCA_036265755.1 Gaiellaceae bacterium | reverse complement strand
GAGGTCGCCGCGCTCCAGGGCGTGCTCGCCGTCGGGCGCGCGCACCACGACCGTGCCCTCGACGACGAGCAGCCATTCCTCTTCGTACTCGTAGTGGTACGGCGACGAGCTCTCCCCGGGCGCGAGGTCGTAGACGAACATGGCCGTTGCGGTCGAGCCCACCGCACGAGCCACGTCGATCCGGCCCTCGCGGTTCTCCGCGCGGAAGACGTTCACGGCCTCCACGCTCAGGCCTTCGGCCGTGCTCCCGGCGGCGCGTAGCGGTGGTGCAGGATCAGCGCGTTCCCGTCCGGGTCCGCGAAGTACGCCTGGTAGCAGACGCCGCTGTCCATCGTCTCGCCGTGGAACTTCACGCCGTGAGACTCGAGCTCTGAGCGGGCGGCCTCGACGTCGTCGACGTGGAGGGCGATCGCGCCCGTGCTGGGCTCGAACTCGCGCCCGATCTTGGCGACGTCGACGAGCTGGATCGTGAGGCTGCCGGTCTCGAACTCGCCGCCGAGGTCGTTGTCGTAGCGCTTGGAGCACTCCAGGCCGAGCGTCCCGCCGTAGAACTCATGCGCCTTCTCGAAGCTCGTGATCGGCAAGAAGACGAAGTCGGTGCGTGTGATCAAGGAACCTGCCTGGCTCATCTCACCTCCCTGGTCTCCGCGGGCTTACCCGGGAGTCACGCGATCTACCCACGGCTCGTCTCGCCGAGACGGCACGCCGATGAGGTCACGGCCCCATCGCGGTCTTAGGGTGCAGACCGCTGAGAAAGGAGCAGGAGATGGGCAAGCTGGTGGTGACAGAGTTCGTCTCGGTCGACGGGGTGTTCGAGGATCCGGGCGGAGCCGAAAGCTACGAGCACGGCGGCTGGACGTTCGAGTACGACCGAGGAGACGACGGCAACGGCTTCAAGCTCGACGAGGTGATGGAGGCCGAGGTTCAGCTGCTCGGCCGCGTGACCTACGAGGGCTTCGCGGCCGCCTGGCCGTCGCGCGACGGCCCGTTCGCGGACAAGCTCAACAGCGACCCGAAGTACGTGGTCTCGACCACGCTCGCGGACCCGCATTGGCAGAACACCACGGTGATCGGCGGCGACGTCGCGAACGCGATCTCGAAGCTCAAGGCCCAGACCGAGGGCGTCATCCTCGTCGCCGGCAGCGGCACCCTGGTGCAGACGCTGCTGGAGGCGAACCTGGTCGACGAGCTTCGGCTGATGGTCTTCCCGACGATCCTCGGGCGCGGCAGGCGCCTGTTCCCCGACGGGATCGACCGGCTGAAGCTGAAGCTCGCGGAGAGCAAGACCGTCGGCCCGGACGGCGTCCAGATCCAGATCTATCAGCGAGCCGAGTGAGGAGAACCGAATGCAGCAACCAACTGCAGAGGAGGCGTTGAGGGAGCTGGAGCCTCTGATCGGGGAGTGGCGAGTGACGGCGACTCCACCCGAGGGCGAGCCGTGGCCGGGCGAGGGTCGAACGACCTTCGAGTGGCACGACTCGCGAGCCCACCTGGTCGAGCGCTCAACGGTCGACATAGCCGGAGTGCCCGACGGGATCTCGATCATCGGCTGCGACGCGGCCAACGGCACCTACTACCAGCTGTACTCCGACGATCGAGGTGTCTGCCGCGTCTACGAGATGAGCATCGGTGACGGCGAGTGGAAGCTCTGGCGCGAGGGCGGTCCGTTCCCGCAGCGCTTCACCGGCCGATTCACCGACGACGGCACGACGATCGTGGGCCGCTGGGAGCTGGCCGAGGACGGCACCAACTACCGGACCGACTTCGGCCTCACGTACACCCGCGTCGGCTAGGCCGCGATACGCCTCCTCGCTGCGCTCACCGGAAAGGAGCCAAGGAGATGCAGATTCGGACCCGTTGAGAGTCGCGCCCTCGGCCGGACACGACCCGCTTCACCGAGTCCTACGCGGCGGATCCTCGCTGCCGATGCGCGCGGATCCTGATCCTGACGACGTTCGACCTCGACGAGTACGTCGACGAGGCCCTCTGCGCCGGCGCGAGCGGCTTCGTCCTCAAGGACGACCCGCCGGAGCAGCTGCTCGCCGCGATCCGCACCGTCGCCGGCGGAGACCGTCAAGACGCACATCGTCCAGAAGCTCGACCTCCGCGACCGCGTCCAGGCGGGTCGTGCTCGCGTACGAGGCAGGACTCTTCGAGACCGAGACGCGAGCGCCGGGTCGCCGAGC
>DATAOL010000211.1:0-3804 GCA_036265755.1 Gaiellaceae bacterium | reverse complement strand
CGCCTGGAGCTCTCGAGCTTCGTGCGACCCGACTCCGTGCCGGGCTCACCGGCCGCCATGGCCAACGAGCTGGGATTGCGCAACGTGTCCTTCGAGGTCGACGACCTGCAGGCGGCTGTCGATTGGGCGGCTACCGAAGGCTACGGATTGGTCGGTGGCATCGGCGAGTACGAGGGCGTTTGGCGGATGGCCTACGTCCGTGGGCCGGAAGGGATCATCGTCTCGCTGGCCGAGCGCATCGGCTGAGCCTCGCAACGCACTTTCGGGCGCGCAGGAGCTAGTGTCGAGCCGTGGACGAATACGCGGTACCCATCCTTCCGAGCCGCGACCTCCACGAAACGATCGCGTTCTACGAGCGGCTCGGCTTCGAATCGCGTGGCGAGCCGCCCGAAACCTACGGCTACGTGATCGTCGCGCGGGGAACGATCGAGCTGCACTTCTGGGAAGACGCGAACGTCGACCCGTTCACGACCGACCACTCCTGCTACATCCGCGTCGTGGACGCCGATGCGCTCCACGCGGAATGGCAAGGGATCGGCGTCCAGTCGGATCCGAAGACCGGCAGCCGGCTCATGCCTCCCGAGGAGACCGATTACGGGATCCGCGAGTTCGCGCTCGTCGACAAGAGCGGGAACCTCGTCAGGGTCGGCTCTCCGGTGTAGACAGCGCTACGACGCTGCCGGGGCGACCTGGAAAAGCTCGACGCGCTTCTTGACGTTCTTGAGGGAGACCGCTCCGATCCCGCGGAAGTAGACCCTGTCGCCCCCTGTCCAGGAGTCGACGACTTCCTGGGTGACGAGGAGCTCGTGCGGCCTCGCGTAGTCGGCAGCTCGCGCGGCGATGTTGACGACCGACCCGAAATAGTCTCCGTCTCTGCGAACCATGGGGCCCGCGTTCACCGCGCCGCGCGCCGCCGGGAGTCCTGCTTTCTCTACCCGCCGGATGACGCTCAACGCGGCGCGAACCGCGGTGTCCGCGTCCGCGAAGTAGAGCATGACGCCGTCGCCCAGCACCTTGACCAGGCGGCCCCCAGTCTCGCTCGCGGCGGCCTCGACGGCAGCGATGAAGCGTGCGGCCTGCGTTGCCGCCTCCGCGTCTCCCTGTTCCTCCGCGAGCCGCGTGTAGCCGGTGAGGTCCATGAAGGCGATCGCCGGTTCAGCCTGTCCGGCGACGCGGTCCTGACCGACCTCCCCCTCCATGATCTCCACGATCTGCTGGAAGGTCGACTCGTCGACGAAGCGATCGAACAGGAGCTCGACCGACCGGCGGCCGAGCTCGCGGTACCGTCGTCTCGCGGGTGCGGTCCCGGCGAGCACCTCCGACGGCGTCGCCCCGGTCGCGACCGCAGGCTGCATGAGCTCGATCTCGACGAAGTCGCGCTGTGCGTCGATGACGTGCCGTAGCCCTTCCGCGGTCGCGCGGACGACTCTGACGATGAGGTCGTCGGGGGCGCCCTGCGCCTTGGCCGCGGCCACGAGCTCGAAGATCTGCGCGTGATCGGAGCGCACCTGCTGGTCCGGTGGCAGCGAGCACGTCCCGAGGATCGTGCCCAGCCCGCGGGCGAGCTCGTCCGAGAGCCCGAGACGCTCCACGAGCTCGGTCTGCGTCTCCGGCAGGAGCGGGATGGGATCCGGTGCGAGCTCGTCGATGAAGTCGAACGAGATGCGGCCCTCGCGGATCGCTTCGCCGACCGCTTCGAAGGGCACACCCGACGTCTCGAGTGCGAGGACGAGTCGCACTCGGCGAACGTCGCTCGGACGAAACCCGGCGTTCGACTTGGAGACGATGCCGAGGCGGGTCAGCTCCGCGACCGTCTCCTCCGACGTGCCGGCGGACACCGCGACGTCGGAAACGCTGAGCTCGGGCACGAGTCGAATCGTAGTCAAGGCGGTCATTTCCTCAGCCGATTGAGCCGGAGTGGGGGACGTGACCAGACGAGGAATCTCCCGACGTGGCCTGAGCCGCGCCTTCGCGCGCCTGTGGGTGCTGCTCGCGCTCTTCGTCGCCGCGTATGTCGGTCTGGCCTGGGCCGGCGTCTTCCACAACTTCCTCTTCGTCACCACCGACGGAGACCTCGCCTACGCGAAGAGCGACAGGCCGGGCGTGCGCGTGCTCCTCATCGGCAACAGCTTCACCTTCTACAACGACATGCCGGAAATGCTCCACGAGCTGGCTGCGCAGGATCCTGGCGCGAAGCCCGTCTTCGCCGTCGCGCGCACGCGGTCGAGTTGGACGCTCGAAGGCGCGACCGACGACAAGGGGATCGACACGCTGCTCCACGACGTCCACTGGGACGCGGTCGTCCTCCAGGAGCGAAGCTGGATGCTCTCCTTCTCGGAGGACGACTGGCTGCGCTCGACGTACCCGTACGCGGACGAGCTCGGGCGCAAGATCGACGCCGCCGGCTCAAAGGGCATCGTGTTCGAGACGTGGGGCTACCGCCACGGCTTCGACCGCGGCGACTCCTACCCCCGGATCCAGGGTCGGCTGCTCGACGGAGCGGCCGATCTCGCACAGAGGCTCGGCATGAAGATGGCGCCGGTCGGCAACGCGTGGTATGCGGCATACGTGGAGCGGCCGGGCCTCAACCTGTGGGACGGCGACGGACGCCATCCCAACGAGGCGGGCTCATACCTCGCCGCGTGCGTGTTCTACAAGGAGCTGACCGGGCGCGACCCGGCCCGAAGCCGCTTCACAGCCGGCCTCGATCCCGCCGACGCGGGCTTCCTCCAGACGCTTGCGAACCGCTTCGGCCGGGGCTACCAGGGCTCTCCGTACGATTGATAGAACGGGCAGGCGCCGAGCGCGCCGACGGTCTCCGCCGGGTTGCCCAGGTCTTGCGCGAAGTGGAGGTGCGCGGCGCCGTTGGCCGATCCGGAAAGCCCGATCTGCTGGCCGGCCTCGACGTACTGGCCGGGCATGACGTCGACCCGTGAAAGGTGTGCGTAGTAAAAGCGCGCGGTGGGGGTGTTGAGGTGGACGCGCAGGCCTGCCATGCGCGGATCGTTCGAGTTGATGGCACCGATCTGCGACCCGATCTTTCCCGCCGCGACCGCGTACACGGGCGTACCAAAGGGAATGGCGATGTCGACAGCGTTGTCGGACTCGAGATTGTTGGGAGGCGCCAGGGGGCTGTGGGTCGAGCCTGGGACGTTGGCGCAGCCGATGATCTGGCCGGGCGCGGCGAGCGGGTAGACGTAGGAGGCGGCTTTCGCGGCCGACGGCACGCCGACGAGGATCTCGGTGCCGGCCGCGAACGACCCGCGCCTTGCGCCCACGTGCACGAAGAGCCCGGCGAGCTGCTGCCTCTGGCCGTCGACTGATTCCTGCAGCGGAATGACATAGCCGCCGTCGGACAGCGGGATGACCTCGTTCGGGAGCCCTTCGGGCCTCTTTCCCTCGACGCGCAGGCCGGCAACGGTCGCCTGTCCGTCGGCGGTCGCCGGGACGACGAGCTGATCGGCGGTCACGCGCCCCCGCAGAAGCGACAGCCCACGGAACACCAACCTGCCGTCCTGCACCGTGACCGAGCCGGCGCGGACGACGCGGCCGTTCTTCGGGAAGCTGAGCGGCCCTTCGCCCGACACGACCACCCGCGTTCCGTCAGGAGCCTGCACCTGAACCACGACGGGGAGCGCATCGGCGCTCGCCCGCCCGGGGAGCGCGAGTGCGAGCAGCCCGAGACAGAGCATGCTGAAGACGCCGAGTCGCTTCACGTCTTCAAGAATATGCAGGAACGGTAGGAAATTGGTCTCCATGTGACTATCGAGCGCGGTCGACCACGGAGCTGCCGGCGAGAGCAAG
>DATAOL010000210.1:0-11074 GCA_036265755.1 Gaiellaceae bacterium | reverse complement strand
CCCTTCCATTTTTGAGCTCCCACTCGTCGTGCCACCCGCCCAGGTAGCCGAGTTCGATATCCCGGGCCATGATCGCCTCGAGCTCGCGCTCACCCGCCCACTGGGCGAACAGCTTCAAGTAGCGCCCGTACTGGCGTTGAGTCGCAACCGGATGGCCGCGGCGGCGCAGATAGCCGAGAAAAGCTGCTACCGCCTCTTCAGCTTGTCGTGACGAAGTATCATCCACACATGAAACTATATCAGGTGGATGCATAACTACTTCGCATGTTTGCTGGGAGAACCGGCGCTCTCCCAGCTGAGCTAACGCCCCGTTCGCCCGAACTGTAGCTAGACGGTCAGGCGGGTGACCGGGACGCCGAAGCGCTCGCGTGCAGCGTCGGCGGAGTCCTGCTCCAGCCAGTTGGCGTCCTCGTCTCCGTGCGTCACGACGAGCACCTCGTCGGCAGGGAAGGTTCGCAGCGCATCCTCGATGGCCTGTACCGGATCGGAGTCGCCGACCTCGGCTTCGGTCCGGACGGCGTCCGGCTCGACGGTGCGGGCGAGGCCGCCGGCGATCTTTGCGGCCTCGTCGCGCGCCTCGTCCTCGTCGCTCGCGAGCCACTGGAGCGGCGAGACGTCGGAGGCGGGCGCGACGATCCGGATCTCCGCTTCGTCGCCGGAGTGCCGTCGAACGGCCTCGCGCAGGGGCCCGGCGTCGACCGGCGCCGTCGCGACGACCAGAAGCTTCTTCCTGTCCATGACCATCGACTACCCGAATTGGGGAAGATGAAAAACGGCCCACAGGTCGAAAGAAGAGGGCATGCGGCTGACGTTGCGGCTCGTGGCGACTGTTCTCGGCGTGCTCGCCCTGGCTGCGCCGGCCGGCGCCATCCTCAAGGGCACCGCGGATACGGAGCATCCCTACGTCGGGATCCTCGTCACCGACATCGGAGGCGAGCGTATCCCGGTCTGCTCCGGCTTCCTCGTCAGTCCGACTGCCTTCGTCACGGCGGCGCACTGCATCGACGACCTCGGCTCCAACCCTGCCCTGGTCTCATTTGCCCAGCAGTTCAAACCGTCCTCACCGGTCGTTCACGGGACCGCCGTCCCGAACCCGGACTTTGGATCGCCGGGCGCGAACACGCACGACCTGGCGCTCGTCGTTCTCGACTCGCCCGCGACGGGACGCGGATACGCACAGCTCCCGACCGCCGGGATCCTCGCCGGAGCGGAGAAGAAGCAGGCGCTCACGATCGTCGGCTATGGAGCGACCGGATTCTTGAAGGGTGGAGGAAAGCCTGCGCCGGATTACAAGCTCGTCCGGAGCTTCGGCGACTCGCGGCTCGCGAAGGTCGAGAAGTCGGGCTTCAACCTGCGGATGCAGAGCGGCATCTGCTTCGGCGACTCCGGGGGGCCCGTGCTCATCGGAGACAGCGACCTCGTCGTCGGCGTCAGCTCGTTCGTGAACAACGACAACTGCACCGGTGGCGCGTTCGGCTACCGCCTCGACACGGCCGAATCCCTGGCCTTGCTGTCGCCGTATCTAGGGCCGGCAGGCTCGGGCTAGTCGCCCCAGTCGAAGTCGCGTGAGCGACCCCAGAGGGTGTCTTCCGGGTCCTCCTGCTCGGTGTGCCCGTTGTCGGTTGCCCAGGCCAGCACCTTCTCAGGATCGACCTCGGGATCGATGCCGCCCAGCGTGTCCTCGATGCGTGCTTGCTCCTCGGTCTTGAAGAGCGGATGGTTCTGGAAAGGATCGTCGACGCGATAGCTATCGATCGGCATCGCGCGTTCGAGATCCGTGTTCTTTCGCTTCAGTTCGAGATGTTCTTCGATAACGCGTGCGAACGTCGATTCCTTATCGAACGACATCACACCTCCGTCGGTCAGTCGTCTGGGCGCCGCGGGCTAGCGGGAGATCATAGACGAATGGTTCGATTGTATGAAGGTAGAACAAAAGACCCTAGTGGCCCGCACGGACGGGGCCGTTCGCGTCTGCGCAGACAACACAGTTCTTCCCTGCCCGCTTCGCCCGGTAGAGCGCCTCGTCCGCAGCTCCGAAGAGGCCGGCCGCGGTACCGCCCTCGGCGAAGGAGGCGACCCCGAAGCTCGCCGTGACGATCACGGGCGTCGCGTGGGCGTGGGCCATGGGTCGCGTCTCGACGGCCTCACGGAGGCGCTCGGCGAGTCGCTCCGCGCCCGTGATGTCCGTCTGCGGCAGGAGGACCGCGAATTCCTCGCCGCCGTAGCGGGCGGCGACGTCGATGTCGCGGACGGTCTCCCGCAGGATGTCCGCGAAAGCCTTGAGAACTTCGTCGCCAGCCTGGTGGCCGAAGCGGTCGTTCACCTGCTTGAAGTTGTCCAGGTCGGCGAGGATGAGCGCGAGGCTGCCGCCGAAGCGCTCGGCACGGCTGATCTCGTTGGCGAGCGAGTCCTCGAACTCGCGGCGGTTCGCGAGCTCCGTCAGTCCGTCCGTGCTCGCCTGCCGGGCGACGAGTCGGTGCAGCCGGACGTTCTCGAGAGCGATGGCGGCCTGGGAGCCCAGCCAGAGAGCGAGCTCGCGTGACTGATCGCCGAAGTCCGTCCCGGCCGGGGTGAGCAGGAGCATCGCGTCCTCGCCCCCCTCTGGGCCGAGCGGGATGACCAGCGGCTTGCCGCCCCCCTCGGCGGGATCGCCCGCTCGCGCCTGCTCCTCGCCGTCGACGACGAGCCGTCCACCCGCGGCACCGGTCGCCTCGACGGCGCTCTCGACGATCACGTTGAGAAGCGTGTAGGGATCATGCGTGGCAGCGAGGGCCTTACCGAAGCGGTCGACCGCGTCCTGCACCCGTCCGCGCTCAGCGGCGAGCTGGCCGGACATCTCGTTGAAGGCGCGTCCGAGAGTGGCGAACTCGTCCCGTCCACGTACCGGCACGCGCTGGCCGAACTGACCCCGGGAGACAGCGCCGGCGGCGTCGGCGAGCTCGCGGAGGGACCGGACGATCGTCCGCCCGAGGAGCCAGGAAAGGAGCGCGACGATCGCGAGCGCGAGAAAGGCGAACAGAAGGAACCGCTCGCGGAGGGACGAGACCGCGTCGTCGATCGCGTTCGTAGGCGTGAGGACGGCGAGCGTCAGCGGCGGGTCGGTCTCGAGAATCGGCGCGGTGACGCCGCGGTACTTCGTCCCGCCCAGATTCAGGTAGTCCGGCTGCGGCATCGGTGCGACGTCCGCTCCCAACAGCTCCTGCGGGCCGGTGAGGACATGGCCGCCCCGGACGAGGAGGACCTTGTCCGGGGCCGCGAGCCCGGCCCCCGCGCGCAACGATCCGACGAGGGTGCGGTCGAGCGGGGTCCAGACGACGATGCGGCCGATCAGCGCGCCACCGGTCGAAAACACCGAGGACGTCCGCGTCACCGTCAGCCCGTGCGGCTCCTCGCCGGCGAGGAGCTGGTCGCCGGAGTAGAACCCGACGTGGGGAAGCGTCCGCGCAAGGCGGACAAGAGCGTTGCGGTTGTGCGTCTGGAAGGCCTGCTGCACCTGGGTGGCATGCGCGAGCGAGGTGGCCGTTCCGGTCAGATCGACACGAACGCGGCGCGAGTAATCGTTGATCGCAACGCGAAGCGCGGCGTTCAGGCGTGCGTCGACGTTGCCGACCTCCCCCCTCTTCGCGACCTCGCTGAAGGCCCAAGAGGCCGCCAGAAGCGGAAGCAAGGCCAGAAGTAGGAAATACGTTACGAGCCGAAGCCTGAAGCTACCCAAGTGCCGCCTAACTCTCGAGGGTTAACCACGTACCCGACCTGTGTATCGGCCGTGTCGCAATCCCTCCTTAGGGGGATCTGCGGGCCGGTTCAGAAGACCGGGCGCTCCAGCGCGATCGCGATCACCATTCCGGCGAACCAGCAGAGCCCCGCGAAGGCGACCGCGAAAGCGGTCAAACCGCGCTGGAATCCGCCGATCCCGGCGGAGATAAGAGCGACCAGCACGGCCGCGGTCGCCACTCGGCCCGGGTAGTAGACGAGCCCGCCGATGGCGGCGAAGATTGCGAACGCGGAGAGAAAGCCCGCGACCGTCGAGGCCGCGCCCCCGGCGGGCCCGCTGTTCCCCTCGTGGACGCTCACGACCGCTTCTCAGCGCGTCCGGGGGCGAGGGCCGGGTGGGGCCGCCGCTCGGGAGAGCCGTGTGGCCCGGGCCGCCGGCCCGGAACGGGATGTCTCGTGGGACGGCGCCAGGCCGGTCCGCCGCCGTCGTCCTCGCTCGGGCGCACGCGGTCGTAGGCGAGACCGGTGCCCGGTTCCGGCGGGTCCTTGACAGCCCACCAGATCACATAGCCGAGGTACGCGGCCGGGATCTTCAGGATCACCAAGAAGAAGATGGTGAACCAGAGCATCTCGGCTGAGTGTAACGTAGCGCGCTTCCGGTAACAGCTACTGAGCGCGCGCCGCCGCTGCGGCAACTCCGGCGACGCGCCCTGGCCGTCCTCACGCCCAAGCGGCGGCCCGACCTCGTTCCCGATCAAGGGGGTTCCTACGTGAAGGCATTGCGCGCGGGCGGACTGCTGCTCGCCACAGTGATTGCACTCTTGTGGTCTCACGCGGCGTTCGCACAGGAGACCACGACAGATCCGACGACCACCGACCAGACCACCACCACGACCACGAACAAGGCTCCCGACCCGTGGGCAGAGACCGCGACGACGCGGTATCTCTGGCAACGTGCGACCTGGTTCAAGGTCACCGCCCGCCGGTTGTCCAACCTGATGCGCCGAGACGCTCCACAGCTGCATCGCACCCGCGCGGAGTTTCACTCGCTTCTCGCGTATCGACGCTGGCTCCGCCATGCCTGGCGGACGAAGGCGGCGCGCGCCCGGTATCGCGCGAAGCACCCTCCGCACCTCGCGGAATGGCTTTGCCTCCACCGTTGGGAGGGAGCCTGGAGGGATCCCAATGCCCCCTACTACGGCGGGCTGCAGATGGACCTGACGTTCCAGCGCACGTACGCGGCGGCTCTCCTCAGGCGCAAGGGGACGGCCGACCATTGGGCGCCCTTCGAGCAGATGTGGGTCGCCGAGCGCGCGCTTCGCGCGGGACGCGGCTTCTACCCCTGGCCCCTGACGGCGCGCCGCTGCGGGCTGATCTAGCCGGGAGGCCGCAGGACCGCGAACTGGTCCGTGACCTCGAGCGACCGGTCACGGAAGCGATAGACCGAAGGAGGACGCCCGCCCGCACGCCCGGGCGGGCGTTGCTCGCCCGTCGGCTCGAGCAGCTCGCGCCGGAGCAGGATCCGCTGCAGGTTCGTCGCCGAGAGGTCGTGACCTAGCGCGGCGCGGTAGAGGCCACGGAGCTCCGCGATCGTGAAGCTCGGCGGCGCGAGCGCGAAGCCGATGTTCGTGTAGGAGAGCTTGGCGCGCAGGCGCTCCCGGCCGGCGAGGACGATCGTAAGGTGGTCGAACGCGAGCTCGGGCAGGTCCTCCACCGGATGCCAACCCGTGTCCACCGGGACCTTCGGGTCGACCCCGGCCGGGACGAGGCCGAGATAGGCGGTCGCAACGAGCCGCTTCTCCGGGTGCCGGCGGGGCTCGCTCAGCGTCTCGAGCTGCTCGAGATGGGACAGGTCACGGACATCGACCTTGGTCGCCAGATGGCGCTGAATGGACTCTTCAAGAGTCTCCCCGGCCTCGAGGACGCCGCCCGGGAGGGCCCAGGAGCCCTCGAAAGGAGGCCGCGCGCGGTTCCAGAGAAGGGCCTGCAGAGCGCCTCTTCTCACCTGCAGGACGACCGCGAGGGCCTCGTGCTCGAAGAGCTGCGTGGTAGACTTAGCCATTAGTTATCGACTCACAGGCGTAAACCTAGGAGAGAGTAGCGCACATGGCAGTCGTCGAGGCACCCGCACCCCCCACCACCCGCCTGGACGTCGAGGACGTCCTCCGGATCGGCGGCTTCACGAAGTTTCACCGGCGCGCAGTTGCGGTCACCGGCTTCGCGTGGACGTTCATCGCGATGGAGATTCTCCTCGTCGGCTTCACGGTTCCGATCTTCACGTCCATCTGGGGCCTTTCCGGGAGCCTCGCCGGCTGGATCACCGCCTCCGCGCTCGCAGGCTCGCTCGTCGGCAGCGTCGTCTTCGGCCGGCTCGCAGACCGGATCGGGCGCCGGCGCATCTTCGTCTCGGCGATCCTCTGGTACGCCGCTTTCACCGCGTTGACCGCGCTTGCCTGGGGGCCCTGGTCCGTCTCCGCCTTCCGCTTCCTCGCCGGCATGGGCCTCGGAGCGCTTCTCGTGGTCGACCCGTCGATGCTCTCCGAGTATCTGCCGCCGCAGAACCGTGGACGCTTCCTCGTCTTCCTGGACTTCTTCTGGCCGGTGGGCCTCCTCCTGGCGACGGGGCTCTCCTGGCTCTTTCTCGACCAGGTCGGGGGCGACAACGGGTGGCGCTACCTCTTCCTGGCCGCGTCCTTCCCGGCCTTCCTCGCGTTCCTCGCCCGCCTGTCGCTGCCCGAGAGCCCGTACTGGCTCGCACGCAACGATCGGAAGGAAGAGGCGGCCGACGTCCTCGAGGAGATCACCGGGCAGTTCGTGGCGCCGGAGGAGCTCGAGGTCGAGCCCGAGCCGAAAAGCTCCGTCCGCGAGCTCGTGTCGGAAAAGCTCCGCAGCACGTCGGTGATGATCGCGCTCGTCTGGATCGCGCTCAACATCTCCTACTACGGGCTCTTCCTCTGGCTCCCGTTCGTGCTCCAGGGCGAGAAGCACTTCTCCATCAACGTCTATCTCCTCCTGGCGCTCTCGGCGCTCTCGCAGTTCCCGGGCTACGCCGCGTCGATCTGGCTCGTGGAGCGCATCGGGCGCAAGCCCACACTGACCCTCTTCCTCGCGCTCGGCGGCGTGAGCGGCATAACGTTCGCGCTGGCGGAGTCCGAGCCGGTCTTCGTTGCGGCACTCTTCTTCGTCGGCTTCTTCAACCTCGGAGCGTGGGGAGCGGTCTATCCCTACACGGCCGAGCTCTTCCCCACCCGCCTGCGCTCGAGCGCTTTCGGGATGGCCGAGGGCGTCGGCAAGGGCGCGGCGATCGGCGGCCCATACCTCTTCGGCTCCCTGATCGACTGGACTGGCGACACCGTCTGGTCGCTCGTCTTCGTCGCGCTCGTAATGGTTGCGGGCGCGGTCGTGACGCTCTTCGGACGCGAGACGCGCGGGGCTAAGCTCACCTAGTGCCCCATCCGGCAATACACGCCGGCCTCCGACCCGCGGTCACACAAGACCAGAATCACCTCTCGCTCTCGCCAATGCTCGCGGCCTCCGCTGCAAGCGAGAGCCGCCTCTGGCTCGGTGCTCGCGACCCGGAGGCGGGGCAGTATCAGCGGAAGGAGCGCTAGTGCCGAACCGGCTCGCCCAGGAAACCAGCCCCTACCTCCTCCAGCACGCGGACAACCCGGTCGACTGGTACCCGTGGGGCGAAGATGCCTTCGAGCGCTCGCGCGACGAGGACAAGCCGATTCTCCTCTCCATCGGCTACGCGGCCTGTCACTGGTGCCACGTCATGGAGCACGAGTCCTTCGAGGACGATGAAACGGCCGCGCTCATGAACGAGCGCTTCGTCCCGGTGAAAGTCGACCGGGAGGAGCACCCGGACGTCGACGGCCTCTACATGGAGGCGGTCGTCGCCATGACCGGGCACGGCGGCTGGCCGATGACGGTCTTCCTCACCCCCGACGGACGGCCGTTCTACGGCGGCACGTACTTCCCGCCGGAGCCCCGCTACAACATGCCCAGCTTCCGGCAGCTCCTCCTCGCCGTGTCGCAGGCCTACAAGGAGCGCCGCACCGAGCTGGAGCAGCAGGCCGACGCTCTTGTCGGCGCGATCAGGCAGGCGAGCGATCGAGGCCCCTCCAACGAGCCGCTTACCTCGGAGCTGATCTCGAATGCGGTCTCCTCGCTGCGCGCCGAATTCGACCCCCGCAGCGGCGGGTTCGGACGGGCGCCGAAGTTCCCGCCGGCCTCGAACCTCGAGCTTCTCCTGCGCACGGGCCGGGACGACGCCCTCGAGATGGTGCGGGCCACCCTCGACGGCATGGCGGCGGGCGGGATGTACGACGTGCTCGGCGGCGGCTTCCACCGCTACTCGGTGGACGAGGCCTGGCTCGTCCCCCATTTCGAGAAGATGCTCTACGACAACGCGCTCCTCGCACAGGTGTACCTGCACGCCTGGCTCGTGACGGGAGACGAGCGGTACCGCCGCATAGTCGAGGCGACCCTCGACTACATGGTGCGGGAGCTTCGACTGCCGGAGGGCGGCTTCGCCTCGGCGCAGGACGCTGACACGGACGGCGTCGAAGGGCTCACGTACACCTGGACTCCGGACGAGGTGGAGAAGGTGCTCGGCGAGCCCCATCCCGAATGGCTGCAGTCTTTCGAGCACGGGCGCTCGATCATCCGTGCGGAGGTACCGGAGGATGCGCGGAGCCAGCTGCTGGAGGTGCGCGCCGCACGGACGCAGCCGCTTCGCGACGACAAGGTCATCACGGCCTGGAACGGAATGGCGCTCGCCGCCTTCGCGGAGGCCGCGCACAGGCTCGACCGCCCGGACTATCTGGACGTCGCCCTCGCGCTGGGTCGCTTTCTCCGCGAGACGATGGCGGACGACGACGGTCTCCTCCGCCGGACGTATCGGGAAGGCGTTGCCAAGATCGACGGCTACCTCGAGGATTACGCCCACGTCGCTAACGGCTATATCGAGCTGCACTGGGCCAGCGGCGACCTCCGCTGGCTGGAGGAGGCCTACCTGCTGGCCGCACACGCCGAGACGTTCGCGGATGCCGAGCGCGGCGGCTGGTTCGTCGGCCATGAAGGTCTCGTCGCCCGGCGCAAGGAGTTCGACGACCACCCCACTCCTTCGGGCAACTCGATGATGGCCTACGTCATGCTCCGCCTCGCCCGGATCTGGGGGAGCGAGGAGTTCGAGCGGACGGCCGTATCCGTCTTCAGGCTCGTGCGCCCCCTGCTGGAGCGAGCTCCGAGCGCCTTCGGGCACATGCTCTGCGCCCTCGATCTCCACTTCTCGCCGCCGCGTGAGGTCGCGGTCGTCGGTGAGTCGGAGGAGCTTCGCCGCGCCGCGCTCGCCGGCTTCCGGCCGAACACCGTGTTCGCGTTCGCGCCGGAGCCGACCGACGAGGTGCCGCTCCTCGCGGGGAAGCCGCTCGTCGGCGGACGGCCGGCGGCCTACGTCTGCGAGCGCTTCGCCTGCCAGACGCCCGTGACGAGCGCTGCGGAGCTTGCGGGCGCGGTGTCCTAGCTCGGCGGAGGCTCCCAGGCCGGAGCAAGCGCAGGCTCCACGAGCTCCGGCTGCACTTCCGTCGGCTGGAGCTTGCCGGCGTTGATGTCCTCCGCCCAGTGGCAGGCCGCCACATGCCCCGGCGCAAGGCGGCGGAGCGCAGGCTCCTCGTCGTGGCAACGGGTCGGTTGAACGTAGGGACAGCGGGTGTGGAAGCGGCATCCGGAGGGCGGGTTCGCCGGGCTCGGGACGTCGCCCGCGAGAAGGATCGTCTTCCGCTCGCGCTCGACGACCGGATCGGGGATCGGGACGGCCGAGAGCAAGGAGATCGTGTAGGGATGGAGCGGCTCATCGTAGAGGTGGGCCGCGGCCGAGATCTCGACGATCTTGCCCAGATACATGACGGCGATGCGGTCGGAGATGTGCCGCACGACGGCGAGGTCGTGCGCGATGAAGAGATAGGTGAGCTCGAAGTCCGACTGCAGGTTCTCGAGCAGGTTGATGATCTGAGCCTGGATCGAGACGTCGAGCGCGGAGACCGGCTCGTCGCAGACGATGAAATCAGGGTTGAGCGCGAGGGAGCGGGCGAGCCCGATGCGCTGGCGCTGGCCGCCCGAGAACTCGTGCGGATAGCGCGACACCGCGTCCACCGGCAGGCCGACGATCTCGAGCAGCTCCCGCACCCGCTTGCCGCTCTCCTTCCTCCCCGAGAGCCCGTGGACGCGGAGCGGCTCGGCCACGATCCTGCCGACGCTGTGCCGTGGGTTGAGCGAGGCGTACGGATCCTGGAAGATCATCTGCATGCGGCGCCGCAGAGGCCGGAGCTCGTTCTCGCCCAGGTTGGTGATGTCGACGCCGTCGAAGAAGACCTTGCCCGCGGTCGGCTCGTAGAGCCGCAGAATCGTCCGCCCGACAGTCGATTTCCCGCAGCCCGACTCGCCGACCAGGCCGAGCGTCTCGCCACGTTGGATCGTGAGCGAGACATCGTCGACGGCCTTGATGTCCCCGATATGGCGGTCGAGGAAGATGCCGCTCTTGATCGGGAACCAGACCTTGAGGTTCTCGACCTCGACGAGCGGGCCCTCGCGGCCCCCGTTGCCCGCTTGGTCAGCCAACTGCTGCCGCCCTCGACCGCTGCCATTCCTCCACGGGGACCGGGTTGAAGCAAGCGACCATGTGCCCCGGCTCGAGCTCGCGGAGCGGTGGCACCTCGAGGCTCGACTGTTCGACCTCGAAGCGGCAGCGCGGCTGAAAAGGACAGGCCTGCGGCGCGCGCAGCATGTCTCGCGGAACTCCCTCGATGGGGTGCAGCTTCGTCTTCCGCTCGGCGTCGAGACGCGGCACGCTCTGCAGGAGCCCGAGCGTGTACGGATGGCGCGGACGGCTGAAGAGCTGGTCGGCGCTCCCGGTCTCCATGAACATCCCGGCGTACATCACGTTCACCCGCTCGCACATGCCGGCGACGACGCCGAGGTCGTGCGTGATGAGGATGAGCGCGGTTTCCCGTTCCTCGACAAGGTTCCTCAGAAGGTCGAGGATCTGAGCCTGGATCGTGACGTCGAGCGCGGTCGTCGGCTCGTCCGCGATCAGGAGCTTGGGCTCGCCGGCGAGCGCCATCGCGATCATCGCGCGCTGGCGCATCCCGCCCGAGAACTGATGCGGATAGTCGCGGAGCCGGATCTCGGGACTCGGGATGCCGACCTGGTCGAGCAGTTCGGACACGCGCCTCATTGCCTCCGACTTGCTCAGGTCGAAGTGGGCCTCGAGCGCCTCTCTGATCTGCCGGCCGATCGTGAGGACGGGGTTCAGGCTCGTCATCGGGTCCTGGAAGATCATCGCGATGTCGCGCCCGCG
>DATAOL010000209.1:0-4295 GCA_036265755.1 Gaiellaceae bacterium | reverse complement strand
AAGCGGAAAGCAACTGGAGGTGACATGGGGATCATCGCCTGGATCATTCTCGGGCTCCTCGCCGGGGTGATCGCAAAAGCACTGCTTCCCGGAGACGATCCCGGGGGTCTCATCATCACGACGCTGATTGGCATCGCCGGCGCATTCATCGGCGGCCTGATTGTCAAGGCACTCGGCTTCGGTGACCCGATCGACGAGTTCTTTGACTTCAGTACCTGGCTAGGAGCGATCGCCGGAGCGATCCTTCTGCTGTTCGTCTATCGCGCTCTCGTGGGTCGAGGCACTCGGAGGCGAACCGCGTACTGACGCCAAGTCGAGGGAGAGCTGCCTGCATTACGCACGCGGGCAGCTCTCGCTCGGTCGACGAGCGCGGCCTTTCTCGAGCCTAGGTCCTGGCGCGATAGCCCCGTCGACCGCCGTCGAGCCTCGGCCGTATCAAGAAGGCTCGTCTTGCATGTGGGATTCGTCTTCGTCCCGCTGCCGCACCTGCTCGGTCATGAAATCTTTCTGGCGGTCCTCCCGGTCCTGTTCCGCTTCCGTTTTGCTCGGAGCGCGACCGCCTGGGGACGCATTCTCACCTCTACCGAAGAGGCGCTTCAGCCACATGACACCATCCTAGCTGGGCGTGAGCTCGTTTTCTGTCTAGTGGATCGTCCAGCTCCACGCGTCCGGCGAGGAGTCGACATTGCCCGCCGCGTCGATCGCCCGCACGCGGAACACGTGCGCGCCCTTCTTCAGGCCGCCGTAGCTCCGGGGTGAGGAGCACGGCTGCCACGACCCCCCGTCGAGGCGGCACTGGAACGACACTCCGCTCTCGGAGGAGCTGAAGGAAAACGTCGCCGATCTCGATCCGGTGGACGCCTTCGGGCCCGAGGTGATCGTCGTGTTCGGCGCAGCCGTGTCCACCGACCAGGAACGGCTCGCCGGGCTCGGGTCGACAGTGCCGCCAGCATCCTTCGCGCGCACGCGGAACGTGTGCTCGCCCTGCCCTAGGCCTGAGTAGCTCCTGCCCGAGGCACAGGGTGTCCATTTGCCCCCGTCGAGCCGGCACTGGAACGTTGCGTGCGAGTCGGACGAAGAGAAGCGGAAGGTGGCCGACTTGGCGGAGACCGGTCCCGATGGGCCCGCCGCGATCGAGGTCTCGGGCGGAAGGTCGACGCGCCATCGCCATTCGGCCGGGGTCGGGTCGACGTTGCCCGCGCGATCCCTGGCGCGTGCCCGGTAGACGTGCTTCCCGTCCCGAAGCGCTGAGACTCCGTTGCAGCCGCCCCAGGCGTGGCCGTCCAGCTTGCATTCGAACGTGGCGCTCGACTCGCTCGCGAGAGCGAACGTCCCCGTCGCCTTGTGGGAAGGATCCGCCGGGCCGGACGTGAACGCCGTCTCGGGCGGCTTCGTGTCGACCACCCATCTGCGCCGTGGCGGGGAGGAGTCCGGGTTCCCTGCGCGATCGACTGCGCGCACATGGAAGCGGTGTGGTCCGTCCTCGAGAGATCGGTAGGTCTTGCCCGAGCGACAGGGTTCGTACTTCGATTGGTCGAGTTTGCATTCGAAGGTCGAGTGCGCCTCGCTCGACTTGAACGTGAAGCGCGCCTCAGCCTGCGCGTATTCGTCGGGTGCATTCAGGAGCGCCGTCTCGGGAGGCTTGGTGTCGACCTGCCACTTCCGCTGAGCCGGAGTGGGATCGATGTTCCCCGCGGCGTCGACGGCACGCACGCGGAAACTGTGGCGCCCGCGGTTCAGATGCGGATAACTCTTCGGCGACACGCAGGCTGCGAACGCCGCGCCGTCGAGGCTGCATTGGAGCGTCGCCCTTTCGCTCGCGGAGAACTCGAATGTCGCCTTCGCGGTGCCGTATCGCTTTGGCCCGGAGGTGATGGTCGTCTCGGGGACGACGGTGTCCGGAAGGATGAGAAACGGCCCGAGATGAACCGTGTTCGTCCAGTGCCCGTTGGTGCCGCGCGTCCGGAGGTTGAACCAGCTCGTCCCGGGCTTGAGGTGGCCCGTCGTACCGGTCGCGGTCCCGGGCAGGTCGACCGTTTCGTCGGGCGTCTCGGGCTCCGCGCTCCAGGACGTGGAGTAGCCGCTCGCATCCGGGCTCGGGTCCCAGGTGACCTCGACATCGGGATCCGCGGACCCGTGCTCGGTGCTGTGCGACGTGCTGCGCACCGAGGTCGGATCGTGGACGCGAGACCCCGACGCGGCGTAGAAGGCGCCTGCGGCCGCCGCCGCGGCGAGCAGCGCGATCGTGGCTGCGATGAGAATCGGCTTCCATGGAACGGCGAATGCGGGTCTCGTCCGGGCCTCTTTGGGCGCGGGGCCGGCGGTCAAGGCTTTCCACACCTGCTCCCGGACTTCGCTCGGCGGGGCGACGGGGGCGAGCGCGGCGAATACGGCGACCGGGGGGATCGGAGCCTCGACCGCTTCGAGCAGGTCGCGAGCCTGGTCGAGCCGCCTCTCGATGCTGCGGACGTCGATTTGGAGGGCGTGGCCGAGCTCTGAATCGCGCAGGCCGTGGCGCAGCTGGAGATCGAGCAGGATGTAGTCTCCGACCGGAAGCGCGGAGGCGGCCCGCCAGACTCCGAGGGCGACGTCAGGCCGCTGCGCGAGCGCGTCGGCACCTGTCAGGCGATCGAGATCGAGCTCGGCGAAGCCGTCTTGGATGGGCGGCGCTCGCCGCCGGTGCGGGAGCTCCGCCGCGAGGAGCCCGTAGAGCCAGGGGCGGATGTCATCGACCTGACGCCGGCTCAGCTCTGCGGACGCTCGCGCGAACGCGCGCCCGACTGCTGCCCCAGCGTCCTCCTGGGACCCGAGCACGCGTACGGCGACGTCATAAAGGGCCGGGAAAAACCGGTCGAAGAGCGCAGCGAGATCATCGTTCGTCCACGTCCGCTGCTCGACGACCTGCATGAGAGCCCCTCCGAGAAGTCAGCAGATTCTGGCAGGCTCGGCGGCCTTTGAAAACGCCCGAACGGGTTAGACGGTGCCGCGGCTGCGGCGGCGCGAGACGAGCCAGACAATGCCGGCGATCGCGACGATCATGATGATGATCCAGAGGATGGTCATGCGAGCCTTCCTTGGTCGGGTTGACTCGCCAATTCTCGCTCGCGCTCGCGAATCCTCCGCTAGCCGGGCTGGGGGATCCGACCTCCTCCGAAGACGAGGGCGCTAGTCCGTCGTGTCGAGACGCCGGCGCAACTCTGAGAGGGGAAGTGAGTCGGGCTCGTAGCCCACCTCTCGGAGCGCTCGCTCGAGATCCGCGACGAGCGCCTGGCGGAAAGCCTCGTCCGCGACGGCCCGTTCCACGATGTCGTCGAGCTCCCGCTTGCTGCGCGGCAGCTCCTGGGCTGCGCGCACCCAGCCTTCCGGGGCAGGGGGCAGGGCCCGGAGCAGCTGTCCGAGCCTCTCTTCGTCGTATTTGCCGGTCGAGCTCATCGTTCTCAGGACGGTTCAGCCCCGGGTTTTCTTCCCTCGAGGGCTTCGCGAAGTTTCGCGAGGCAGCGGGAGATGCGGCTCGCGATCGTTCCGGACGGGATTTCGAGCGCATCGCCGATGGTCTGGTAGCTCTCGTCGCGTGCGAAGAAGCGGTCGAGGATCTCCTGACACGACTCCGAGAGCTCGGCCAAGGACTCGCGAACGGTCAGCGCCTCGTCGAGCTGCTCGAGCGTCTCGTCCGTCCCGGGCGGCTCGATGTCCTCGTCGCTCAGCTGCTCGCGGGAGCCTGCCCGGATGCGGTCGATCGAGAGCCGCCGGGTCAGCTGCGCGATCCAGGGGCGAATGGCCTCGTCGTCCCGAAGCCGGTCGAGGTGCTGGAACGTACGCGCGAAGACCTCCTGGAAGACGTCCTCGGCGTCGTCGGCCCGCAGCCCGAACCCCTGCGTGGCGATCGCATACACGTAACGCGAGAAGCGCTTCACGAGCTCGGCCCAGGCGGCCTCGTCCCCAGTGCGGCACCGGGCGACCAGCGCGGCGTCCGAAAGCGATGCCTCCATGCGGGAAGATTACGCCTGCGTACCCCGTCCAGTAAGCGTGCAGCCCGAACGGCACCTTGCATACGACAGGGAACGCCACCTCGATCTCCTGCGCCGTGCCCGGAGCGGAGAGCTTGCGGCCATCCTCGCCGCAGGCCGCCGGGCCGAGCGTCACTCGCGGACGACTGCCCTCCTCCGCGCTGGACGCCGGCTCGCTCCGGGCGCGGCGTAATCCGCCAGCCGAAATTCCTCGTAGCGATAGCGGAGCCCCGGTAGGGGGCCGGGGCTCCAGCCGCACCGTGCGCCATCAACCCCGGGACAAGGTTC
>DATAOL010000208.1:0-4834 GCA_036265755.1 Gaiellaceae bacterium | reverse complement strand
CCTCTCGCCGCCGCAGATGGGACAGATCGGCTCCAACGAGACCGCGCGCCGGCAGGGGAGAAGGACCGGCTCCGCTCTCCTCGACCTCGGCCTCAACACGGACTTCGCACCAGTGGCGGACGTGCCTGCCTCGACTTCGTCGTTCATGTACCAACAGGGCCGTACATGGTCGTTCGGAGCGGGGAAGACGTCGCGCCTGTCGAACGCCTTCGCCCTCGGCCTCGCCGACCGCGGCGCGCTTGCGACGATGAAGCACTTCCCGGGGCTGGGCTATGCGATCCGGAACACGGACGACGAGGTCGTCCGGATCGGGGCGACGAGAAGCGAGCTCGACCCGGGCCTCGAACCCTATCGCCGGGCGATCGCCGACGGCATCCCGCTGGTGATGCTCTCGAACGCCGTGTACGACGCATACGACCGACGCTTCGCCGCGGGCTGGTCGCGCCCGGTGGGGATCGGGCTCCTTCGCCGGCAGCTCGGTTTCGGCGGAGTGACGATCACGGATTCCCTCGACGGAGCTGCGCACGCCCGCGGCATCCCAACTGATCCGCTCGCTGTGCGGGCGGCGCGGGCCGGCACCGACCTCCTGCTCGTGACCGGCTCCGAGGCTGCGTCGCGGAGCGTGTTCCACTCGCTCATGGCCGCGGCGACGGCGGGCGACATCCCGCGGGCGCGGCTCGTGGTCTCCTACGAGCGCATCCGCGCGCTCAAGGCAGGGCTGTAGACGAAAGGAGGGCCCCGGAGGCCTTCCTTGTCGCATCATCGTTCGGCGGTCTGGCTCAGCTCGTCACCGCTTCGGTGGCCTGGGCGATGTAGCCGCGGACGTCGCCGGCCGGTTCGCTGTAGGCCTCGCCCAGCGACGACTCGACCCGGTCCATGTAGTCCTTGAGCCACCCCGGAATCTCGATGTCCGTGATGGCGAGGAACTCGAGCGTGCTCGCCAGGCGAATGTCCGCGATGGACGGCTCGTCCCCACCGATGAAGGGGCTGTCGGCGAGGAAGAACTGGTTGTAGACCTCGAGGATCGCCGGAATCGCGTCCTCGGCCGCCTTGCGCGCGGACTCCTTGTCCTCATCCGATGCCGCCGAGGTCGAGACCTCCCCGGGATAGCCGGAGAAGCTGAGCCGGGGATAGGTTGCCCGTGCGACGAGCGGATACAGGATGCTCAGCGTGTAGAAGTTGGCGCTGTCCACCATCGCGCGGCGCTCGACGTCTGTCGGATAGAGGTTCGAGAGCCCCTCGCGGTTGGCGAGGTACATCATCACGGCGCAGCTCTCCCACATCGCGCCCTTGGGCAGCCCCTCCGTCTCGATCGACGGCGTCAGGCCGGACGGGACCTTGGCCTTGTACTCGTCGGATCCGGTCTGGCCCCAGACGTTCTCCTCCTCGAAGGGGAGCCCCGCAGCACGCACGAAGACGCGAACGGACATGTTGTTCACGCTCGGCGGCAGCATGTTCAGCTTCAAAGACATGGCGACCTCCGGTTGCTTGCGTTGAGCATATTCCTGCGCGGGAGCGCGCGAAATGCGGAGCCGCCTGGGTTAGGATCGATTCTGGTGGGCGCATTCGAGGAGACGAGCGGGCTCCAGCCCCAGAAGATCTGGGAGGGGGTGGCAGGCCGCGTCGTGCACGGCGACCGCTTGACCCTCGGCCTCGTGGAGCTCGAGCCGGGCAGCCACGTCCCCGAGCACAGCCATGAGAACGAGCAGCTCGGGATGCTCATCTCGGGGTCGTGCGAGTTCCGCGTCGGCGACGAGACCCGCGACCTCGGGCCCGGCGACACGTGGTCGATCCCCGCGAACACGCCGCACGAGGTGCACACCGGCCCGAAGGGCGCGATCATGATCGACGTCTTCGCTCCGGTCAGGGAGGACTGGAAGTCGCTCGAGCGGTTCGACCGCGCGCCGCTCTGGCCCTAGTCTCTCCTTCCTGATGGCCGCACCGACCCGGCGGTACCACATCCCTTCCGCGGTCCGCCGCTCGTCGCTGCGGATCTCGCCCGCTGAGGCGCACGGGTTGCTGGCGGACGGAGCGGTCCTCGTCGATGTGCGCCGGCACGAGGACGACACCACCGAGCTCGCCGACGCGAGGCGGATGCCTCCGGACGAGATTCCGTCCCGCCTGGACGAGCTCCCGCGTGACCGGGCCGTCGTTCTCGCCTGCACCTGACTGCGCGAGGCGACGAGCGTCCGTGTGGCGCACTGGCTGAGGGACAGGGGCTTCGACGCATACGCAGTCACGGGCGGCGTTCACGCGTTCCTCGGCACGTCGCCGCCCGAGCGCGACGCAGGACCGGAGGAGCGGAGTCGCAACTGGAAGGCAGGCGCGTCGGCCTTGCGGCACCGGCGCTTCCAGATCTACTTCGCGGGCGTCTGCCTCTCGCTGACGGGGAGCTGGATCGAGGCGGGCGCCTTCGGCTACGTGGTCCTCCTTCTCGGCGGGTCGGCCGCGACGCTGGGCGTCATCGGGTTTCTGAACACCATCCCGAACCTCGTCTTCGCGCTCCCGGCGGGGGTCCTCGCCGATCATTTCGACCGGCGAAAGATCCTGCTCCTCTTCCAGGGCGGGAACATGGGGGTTGCAATCGCGCTCGCGCTGCTCTGGGCCTCGGGCGAGCTGACCGTCTTCCTCATGGGCGTCCTCGCATTCATCGGCGGGACGCTCGGCACCCTCAGCTTCCCTGCTTTCCAGTCCATGCTCGCCGGAACGGTGCCCGACGAGGATCTCGAGAGCGCCGTCGCGCTGAACAGCCTCTCACTCCAGGTGGCCCGCTTCGTCGGGCCCGCGATCGCGGGGATCCTGCTCGCGTCCGCCGGCCCCACCTGGGTCTTCGGGCTCAACGCCTTCAGCTTCCTCGCCGTGCTCGGCGCACTCGCGCTGCTGCCGTCTTCACGGGCGAGGCTTGCCGCTGTGGCGGTGGGAGTGCGTGGCGCGATGGCCGACGGCGTTCGGTACGTCTTCGGCCAGCGGAGCCTCGCGTCCCTCATGCTCCTGATGGTGTTCGCGGGTATGTTCGCGACGCCCCCGGTCGCCTTCATGGTCCCGGGGCTCGTCCGCTTCCAGCTGCATGAGGGCCCGCGAACGCTCGGGATCTTCATCTCCCTCATCGGGCTCGGGTCGGTGCTCGGCTCGGTCGCGCTGCTCGTCCTCGCGCGGCGCCCGAACAAGGGCGAGCCCGGAATCGTCTGCTACCTCGTCTGCGCAGCGTCCATAGCCGTGATCGGAATCTCGACATGGGTTCCGCTCTCGTTCGCTCTCGCGCTCGTCGGCGGCTTCACCGGTGTCATCTTCATCGGGCTCTCGACGGTCGTGGTGCAAGCCGCGAGCTCGGAGGAGATGCGCTCGCGGGCCATGGCGATCTGGGCGGCGGCCTTCGTCGGCGTGCTTCCGATCGGCGCGCTCATCACGGCCGGGCTGGCGGCCTGGCTCGGCGCCGGCGGCGCCGTGGCTGTCGACGGCGTCATCACGCTCCTCGGCGGCATCGGAGTCCTGCTGTGGCGGCCCGAGGTGCGCTGGCTCGGATGCGCGGCGCTTCCCGAGGCGTGCGTCGCGGCCACCGATCCGGCGGCGTTCGCCTTCGCCGAGGAACTGGAGGCCGAGCGCGCGGCTTAGCTCAAGGCCCGGCGCCGAAGCGATACGTTTCGGCTCTGCCCATCGACGTGGACAAGGAGATCGACCGCCTCTACGGGCTCCCGCTCGGCGAGTTCACGAAGGCGCGCGACACCCGGGTGAAGGAGCTGCGAAGCGGCGGCGAGCGCGAGGCCGCCGACCATCTCAAGCAGGCGCGCAAGCCGACGGCGGCCGCCTGGGCCGCGAACCAGCTCGCGCGCAGCGAGCGGATGAACGTCCGCGCGCTCCTGACCGCGGGCGACCAGCTCCGGGAAGGGCAGGCCGAGCTCATGCGCGGCGGCAAGCCGGACGACCTGCGCCGGGCCGAGGAGAGCGAGCGCCGCGCCATCGCCGCCTTGCTCGACGCGGCAAGCGGTGTGGTCGATGGAGACGTGACCATGCGCAAGCTCGAATCGACGCTCCGGGCGGCGGCCGTGGAGCCGGAGGCGCGCGACCTGCTCGAGCGTGGGCGGCTGACCAAGGAGCTGACCCCGTCTGGCTTCGGCCTCGCCGGCATGCCGGTCCCGCCGAAACGGCGCAGGAGCACCGCGAAGGCCGGTGGGCGCGACGAGGCCGGCGAACGCCGCAAGCGCGAGCTGACCGAGGCTCGCGCGGCGCTCCAGGAGGCTCAGAAGCGCGCTCGGGCAGCCGAGCGCGAGGCGGAAAAGGCCCGCAAAGAAGTCACGAAAGCCGAGGAACACGTGCACAGCCTGCAGCGTTCGAATAGGTGAACATGTCGAACGACTAAAGGAGATGAGCTTGGAGAAGGCAACGTTTGGGGCAGGGTGCTTCTGGGGCGTCGAGTCGGCTTTCCGCCAGATCCCGGGCGTGGTCTCGACCCGCGTGGGCTACACCGGCGGCGACGTCGCGAACCCGACCTACGAGCTCGTGTGCTCGCACACCACGGGTCATGCGGAGGCGGTCGAGGTCACCTTCGACCCCGCGCGCGTCTCGTACGAGGACCTGCTCGACGTCTTCTGGACGAAGCACAACCCGACCACGAAGAACCGACAGGGCCTGGACATCGGCTCCCAGTACCGGTCGGCGATCTTCTTCCACTCGCCGGAGCAGGAGGCCGCCGCGATTCGCACCCGCGACGAGCTGCAGGAGAAGCTGCACTGGCCCAAGAAGATCGTCACGGAGATCGTCCCGGCGCCCGAGTTCTACGAGGCCGAGGACTATCACCAGCAGTATCTGGAGAAGCGCGGCCGCTCGAGCTGCACCG
>DATAOL010000207.1:0-12989 GCA_036265755.1 Gaiellaceae bacterium | reverse complement strand
TGCGGAAGTCCTGCATCATCTCGGGACCGAGGATGCCGGTCGGGTAGCCGGGATAGTTCTCGACGTCGCTCGTGATCATCAGCTGCCCGCCCCAGGCGAAACCTTCGATGACGAGCGGGTTGAGGTTCGCGCGCGCCGCATAGAGAGCGGCGGTGTAGCCGGCGGGGCCGCCGCCGATCACGATCAGCTCGCGCACGTCGTTCGTGCTCACGGAGTCCTTTCTGTCGACAGAATTCATGCTTCTACGTAGTAAACGCGCGGATGCAAACGATTGTTCCGATTCGTGTAGTTTGCCCTGCCTAGGAAACGTACTGCTGGGAGCCGATGGCACGCACGATCACCTGGGACGAGCTTCGCGATCTGGCGCGCTTCGAGGCCGAGAAGGGTTGCGCGATCAGCCTCTATCTCGACCTCGATCCGCGGGTGGCGCCGACCCCTGCGGACGCCGCCACCCGCCTCCATTCGCTGCTCGACGAGGCAGCCAAGGGCGACGGCGCCAACAGGCGTGAGCTGACGCACGAGCAGCGGACGGGCCTGAAGGCCGACTTCGCTCGCATCCGCGACTTCTACACGGGCGAGTTCAGCCGCGACGGCGCCCGCGGTCTCGCGATCTTCTCCTCGGGCCCAGACAACATCTGGCGCACGCTTCCTCTGACTGAGGCCGTGCCCGACGAGGTGAAGGTCAACCGTAGGCTTTACCTTGCGCCGCTCGTCCCGCTCGTCGGACGTGGGGAGGGGGCGCTGGTGGTCGTGGTGGGGCGCGAGCAGGGGCACTTCTACCGGCTGCGGGGCGGCCGGCTCGAGGACTACGCCGACCACACCGAAGACACGCCCGGCAGGCATGACCAGGGAGGTTGGTCGCAGTCGCGGTACCAGCGGCATATCGAGTCTCTCGTCCAGGAGCACTTGCGCGACGTGGCGGAGGTCCTCGACCGCCTCGTGCGCAGGCTCGGAGCCGTGCAGGTCGTCGTCATCGCCGGTGAGGAGTTACGGGCCGAGTTCGAGGAGATGCTCTCGCACGAGGTGCGGGGCGCGATCAGCGGCTGGACGTCGGCAGAGGCCCACGCCTCACCTGCCGAGCTCCTCCAGCTGGCCGCCCCCGTGCTCGAAAGCTATCGGAGCCAGAAGGAGAAGGAGACCCTCGATAGCTGGCACGACGAGGTGGGGCGAAACGGCCGGGCATCCGCCGGTTGGGAGCAGACGCTCGAGGCCGCGTCGGATGCCCGAGTCGAGCTGCTCCTCTTTCAGGACGGAACCGACCACAAGGCTTTCCGCTGCCCGGAATGCGGCCGGGTCGCGGTCAACGGCGGGAAATGCCCGCTCGACGGTACGAGTATGGAGGAGTTCGACGAGGGCCTCGACCTCGCCGTGCACCAGACGCTCGTCCACGGCGGACGTGTCTGGGCCGTACGCGACCGGCACGACCTCGAGCCCGTCGAGGGCATCGGGGCACTCCTTCGCTACTGACCGCGCTCGCCTAAGCGGCGTCGAGCGCCCGCGGGAGCTCCTGCACGGTCTCAGCCGGCTGGTCGAGCTCGCTGTCGGCAGCTCGCTCGAGGCGCGTCTCGAAGCGACCGAGGCGCTTCTCGGCATCCGTGTACTTGGTCTGGGCCCGCCCGATGTGCGTCCCGACGAGCTCGAAGTCTTCCTTGAAGCGCGAGAAGTCCTTCCCGAGCTGCGCGCAGTAGGCCATGACCTCGCGCGCGTGCTCCTCGATCTGCAATCCCTTGAAGCCGAGAAGGATCACGAGCAGGTAGGCATGCAGAGTGGAGGGTGACACCGGGATGACCTTGCGCTCGAGCGCGTAGCCGAGCGGCCCGGTCTCGCCTCCGAGGCGGTTGCAGACGAGCTCGTAGTAGACGGCCTCCGCAGGGAGGTACATGAGCGCGAACTCGTAGGTGCCCTCGTCGGGGCGGATGTACTTGTTCGCGATCGCATCGACGTGCGCCTTGACGTCACGAACGAACTGCTTCGAGTGGGTCTCGCGCTCGGCATCGTTCTCCGCCTCGATCAGGCGCGTGTAGTTGTCGAGCGGGAACTTGGCGTCGACGGGCACGAGCGAGCGGTCGAGGCGGATTACGGCGTCGACCCGCTCCCCGCTCCGGAAGCCGTACTGCAGCTCGTACTTGTCACGGGGGAAGGTGTCGGCGAGCAGGTTGCCCAGGAGAAGCTCGCCGAACCCGCCCCGCGCCTTCGGCGGACGGAGCGCCTGCTCGAGACGCGCGAGATCCTTTGCGCGGTCGAGCATCTGCGTGTTCGTCTCACCGATCTTTCCCAGCTGCTGATGGATCGCCGTCGCTGTGCGCGCCGCGCTCTCGAGCCGGTGATCGACCCGCCGGTCGAGCTCGCCGAGGCGCCGGTCCATCGTTTCGACGAGCCCGGCGAGGCGCCGGTCGACCTCGGCATTCCGCTCCGAGAGCTGCTCGGAGAGCTGCGACCCGGAAGATGTGTGCAGCTGGCCGAGCTCCTTCTTGAGCCAGACTGCGAGCACCGCGACACCGGCCAGGACGACGATTGCGACAAAAGCGATCATGGACCGACAAACGCTAGTGGCGCCGTCGGACGGATCCCTCTGCGAAAGAGAAGAGGCGGCCGGTCGGCCGCCTCTCGTGAGCTAGGTGCTGTCCCCGTCCGCGCGTTCCTCCGCGGCGCGGTTGCGCTCCTCCTGCGCGATGTCCTCGTGTGTCGCGGCGCGGTCTTCGGCTTCGCCAGCGGCCTCCTGATGGCGGCCTTCCTCCTGCATGCTCCTAGATCCGGTGGCCCCGCCCGCGGTCTGCTTTCCGCGGCCCAGCAGCTTGTCCAGCCAACCCATGAGGGCTCCTCCCATTCGTCTGGTACGGCCGCAGAATACGTGACCTTAAACGCCAAATCCGGCGAGCCCGAGGGCTTACCGGATCTGGCTCGCGCAGCGTACAGGGACGGGCTCGCGGCCGTCAAGCAAGCGAAACGCAAAAAGGTTCGCAAAGTGCACACTTTTCCCCGGCCCGTTTCGGCACGATGCGGCACAGACACGGCGCGAACGTACGTTCTATGATGACCGGAGCCTGAACTAGGCTCGTCGTCCCGCATGGATGCGTTCTTCGGACCCGGTGGCCGCTTGGCCGGCGCGCTTGCCGGCTTCGAGCCGCGCGCCGAACAGGAGGCGCTCGCGGCCGAGGTCGCCGACGCGCTCGAGAACGCCGACCATCTCGTCGCGGAGGCGGGGACCGGGACCGGCAAGAGCCTCGCGTATCTCCTGCCGGCGCTCCAGTCGGGCCAGCGCGTCGTGGTCGCGACCGCGACGAAGGCGCTTCAGGAGCAGCTACTGACCAAGGACGTGCCGGCTGCGGCGACCGCGCTGGGAAGGAACGTCCGCGTCGCTGTCCTCAAGGGGAGGCAGAACTATCTGTGCCGCAAGAGCCTTCAGGGCGTCGACCAGCTGGGCGGGCTCTTCCGGACCGCGGAGGATGCAGCCGACTTCGAGCGCTTGCGGGACTGGGTCGAGACCACGGAGACCGGTGATCGGGCCGAGCTCGAGTTCGAGCCGTCGGCGTCGCTCTGGGCGGAGCTTTCGGTCGGGCCAGACCGCTGTGCCGGCCGCCGCTGCCCGCTCTTCGGAAGCTGTTACGCGGAACGAGCCCGCGAGCGGGCCGGAGAGGCCGAGCTGGTGATCGCGAACCACGCACTCTACTTCGCCGATCTCGCCCTGCGCACGCGCTCGGACGGCGCCGCGGTGCTGCCCGAGCACGACGCGGTGGTCTTCGACGAGGCGCACCGTCTCGAGGACGCCGCGGCGGCGTGGTTCGGCGGGCGCGTCTCGCTTGCGCGCATGCGGCAGCTCGAGCGGGACGTCGAGCGCTACTGCCGTGAGGAGAGCCGGACGCCGCCGGCGCGAGCGCTCGCCGAGGTGGACACGGCCGGCGAGCGGTTCGTGGCCGCGTTCGACCCGGGGACGGGTCGCCGCCGCCTGACGGGCGCCGACCAGCAGGCGCTCGAGGACCACGGCCTCGCGCTCGCCTCGGCCCTGGGCGGCCTCGCCGACGCCCTGGCCGGAACGGGGGAGGACGGCGACGCGCTCGCTCGCCGTACGCTCGTTGCCGCGGAGGACGTCGAGAGCTGCCTGGCCGTGGACGACCCCGACCGTGTGTCGTGGGCTGAGCCGGGCGCAATCGCGTGGGCGCCGGTGGACGTCTCGGGTCTCCTGCGCGAGTCCCTCTGGGAGAGCGAGACGACTGCCATCCTCGTCTCCGCCACCCTCGACCCGCGCTTCGTCAGGCGCCGCCTCGGGCTCGACGAGGCGCGCGAACTCGTCCTCCCGTCGCCGTTCGACTTTCGCGACCAGGCGCTCGTCTACGTCCCGACGCGCCTTCCGGAGCCCCGCTCGCCGGGCTACTACGACCGCCTTGCGGGCGAGATCGTCTCTCTCTGCCGGCTCTCGGCCGGCCGCGCGCTCGTCCTCACATCGTCCTACCGGGCTCTCGACGAGTTCGTCGAGCGCTGTGGCGGCAAGCTCTCGTTCCCCGTCCTCCGTCAGGGCGACGCGCCGCGCGAGCGGCTGCTCGAGCGCTTCCGTGAGGAAGTCGACTCGATCCTCTTCGCTACCTCGACCTTCTGGCAGGGCGTCGACATCCAGGGCGAGTCGCTCTCGCTGCTCGTGATCGACAAGCTGCCCTTCGCCGCCCCGGGAGATCCGCTCGTCGAGGCGCGTTGCGAACGCATCGCACGCGACGGTGGAGACTGGTTCAGGGAGTACGCGCTCCCGGCAGCCGTCCTGCAGCTTCGCCAGGGCTTCGGGCGGCTCATTCGCGGGCACGGGGACGAGGGCGTGGTCGCGATCCTCGATCCGCGGCTGCACACGCGCGCCTACGGACGCCGGTTCCTCGACGCGCTTCCGCCCGCGCCCGTCGTCACCGAGATCGACGCGGTCGCGGGGTTCTTCGGCGGACAGGCCCGCGCGACTGCTTGATACCTTTGGCGAGTCGTGGCTAAGAAGAAGAAGAGCCGCGTCCCGCCTCCTCCGCGCACGAGCCAAGGCCCACAGAAGAGGGCTGCGGGTCCGCAGCGGCGCGTCGATGGTGGTGGGGCACGGAGGTTCAATTTGTGGTTCGTCGCGCTGGGGGTCGCGATCCTCGTCGCCGTGGCCGGAGTCGGAATCGCGCTTGCGGTGCGCGGCGGGAGCGCCGAGGCGAGCGGCCAGGACGGCGTCTGCACGCGGCAGACCTTCCCGCCCATGGGCCGCCAGCACATCGAGAAGCTCAGCAAGGGCTTCCAGTACAACTCGTTCCCGCCGACGAGCGGCCCGCACTATCCGCCCGGCCCGAAGGCGCCCGTGGTGTGGAACGTGTACGACGCGCCGCTCGACGAGGTCGCCGTCGTGCACAACCTCGAGCACGGGGGCGTGGTCGTCCAGTACGGCTCCGACGTCCCTGCCTCGGTCGTGCAGCAGATCGTGCAGTGGTACCAGCCCGACCCCAACGGCATCGTCGTCGCGCCACTGCCGGATGACGTGCACGCGCCGCGGCCCGCCGACGCGAGCAAGAAAATCTACCTCACCGCCTGGACGCACCTGATGACGTGCCCGACGTTCGACAAGGGCGCGTTCGACCACTTCCGCGACGACTACCGCGGCCCGACCGGCGACGCGCCGGAGAAGTTCCCGCTCAGCGAGCTCACACCGGGCCGGCAATGAGAGACGTCTTCCGCGCGCCCTTAGACTTGCGCTGAACCGACCCGCCGGGGTGGCGGAACGGGTAGACGCGGGGGACTTAAAATCCCCTGCCCGCAAGGGCGTGTGAGTTCGAGTCTCACCCCCGGCATCATTCAGACGGCGTGCTCTTCGTCATCGCCGTTCTTCTCGCTCTCTTCGTCGTGCCCATGCCCTGGGGGCTCGTGCTCGTCGGCGTGGCGGCGATCGTCGAGATCGGCGAGAGCTACGTGTGGATGCGGATCTCGCGCCGCCACCGGATCAAGGTCGGCGCCGAGACCCTGATCGGCTCCGATGCCGAGGTGGTCTCGGCCTGCCGACCGGACGGCCAGGTACGGCTGCAAGGGGAGCTCTGGGCTGCGCGTTGCCGGGAGGGCGCCGCCCCGGGCGAGCGAGTGCGGGTCGTTGCGCGCGACGATCTGACCCTTCTCGTCGAGCGTACGAGTGCTCCGTCCGGTGATGCTGCCCCGGCCCTCGGTCGCTAGCACCAAGCGCTGCAAGGACGCAGGGAATCGCGGTAATGGGGTTACCGCGGCGACCGAGGACGAGGCAGCGCGAAGCGTGATGGCGGCCGAGGAGCAGGCATGTATTGCCGGATGGGGCACTTGGTTCATAATCACGCGGTTCCCGAAGCGTGGGAGGTGCCTGATGGGCTCAATCCACGAGGTTCGCCCGGGCGCCTACAACTACGTCTGGGACAACTCCATCGAGCCTGCGCTCGAGATCGGCTCGGGCGAGGCGGTCGAGCTGCACGTGCGCGACGCCTCCGACGAGCAGATTCACAAGGGGTCGGAGGTCGAGGACGTCTCGAAGCTCGACTTTTCGCACGTGAATCCCGTCAGTGGCCCCGTCTTCGTCAAGGGCGCGGAGGAGGGGGGTGTCCTCGAGGTCGAGCTCGTCGAGCTCAGGGCGAAGGACTGGGGCTGGACGGCGATCATCCCCGGCTTCGGGCTCCTGGCGGACGAGTTTCCCGACCCGTGGCTCCGCATCTCCGAGGTCGACGCGGCCTCGGGGCGGGTGCGTTGGAGCGACGGCGTCACGCTTCCTCACCGGCCCTTCCCCGGCACGCTCGGCGTCGCGCCTGCCGAGGCCGGCGAGCACTCCATCGTCCCGCCTTCGCGCTTCGGGGGGAACATGGACGTCAAGCACCTGCGCGTGGGCGTGAAGCTTCTGCTCCCGATCGGGGTCGAGGGGGCGCTCTTCTCGCTGGGGGACACGCACGCCGCGCAGGGGGACGGAGAGGTCTGCGGCACGGCGATCGAGACGGCGATGGACGTCGTCGCCCGCCTGACCGTGCGCAAGGACCTCTCGATCCTGGCCCCGCAGTTCGTGGTGCCCGCGGGGGCCCTCTCCGAGGGCGAACAATCGGGCTACCACGTCTGCACCGGGGTCGGGCCGGATCTGATGGAAGCAGCCCGTGACGCCGTGCGCGCGACGATCGCCCATCTCGGCGAGACGCGCGGAATCGAGCGCGAGGAGGCCTATGCCCTGGCGAGCGTGGCGGCCGACCTGCGCATCCACGAGGTCGTCGACGCGCCGAACTGGGTCGTCGGCGCCTTCATGCCGGACGACATCTTCGAAGAAGGAGGAGGACGATGAGCGACGTTGCCGAGCCGATTGCGGCCGAGCGACCCCGCGGGCAGCTGCGGAGGGAGCTGCGGGTCTGGGAGGCCTTCGCGATCTCGATCGGGATCATGGCCCCCACCGCGGCCATGGCGCTGAACGGCGTGGCCCCGGCCGGGCTCGTGGGGAGGGCCGTGCCGCTTGCCTTTCTTTTCGCGTCCATCGCGATCGCACTCGTCTCCTATGCGTTCATCCGCCTGACGAGCTTCTTCAACCACGCGGGGTCCGCATACGCGCTGGCGGGCGTGACGCTGGGCCCGCGCGCCGGGTTCTTCGCGTGCTGGGCGCTGCTCGGCACGTACTCCGCCTTCCTGGCGGCCAACTTCGCCGAGATCGGCCTCTTCGGCGAATCGTTCTTCAGCGGGATCGGGATCTGGGACAACCCGGACTGGGTGATCATCTCCCTCGTCGCCGCGGCGCTGATCTGGCTCTTCGCCTACAACGACATCAAGGCCGTGACGCGATCGCTGCTCGGCTTCGAGGCGATCTCCGTCGCCCTCGTGACGATTCTCATCGTGGTCATCTACGTGAAGGTGATCGACGGCAACGCGCCGAACGGCCAGGAGTTCACGCTCAAGCCGTTCGTGCCCTCGAGCGGGACGACCATCGGCGCGGTCGCGTTCGCTTCGGTCTTCGGCCTGCTCTCCTTCGGCGGCTTCGAGGGCGCGGCGGCCCTCGGCGAGGAGACGAACAACCCGCGGCGCAACGTGCCGCTCGCCATTGCGGTCGCGGTCGGTTTCTGCGGCGTCTTCTACACCCTGGTCATGCTGGGGCAGTCGCTCGGCTTCGGGATCGACGAAGCCGGGATCAAGGCGTTCTCGAGCTCGTCGGCTCCGCTCGACGACCTTTCGCACAGCTACATGGGCAGCGGGATGGCCGACGCGATCAACTTCGGCGCCATGATGAGCGCTTTCGCCAGCGGCCTCGGCTGTGCCGTGGGCGCGGCCAGGCTCTTGTTCGCGCTCGGCCGCGACGGGTTCGTCACGACCAGGCTCGGCGACACCTCGCGGAGGACCGGCGCCCCGATCGTCTCGCTCGCGGTCGTGATGCTCTTCGCGATCGTCGTCGGAGTCGCCCTGCGCATCAACGGGACGACGTCGGTGAACGCGTTCTTCTACATGGGAACGATCGGGGTCCTCAGCATGCTCGTGGCCTACATCGTCACGAACATCGGGGCGATGCGGTTCCTGCACCTCGGCCGGCGGGAGGCGCCCTGGCGCGTGATCGTCCCGATTCTCGCGATCGCGGCACTCGTGTACACGATCTACAAGAACGTCTGGCCGCGGCCCGCCTACCCCTACGACAACTTCCCGCTGATGGTCGGCGGCTGGCTCCTCCTCGGCATCGCGATCGCGCTGCTCTATCCCGGTCTCGCACGTAGGATCGGGAGAGGCCTGTCGGAGGCCGAGGGCATCAGGCAGCCCGACGAGGAAGGGACCCGAACCGCGGACTAGGCCCGCATAGACTGAGCTGATGGCCACCGAGCCCGCCACGACCCGGCGCGGCGAGCTCCCTCCCGAGCTCGACGACTCTCTCTTCCGGCAGGCGATCGGCCAGTTCGACGGTGCGCTTGGCCACGCGGGCATCGATCCGTTCGTGGCCGAGGTGCTCCGCTACCCGGAGCGCGCGCTCTCGACCTCAATCCCGGTGCGGCTCGACGACGGCACCCTCGGCGTCTACCCGGGCTACCGCGTCCAGCATTCGAGCGTCCTCGGCCCGACGAAGGGCGGCATCCGCTACGACCGAGGGGTGACACTCGGCGAGTGCGCCGCGCTCGCGATGTGGATGACCTGGAAATGCGCGCTCCTACGCCTCCCCTACGGCGGCGCGAAGGGCGGGGTGCGCTGCAATCCGCGCAACCTCTCGCGTGGCGAGCTCGAGCGGCTCACACGCCGGTTCACGGCGGAACTCCTTCCCATCATCGGGCCGCAGCGCGACATCCCCGCCCCGGACATGGCGACGGACGAGCAGACGATGGCCTGGATGATGGACACCTACTCGATGCAGGTCGGCCACGCGGTTCCCGAGATCGTCACGGGCAAGCCGCTCTCCGTGGGCGGGAGCATCCTCCGCCCGGAAGCGACCGGCATCGGCGTGGTCATGGTCGTGGAGGAGGCCGTCCGGCGGATGGGGTGGTCGCTCGAGAGCCTGAGCTGCGTCGTCCAGGGCTTCGGGAAGGTCGGCGCGGTCGCCGCCCACGAGCTCGCGGCCCGGGGAGCCCGGGTCGTCGGCGTCTCGGATATCGGGGGCGGGATCCACGCCGAGGCAGGGCTCGACCTCGTCGCCCTCGAGGAGTGGCGCAAGGAGCGCGACGGCATCGCCGGCTTCCCCGGCTCGAAAGACGTCTCGAACGCGGAGCTCCTCGAGCTTCCGTGCGACGTCCTCGTCCTCGCGGCGACCGAGAACCAGGTCACGGCCGCGAATGCCGGCAGCCTCCAGACGAAGCTGGTCGCGGAGGGCGCCAATGGGCCGACATCCCTCGAGGGAGACGAGATCCTCGCCGAGCGTGGGATCCCGGTGCTGCCCGACATCCTCACGAACGCGGGCGGCGTCGCCGTCTCCTACTTCGAGTGGGTGCAGGACATCCAGCGCCTCTTCTGGGGGCCGGACGAGATCCGCTCGCGGCTTGCGGACTTGATGGGCGACGCGCTCAGTCGGGTGTGGGACCTCTCAGAATCCGAGGGCCTGGCGTTCCGGCGCGCCGCTCTGGTGACCAGCATCCGCGAGGTCGCCGAAGCCCTCCAGGCGCGCGGCATCCACCCATGATCGTCCGCGAAGCGCTCATGGCAGATCCGCGCGTCGTGCAGGCGGGCGCCGGCGCGCGCGAGGCCGCGGAGCTTCTGACCCATCCCCAGGTGACGAGCGTGCTAGTCGCGGACGGCGAGAGGCTGGTCGGGTGCATCGGCGCGGAGAGCATCGTCGCCGCCGTCGCGCGGGGCCTCGACCTGCGAACCGCCACTGCGAGCGAAGTGGCCGACACGGACATCGTCACCGTCTCGCCCGACCTGCCGCTCGACGAGGCGCTCCATCACATGGCCGAGCTCGACGTCGAGCGCCTCCCCGTCACCGACGACGGCCGGCTGCTCGGCATCGTCGCCCGGGAGCCGATCGCGCGCCGGCTCGCGGAGGACGAGCCGCCGCCACCACTGGAGGAGACCTGATGCCGGAGCATTCCATCGGCGCCCGCGGGCGCACGCTCTTGGTGCTCGATGCCGGCGACCCCCACGGGCGCCCGGTCTTCGCGCTGCACGGAACCCCCGGGGCACGAATCCTTTGGGAGGGCCTCGTCGCGGATGCCGAGCGGCGCGGCATCCGGCTGATCGGCTACGACCGGCCCGGGTACGGGGGGTCCGATCCTGCGCCGGGCCGCGCGGTCGTCGACGCGGCAGAGGACATCGTGGCGATCGCAGACGCGCTAGGCATCGAGCGCTTCGCCGTCGAGGGGGGATCGGGGGGCGGCCCGCACGCACTTGCGTGCACCCAGCTGCCGGACCGCGTCGTGGCGGTCGCATCTCTGGCGGGAGTCGCGCCGTGGGAGGCAGAGGGGCTCGACTGGCTCGAGGGCATGGGACAGGACAACCTGGACGAGTTTGGAGCGTCGCTCAAGGGCGAGGACGCTCTTCGTCCTTACCTCGAGGAACAGCGGCGGCAGATGCTGGGCGGCGATCCGCAGGCCATTGCCGAAACGCTGGACTCCCTTCTGTGTCCTCCCGACCGCGCATGCCTGACCGGCGAGCTGGCCGAGTTTCTCCACGAGCAGATCCAGACTGGGCTCGGGGACGGCGTCGAGGGGTGGCTGGAGGACGACTTCGCCTTCATCGAGCCGTGGGGATTCGAACTGGACCGCATCACGGTCCCCGTGCAGGTGTGGCACGGCGCGCAGGATCAGTTCGTGCCGGTCGCCCACGGGCACTGGCTCGCCGAGCGGATCCCCGGCGCCGAGGCACACATCTACGATGAGGACGGCCACCTGACGCTGCAGATGAACCGCATCGGCGACGTGCACGCCTGGCTCGTGGAGCACTTCTAGCAGCAGGTGTGAGCGCCGGGCGGGGCGGAACCTTCGACCTCCTCGGGGAGCTCGGCGGCGGCGAGCGCGGCGCCGTGCATGATGTCGTGCTCGCTCACCTCAAGCTCGTCCAGGCCGAAGTGGGCGAGCGTCTCCCGGACGACCACCGCGCCGGCCGCGATCACCGGCGCGCGGTCGGGGTGCATGCCCCGGAGAGACCTGATCTCATCCACGCTCATCGTCGTCAGCCGGTCGGTCCAGGCCGAAACCGTCTTCGTGGCGAGCCGATGGCCGTGGACGACCTCGGGATCCTCCTCCTCGAGCCCGAGGTCGAGCGTCGCGATCGTCGTGATCGTGCCGGCGACTCCGATCGCCGCCCGAGGATCGAGATCCGGCAGGTGGCCGAGCACTGCGCGAACGTGAGCCGCAGCCGCCTCGAAGTCGGGTCCGAAGCGCTCGGTCAGGCGCACGCAGCCGAGATCCAGGCTCCGGTGGAAGGCGACGCCCTCGGGCTCGCCGAGGATGAGCTCGGTGGAACCGCCGCCAACGTCGACGACGAGGGTGCGCGGCCCGAGCTCGCGACCGGCTGAGACGCCCCGGAAGGTCATGAGTGCCTCCTCGTCGCCGCTCAGCAGACGCGTCGCGAAGCCGTAGCTCCACTCGACCTCGCCGAGGAAGGCTTCTCCGTTCTCGGCGTCCCGCACGGCGCTCGTCGCGAAGGCGAGCGTTCGCGCAGCTCCCGCCTCCTCCGCGGCGCGCCGGTACTCGGCAAGCACGTTGCGAACCCGCGCGATCGCCTGGGGGAGGAGGATGCCGCGCTCGTCCACGCTCTCCCCGAGCCGGGTGATCTCCAGCCTGCGGTCGACCTCGCGAACGACGCCCTCCTCGACCTCGGCCACGAGGAGCCGTGTCGAGTTCGTGCCGATGTCGACCGCGCCGACGCGGGTCACTTCTGGAGGAGCAGAGCGCTTCGCAGTCGGCCGACCGTCTTCGCGGCGTCACCAAGCGCCCAGGTGAGGACCGAGAAGCGGTCGAGTGTCCCACGCAGATGCTCGAAATGCGGTTCTGCCGACTCGACATGCAGGCTCATCCGCTCCGCCCGGCGCTCGAGGTCGTCGCTCTTGGCGGCGAGCTCTTCCAGAGCGGTGGCAAGCCGTTCGCCGACGGACTGAAGCGCCACCATCGTCCGCAGCGCGACGAGGGCGATGACGCCCGCCGCGACGAGCGAGGCGATGAAGATTCCGAGCGCGACCCATGTCCACCAGGGCATGGGTGGGATGCTATCCTTGCCGTCGCGACGCGGGGTGGAGCAGTCAGGTAGCTCGCCGGGCTCATAACCCGGAGGTCGCGGGTTCAAATCCCGCCCCCGCTACTCGAGGCCCTGGCAACGGGGCCTTTTCACTTCTCGATCCACCGGCGGGCAAGACCCCTACCGCGGGCCTCGCGCGAAGCGAAGTCCGCCACCCAATGTCAAGCTTACTTGACACACGCGGGATGTAAAGCTAATTTGACACGGTGAGAAACGAGATCAGAGCGCTGCGGGCCGAGAAGGGACTCTCGCAGCAGGAGCTCGCGCGGGCGATGGACGTGTCCCGCCAGACGATCAACTCGATCGAAACCGAGCGCTACACGCCGTCGCTCCCTCTGGCGATCTCGCTCGCACGTTATTTCCAC
>DATAOL010000206.1:0-7340 GCA_036265755.1 Gaiellaceae bacterium | reverse complement strand
GTGTACGAGAGCAAGGCGGACGACCTCGCGAGGCACTTCGACACCGCCGGGGCGGTCACCGTCACCGGCAGCCTCATGCTCCTCGTCTACGGACTGACGCAGTCGACGAACAACGGCTGGACGTCCGCCGTGACGATCGGGTCGCTCGTCGGCTCGGCCGTCCTCATGGCGGCGTTCCTCTGGATCGAGAGCCGCTCGCGCTCACCGCTCGTCCCGCTCGGTTTCTTCCGCCGGCGCACCCCGACGGCCGCGAACGTGATCGGCCTCGGCCTGGGGACGATGGTGTTCGGGATGTTCTTCCTGCTTTCCCTCTACATGCAGCAGGTGTTGGGGTTCTCGGCCATCAAGACCGGCGTCGCCTACCTCGCCGTGGCTCTCACCGCGGTCGTGTCCTCGGGTGTCTCCCAGGCACTCGTCACGCGGGTAGGCGTGAAGCCGATCCTCGCCGTCGGCATGGGCCTTCTCGGCGGTGGCCTCGCGTACTTCACGCAGGTCTCCGTGAACGGCTCCTACGTCGCCGACCTCCTGCCCGGCTTCCTGCTGATCGGCGTCGGGCTCGGGTTCGCGTTCGTGCCGGTCTCGATCGCCGCGCTCGCGGGGGTGGACGGTCACAACGCAGGCCTCGCGTCCGGGCTCATCAATACGAGCCAGCAGATCGGCGGCGCCATCGGGCTCGCCGTGCTCGCCACGGTCTCGACCACGCGGACGGAGAACCTGCTCGCGGACGGGAAGGATCCCGCCACGGCACTCACGAGCGGCTTCCAGCTCGCCTTCTGGGTCGGAGTCGGCCTCGCGGCCGTCTCGCTCGTCGCGACGCTGGTCGCCCTCCGCGGCAAGGACCTCGAGCAGGTCTCTGCCGAGACTGCACCCGTTCCCGCCTGATCCCTGCTCACAGGCGGAAAAGAGAGGGCCGCTTCGGCGGCCCTCTCTCGTGCTCCGTCCCTAGCCCGTCTCGACGACGGTGACGCTGACCCGCTGCACGGCGTTGTTGCCGTAGCCGCCGAGGTTCCACTCCGGCTCCGCCGGCTGCTCGTTGCCTGCGGCATCGCGGGCGCGGCACAGCAGGACATACGAGCCCGCAGCGTCAGGCGACCATTCGAAGCTCCACCCACGCCAGGCCCAGTCGCCGGCCGGCTCGTCGAGCTCCGCGGGCGCCCACGTCTCGCCGCCGTCCGTGCTCACCTCGACGGCGTCCACCGGCGCGAACCCGGACCAGGCGCGTCCCTCCAGACGGCACGGCCCCAGCGGGAGCGCACGCTCGCGGGTCGGGAAGTCCGGAATCCCGGGCGGCACCATCAAGGCCCGCGGCCGCATGCGGTCGAGCGGAACTCCCTCCTCGCCGGCCTCCTGCCGCAGGCGATAGCTCCGCGACTGCTGGGGGCCGGTGAAAGGCTCTGCGACGAGCTCGATCCGGGCCAGCCACTTCACGTTCGTCATCCCGTACCAGCCCGGGACGATCAGCCGGAGAGGAAAGCCGTGCTGCGGCGGCAGCGGCACCCCGTTCAGGTCGTACGCGAGGAGAACCTCGTCGCGCGACGCCTCCGCGAGCGTGAGGCTGCGCGCGAAGTCCTGCTCGACGCCGTCCTCGAGTCCGTGGTCGAGCCCGGTGAAGACGACCTCGACGGCGCCGTCGCGCACGCCGGCCTCCTCCAGCACCGACCCCAGCGGCACGCCGCGCCACCGGGCGGTTCCGACCGCCTCCGAGAGCCAGGGCTGGCTGAATGGCCGGGGCGACATCTCGCTGCGGCCGTTGCCGGCGCACTCCATCGTCACCGGGAGCTCCGACGAAGGCCGCGCCCGCAGGTTGTCCAGCCCCAGCGAGAGCTCGCGCTCGACGAGCCCGCCGACCTCGAGCCGCCACGCCTCGGGGTCGACCAGCGGGATGTCGAAGTGGGTGAGGAGGTAGTGGAGCCCGACGGGCGTCAGGTCGTAGCGCAGCGCCTCGAGCGGCATGCCATGGTTGCGAGCGGCCAGCCGCAGCTCGCCGAGGCTGAACGACGTGGTCTCGTCGATCCTCGCCAGAGCTTCTCCGTCAGCCGGTGGGAACGGCTGCGCCGTGAACCCGGTCGTACAGGTTCCCGGCGATCTCCTCCGCCTTGTCCTGCGAGGGCTTCCCGGGCGGGCCGCCGAGGTTGATGAAATAGGCGAAGATCCCGTCGGCGAAGTAGATCTCGTACGAGTCGTAGGGGCGATCCTCGCCCGTCCCGGCGGCCTGGATGGCCTCTTCGGAGGCATAGCGCCGAACGCCGGTCGCGTCGGGGATGTCGCTCACGTCGAACTCGCTCACCGAGAACGCGCACGAGTGGGGGCAAGGCCTCAGGCCGTCGGTGTGAAAGAAGTCGGCCATCCGCTTGGCTGCATCTGGTGTCTCGAACTGGACGACCAGGCTGAAGACGTGCACGTCGTCCCTGGAGTGCTCCGCCCCCGGCTCGCTGGGGAAGAAGCGCGTGGCGCGAATCGCTCCGACGAAGGGCAGGGTGAGGAACTCCTTCTGCTCCTGCTTCGTGGGATTGACGAAGGCGTCTCCCATCTTCTGGTCGAACTCCTCCGGTGTGCTCGCCGTCTGCGTCTTCTCCACGGGGTCGACGCGCGATCCGGGCGCATCGTCCTCGGTCGGCACCCGTTGATCCAGCGCGAGCGGTCCGGTCGCCGTCGCCTCGCCGCTCCCGCCGCCGCAGGCGCAGAGGCCGACGGCCGCGAGGACGGAGAGCAGGAGGAACAGACCCTTCAAGACGCCCGATCCTACGATGCGCGCGTCGGCTATTCCAGCGCTAGGCGCCGAGCGCGGATCTGATCTTCTCGAGGGAAGCTCCTTCTGCGGCCTCGCCGCCTGCTGCCGCCGAGCCGACCGACTCGGCGACCTCGAGAACGAACGCCTTGTAGGGCTCGACCTCGTCCGGGGTCTTCGTCTCGAGGATGGAGACGGCCGTGCGAAGCGACTCGAGGGTCTCTCTTTCGACCTCCTCCGGCGACGACTTCCAGCCGAAGCCGGAGCTCTTCGTCTCGCCGAGGTCGCGGACGAGCTCGCTCTCGCCGCTTTGTCGCGCTCCCGAGAGATGCTTCGCGAGCGCACCGGCCTCCTTGAACGTGTCGAAGAAGCCGCGGTCCGAGACCGCCATGAAGAAGCCGGCTCCGGTGACGCCCTTCTGCAGCGTCTCCCACTCCTGCTCCGAGAAATCGCCCTTCGTTGCCATTCGAGCCTCCCTGGTCGAAGTGTCGTGATGAGCAGCGTACGCTGTGCGGGTGAACTGCCCGGCCTGCGGCCAACAGAACCCTGACAGCGCGCGCTTTTGCATGGCGTGCGGCGCGGCGCTCGAGTCGCAGCAGCCCGCCGCGCGCGAGGAGCGCAAGGTCGTCACCGTCTTCTTCGCCGACCTCGTCGGGTTCACCGGGCGCGCAGAACAGCTCGACCCCGAAGACGTGCGCGCGATGCTCTCCCCGTACTACGCGCGCCTCCGCTCGGAGATCGAGCGCTTCGGCGGCACGGTGGAGAAATTCATCGGGGATGCGGTCATGGCCGTGTTCGGCGCGCCCGTCGCGCACGAGGACGACCCCGAGCGCGCCGTGCGGGCCGCGCTCGCGGTTCGCGACGCGGTCCAGGAGCTGAACGACGAGAATCCGTCACTCGATCTGCATGTGCGCATCGCCGTGAACACGGGCGAGGCGGTCGTCGCGCTCGACGCCCGACCTTCGGAGGGCGAGGGCATGGTTGCCGGCGACGTGGTCAACACCGCCGCGCGCCTGCAGACGGCTGCGCCGGTGGATGGCATCCTCGTCGGCGAAACGACGTACCGAGCGACCGAGCGCGTCGTCGAGTACCGGGACTGCGAGCCGGTAGCGGCGAAGGGAAAATCCCAGCCGATCCCGGTGTGGGAGGCGCTTGGAGCGCGCGCCCGCTACGGGGTGGACGTCGCCCAGCGTGGAGGCGCAGAGCTCGTCGGGCGCCGACGGGAGCTCGACCTCCTCCTCGAGACCCTCGCCCGAGTGGAGCGGGAGCGAACGCCGCAGCTCGTCACCCTCGTCGGCGTGCCGGGCATCGGCAAGAGCCGCCTCGTCTGGGAGCTCGCCGAGGCGGTCGACGCGAACCCTGACCGGTTCGTCTTCTGGCGCCAGGGGCGCTCTCTGCCCTACGGCGAAGGCGTGGCGTTCTGGGCGTTGGCGGAGATGGTCAAGGCGCAAGCGGGCATTCTCGAGACAGACTCCGCAGAGATCGCGGAGGCGAAGCTCGTCGAGACCGTGTCGGACCTCGTGCCCGACGCGAGCGAGGCGCGCTGGGTGGAGACGCAGCTTCGCCGGCTGGTCGGGGTGAGCGCGGAGGAAGAGCGCGGCGGCGACCGGCGCGACGAGACGTTCGCGGCGTGGCGGCGCTTCTTCGAGGCGCTCGCCGAGCGGGGGCCGACAACGCTCGTCTTCGAGGACCTGCACTGGGCCGACGACAACCTGCTCGACTTCGTCGACTACCTCGTGGACTGGGCGACGGACTCGCCGCTGCTCGTCATCGGCACCGCACGCCCAGAGCTCCTCGAGCGTCGGCCGGGGTGGGGCGGAGGAAAGCCGAACGCGGCGACGGTCTCGCTCTCCCCGCTCTCCGCGGAGGAGACCGCGCGTCTCCTCTCCAGCTTGCTGGAGAAGACCCTCATGCCGGCCGAGATCCAGTCGCCGCTTCTCGCGCGCGCGGGCGGGAATCCGCTTTATGCCGAGGAGTACGCGCGCATGGTCTCGGAGCGGGGCGTCGCCGTCTCGGAGGAGACGCCGTTGCCCGAGACCGTCCAGGGCATCGTCGCCGCGCGGCTCGACGCGCTTTCGCCCGAGGAGAAATCTCTCGTTCAGGATGCCGCGGTCATCGGGAAGGTCTTCTGGAGCGGGGCGCTCGCCGCGATGAACGGGCTCCAGCGCTGGAACGTCGAGGAGACGCTGCACGGACTCGAGCGCAAGGAGTTCGTTCGCCGTGAGCGGCGCTCGTCGGTCGCCTCTGAAACCGAATATGCGTTCCGGCACGTCCTCGTGCGCGACGTGGCCTACGGACAGGTTCCCCGGTCATTGCGCGCCGAGAAGCATCGCCGCGCGGCTGAATGGATCGAGACGCTTGGCGCCGACCGGGAGGACCGCGCGGAGATGCTCGCCCACCACTACGCGAGTGCGCTCGAGTTCGCCCGGGCTTCCGGCCAGCCGGTGGACGCGATTGCCGACCGGGCGAGAGTCGCCCTCTTCGAGGCGGGCGAGCGCGCGTACGGGCTCTACGCCTACGCGAACGCGGCCGGCTTCTACCGCGATGCCGTCGAGCTCTGGCCTCCCGGGCACCCAGGTGGCGGGCGACTCATGTTCCGCTATGCGAGGTCGCTCGACTTGTCCGACTCGGCCGTCGACGCTTTGCCCCTGCTGGAGGAAGGTCGCGACCTGCTCCTGGCCGAAGATGAGCGCGAAGAGGCCGCCGAAGCAGAGATCGCGCTGAGCCTACACCACTGGTTTCGCGCCGATCGTGCCTCAGCGACGCCGCGGGAAGAGCAGGCGGCCGTGCTGATCGAAGACGTCGAGCCCTCGCGAGCGAAGGCGTTCGTCCTCAGCGAGCTCTCGCGGTTCGCCATGCTCCGCGACGACGACGCCAGGGCAGTCGACCTTGCCAGGAGAGCGCTCGCCATGGCGGAGGAGTTCGGCGCGGACGAAGTGCGGGCGCGGGCGCTGAACATCCTCGGCGTTACCACGGTCAAGCTGGGCGACCGGAGAGGTCTCGTCGACGTCGAGCGAAGTATCGAGATCACAGCTGAGATCGGCTCGCCGGAGATACTCCGCGGCTACATCAATCTTGCCTCGACGCTCGCCGAACTCGGCGAGCTCGAGCGCAGCTATGAGCTGCATTCCAAGGGTCTGAGCGAAGCGGAGCGGATCGGGGCGCCCGAGCCGGTGCGGTGGCTGCGCGCCGAGCGCATCTTGGACGAGTACATGCACGGCCGGTGGAACGAGGCGGAGGGTCAGGCGGATGCGTTCCTGTCAGATGCAGGGGCGGGACATTCGCGATACATGGTGCCTACCGCGCTGCTCATCCGCGCCCTCATAGGACTTGCGCGAGGCGACAACGCGGCGGCGCTGGAAGGTTCGGAGGCCGTCCTCGGACTTGCGAGGGCGGCGGTGGATCCCCAGGTGCTCATTCCGGCCCTCGCGTATCACAGTCACATACTCCTTGCCACCAATCACCAAGCGGACGCGGGCGCGTTTCTCGACGAGGTGATCGAGCGTCGCCAGGCCTTCCCAAGCGGTTTGGTCTCCCACTGGGTCATCCCGTTCGTCGTCGTCCTGAAGGCGCTGGGCCGTGCTCAGCAGCTCGAGGAGGTCGCCCGGAACGCGACGATTTCTACTCGGTGGCTCGAGGCGGGGCTCGCGTATGCGAACGACGCCTTTTCCGAGGCCGCCGACAGGCTCGGCGAGATTGGGGCCAGGCCAGACGAGGCGTTCGTGCGGCTCCGCGCAGCCGAGGCGCTCGTCGAGTCTGGCCGGCGCGCAGAGGCCAACGTCCAGCTGGAGCTTGCGCTCGCCTTCTACCGCTCGGTCGGTGCCACCGCCTACATCCGTGAGGCTGAAGCGCTCTTTGCGGCCTCCGCCTGACCTAGTCCCGGTGCCTCCCGGCGGCGAGCGTCTCCATCGCCTCGCGGTCGATCATGTCGGGCTCGATGACGGCCACCCGGGCGGCGGTGCGGGCGCGGAGCGTCGCGCCCCGCGTGCCCTCGCCGACGATGGCGCCCTCGCCGAGGATGGCGCCCGGGCCGACCTGCGCGATCTCCTCGCCGTCAACGACTGCGGCCAGCACTCCGTCCAGCAACAAGTAGAGCTCGTCGCCGGGATCGCCCTGCTCGACCAGGCGATCGTCCGGCTTCAGCTTGCGCCGAGGGATCTTCGCGTTCCCCTTCATGATGGTGGCCGAGAGCTCGCGCTCGAGGGCTGACTCGGCCTGCGCGACGAACGGCTCCGAATCCTCGTCGCCCCACGGCGTGTGTTCGCCGTGAGCCTCCCGGTACCAGGTCTTGAAGTCGACCGTCCCCGCCTTCTGGGCCAGCTCCCCCTCACGGTCGTAGACAAAGTGCCGCGGAAACGCGCTGGCTCCGATGAGCTCGTAATCCGAGGAACCGTCCGCCCGGATCGTGAGCGCCAGGGTTGTCCAGGCAGTCGCCGAGTGGACACGCATGAACGGCCGGCCCTTGACCCGCCGCGGGGCGGGAAAGCCGGCGCGGCCGCCGACGGTCTGGACGAACCGGACCTCGTCGTCGCGCACGTCGGGGTCGGGCTGCAAGGTCTCGAAGGCGACGCCGTGGAAGACGAGATCCTTCGGGCCGAGCTTGAAGGTGGTC
>DATAOL010000205.1:0-1800 GCA_036265755.1 Gaiellaceae bacterium | reverse complement strand
GATGGAGGCGGGCGAGACCGCTCGAAGCGTGATCGTCTACGACGCCTAGACGGTCGGCTCGTTCTGCTGGTCCCTGACCCGAAGCGGACGCCGGGCAGCGATACGAGCGGCGTCGTGGCCCATGGTCCGAGCCTCGCTGGCGATTGCCTCCAGGTACGTGCGTCCCGAAAAGGCGGCGAGGACTAGGACGAGCCGATCGTGGTCGCCGCCGATGCCGAGCCCGAGCGCCGCTCGCCTCGCGGCCTCGCGAGCCAGGGTTTCGGGCGAGCCCTCTGTCACCACGACCACGAGCGGAACGCCTTCTTCCTCGAAGCCGGCCGCAAGTGCATGTCCTGGAGCCGCAGCCGTGAGGAGTGCGAGAACGAGCGGCTCCGTCAACGCGCGCCGCCCCGAACGAAGCTGAGCACGAGGCCGGCGGCAACCGCCGCCCGGGGCCCGTGCCTGCCAAGGATGTTTCCGCGCGCGATCGCGAGGTCACGGTCCTCGACTTCGGCGGCGACGAGGTCCAGCACCTCGCCGTCGGTCGCGCACCCACCGACGAGGAGCAGGAGCTCGCTGCGCGGGAGCCCGCCCACTGCATCGAGCGCGCGCCGGAGGTTCCCACCAAGGACGTCTCGCTTCGCCGCCCGACGCAGGCCGTGCCAGATCTCGGGCGCGAGCGGCGGAGGGAGAGGAACGAGGCTGCTCCCCTCGATGGCGCAGAGTCTCGCCAGCGTCGAGGGGGGAGCCGGTTCGCCGAGGAAGGTACGGCTCCCGTCTTCGTGGTGGAGCGTGAACGGTGTCTCCACCCGCGCCGAGCGATGGCGTTTCGCCCGCTCCGCCAGTTCGAAGCTCGAGCCGAGAAGGCCTGCGCAAATACGGGTCACGAGGTCGCCGCCTCCTGCCGTCGACACGGCGCCTTCGGCAGTGTGGAGGTCGACGGTGCCCCCGCCCAGGTCGAGCACGAAGGGCGCCGAGCCGCTACCCGGGGTCGTCGCGGCCCCCAGCATGGCTGCATCCGACTCGCGTGCGACCACCCTCGCGCCGCCACGGCACTGTTCTTCGAGCGCCGCGACGAGGTCCTCGCTGCCTCCCCGCGCGAGGAGCGCGAGCGCGACCGCCCGACGGCGGGCAAGGCGGCGGGCGAAGCCCGGGTCGTCCGCCGGCGAGGGCAGCCGGCGCCAGACGAGGTCGAGGAGCCCGGCGCGGTCGCCCGCTGCCCCGCGGATCTCCTTGATCTGCCCCGGAAGAGGTGGCTCGGCCTGCTCGTCCAGCGGGTGTTCGGCCCCGTCGGCCGCGACCAGGACGACTGAAGCCTCGGCACTACGCCGTCCGTCCTGGGCGAGCTCCGTACGGACGACGATCGCCGCGCGGCAGCCTGCAACGGCACGCGCCGCCGTACGGGCCGCGCGCGCCTCGCCGGCGCCGAACCCGAGCAACAGGCCGAGTCGGAGGGGATCTGAGAGCACCCCGATGGAGGCGCCCGCCTCGGCCACCTCGACGGCGGCGAGCGAGCCGATCGGCAACCGCGCTGCGTCGACCACCTCATCGGCGATCGGTAGCGCGCGGTCGAAGCGGTTCCCGATCAGGACGGCGTCGTCGCCCGGAACGATCGCTGCAGCGATTCGCCAGCCCCGGTCCCGTGCGTCGACGAGCGCAGCGGCCGCGGCCTCGAAGTCCTGCTCGCCGACGACGGCGACCACGTCGCCGTCTTTGGGAGACTCCGTGAGCTCCTCGAGGCGGACGAGGCGGCCGGCACCCACGCCGACGCCGGAGGGAGTCTCGCTGGCCGGCCTCGCGATCGCCGTGCGCTCGAGGGCG
>DATAOL010000204.1:0-4366 GCA_036265755.1 Gaiellaceae bacterium | reverse complement strand
GCGACGATCACGTTTACGTAGTGACGGCTGCGCAGGCAATGGTCGGCGACGGAGAGGAGGGTGTTCGCATCGTGCGGCAAGTAGACGCGGATCACCTCCGCCTTCTTGTTGACGACGTGGTCGATGAAGCCCGGGTCCTGGTGCGAGAACCCGTTGTGGTCCTGCCGCCAGACGTGCGACGAGAGCAGGTAGTTGAGCGAGGCGAGCGGGAGGCGCCACGGGATGCCGCGCGTCACCTTCAGCCACTTCGCGTGCTGGTTGAACATCGAGTCGACGATGTGGATGAAGGCCTCGTAGCAGTTGAAGAGACCGTGCCTGCCGGTGAGGAGATAGCCCTCGAGCCAGCCCTGGCAGAGGTGCTCGCTGAGGACCTCGACGACCTGGCCCTCGCGCGCGAGATCCTCGTCGGTCGGCTCGAGCCGGGTCTCCCAGGCGCGGGAGGTCGCGGCGAAGACGTCGGCGAGGCGGTTCGACGCGGTCTCGTCCGGCCCCGCGAGCAGGAAGTTGTGCGGGTTGCGCCCGATCACGTCGCGCAGGAAGGAGCCGAGGACGCGCGTAGCCTCGCCGAAGGTCGTCCCTGGCTTGTCCACGTCTATCGCGTAGTCGCGGAAATCCGGGAGCGCGAGGTCGCGCAGGAGCTCTCCGCCGTTCGAGTGCGGGTTGGCGCTCATCCGGCTGCGGCCCTGCGGCGGCAGCTCGGCGAGCTCGGCGACGGGGCGGCCTTCGTCGTCGAAGAGCTCTTCGGGCCGGTAGCTGCGCATCCACTCCTCGAGGAGCTGCAGGTGCGGCGCGTTCGTGCGCACGTCGGTCATCGGCACCTGGTGCGAGCGCCACGTGCCCTCCACCGGGAGGCCGTCGACCTCCTTGGGGCCGGTCCAGCCCTTCGGCGTGCGCAGGACGATCATCGGCCAGCGCGGTCGGCTCGGCTCGGCTCCGTCCACGCGCGCCGCGTCCTGGATGCCCGCGATCTCGTCGAGCGCCTCGGCCAACGTGGCGGCGAAGCGCTGGTGCACGGCCGCCGGGTCCTCGCCGTCGAAGCCGCCCGTGACGACGAGCGGGCGGTACCCGTAGCCCTCGAAGAGCGCGACGAGCTCCTCGTCGGAGATCCGCGCCAGCACGGTCGGATTCGCGATCTTGTAGCCGTTCAGGTGCAGGATCGGCAACACCGCGCCGTCCGTGACCGGGTTCAGGAACTTGTTCGAGTGCCAGCTCGTCGCGAGCGGTCCCGTCTCCGCCTCGCCGTCGCCCACGACGCACGCGACGAGGAGGTCAGGATTGTCGAAGGCGGCTCCGAATGCGTGCGAGAGCGCGTAGCCGAGCTCTCCGCCCTCGTGAATCGAGCCCGGCGTCTCCGGGGCTACATGGCTCGGGACGCCGCCTGGGAACGAGAACTGGCGAAAGAGCCGGCGAAGGCCTTCCTCGTCCTGCGTGATCGCAGGGTAGACCTCGGAGTACGTTCCCTCGAGGTAGGTGTTCGCGACCAGGCCCGGCCCGCCGTGCCCCGGACCCGTGACGAAGATCACACTTCGGTCGCGCTCACGGATGAGTCGGTTCAGGTGCGCGTAGAGCAGGTTGAGCCCCGGCGTCGTGCCGAAGTGCCCGAGAAGGCGTGGCTTGACGTGCTCGGGCCGCAGCTGCTCGCGGAGGAGCGGGTTGTCGAGCAGGTAGATCTGGCCGACGGACAGGTAGTTGGCGGCACGCCAGTAGCGGTCGAGCAGGGCAAGGTCTTCCGCGGAGAGGACCTGAGCCGGCGCCTGGGTCTCGGCCATGCGCGTCAGGTTGCCAGAGGTCCGGGTGCGCCCGCCTCGGTCGGGGGTGCCGGCGCCGCGCGCTCCCTGGCGCCGAGGTAGATGAGTAAGACGCCGACGGCGAGGATGATGCCGCCGATCACGATCAGCCCAATCCCGAACCAGATGAGGTGGGGAAGCTCGGCGCCGACGCGCAGCTCGGCATTCACGCCCCTCGAGGCGTCGATGTTCATGACGACGACGCGCCAGGTCCCGTCCTGGACGTCCCATGTGAGCGACTGGTTCCCGGAGCCCGTGGCCTTGGCCGCCCAGAAGCCCCGCTGGGCCGGGGGGGTCGACGGAGCTCCGCTCCCCACGACGACGTACTGGTTGCTGTGGGCGGAGAGGTCGGTCACGGTGGCCCGGCGCACGCTGCCGAGGTAGCGGTCGACGTCGCTCGCGCGCGCGACCCCCATGAAGACCGGTTTCGTGCTCTGGCTCTTCAGCACGATCGTCCCGAGGAGGTTGTCGTAAACCCACTGGGGGCCGTCGACTCCCGCATAGAGCTTCCGCGAGACGACTGCATAGGTCGGCGTGGAGAAGCTCCGGTTCGGACTGACGACATAGCCGGCCGCGTCACGCTGGGTCTGGTCGACGACGACGACCGCGATCCCGCCCGCCAGGAGGCCGGTCGCGATCAGAGCCGCGATGCTTCCGACGACGAGGAGGACGATCCGGCCGACGGTCCACCTACCGGACGCGGGCGCAGCTTTAGTCCCGGCCGCGGGTGCGGCTCCCCCGCTGGGAGGCGGAAGGGCCACCGTGCGGGGATCGCTTCCGCCCATGTCGAGCCGGAAGGGCGGGTAGCGGTCGGTCATGAGGCCGGCGTAGGCCGCGACGCGGACCACCCAACGGTTGAGCCCGAGCACGAGGTCGAAGATCGATTGCGGATAGCGGCCCGTGAAGAGGAGCGCGACCACGCCGATCAGCACGAGGATCCCGATCAGGCCGCCGCCGTAGCGGAAGGCGTGGCTGCCGTCGCTCCACAGGAGCCACGTGCCCCCGCCGACGAAGAGGCCGACGATGATGTATTGCGGGATCGCGAGGAGCCACCACTTTACGAGCACGAGCCCGCGGGAGAGACGCTCCGGATAGTCGACCTCGAGCTCGGCCGGATAGTCGGCCTCGCCGAGGCTGAACGGCGGGTACCTGTCGGTGCCGTTGGCGGCGAAAGCGTAGAAGCCGACGCGCCAGGTCCATCTCAGCACGCCGACGTTGAAGTCGAAGATCCCCTTCGGATACCGCCCCGTGAAGAGGATCGCGAAGAACGCGACGACGCTGAGGATGAAGAAGGCGATCCAGAGGAACGCCAGGACGATGTAGTGCGGGATGACGAGTATCCACTTGAGGAGCCAGAGCCAGCGGCTCAGGCCGGGATCGAGCTGTCCCTCGACCCGCACGGGGTAGTCGGCCGCCTGGGTTGCCATCTCCCCTCCTTTCAGAACTGTCAAGGGTCAGGGTCTCACAAAGCGAGAGCCCGGCGTGTGCCGGGCTCTCGCTCGAGCGGCTTGCGGGTCCTACTTCAGGGCCGCTGCCGGAGCGGGCGGCGGCGTGATGGTCTTCGGCTCCATCGCCGCGACACGCCTGAGGGCGCCGCCGATGGCGAGGACGAGGAAGCCGATGCCGGAGAGCAGGAGCGCGACTCCGACGACGATGCCGAAGAGCGCGATGTTCTCCGCGAGGTAGGACACGTTGAGCGCGGTCGACAGCGCGGTCTCGGTCACCCAGACGTTCCGCGCGCCGTTCGTCACCGGCTGTCCGTTTTCGTCCTTCACCGCGGCAGCCTCGTCGTTCGTGCCCGCGGGGTCGTCCGGAGCTGCGGCCGACTGGTAGCGGCCCATCTGCGCGTACGTCAGGCCGCCGGTGGCCTCGAGCGCGTGGATGCGCATGTACTGTGCGAACACCTTCGCCTCGGCGCCGGTGTCGATCGCCTCGTTGGCGACGCTTTCGGTCGGCAGCTTGATGTTCGCAGGCAGGCCGGCGTCCTTGGCCTCCTTGGCAATCGCGTCGGGCGTCATGTCCGGCGAGCCCACGATCGCCTCCTGCTTCAAGCTGTCCTGAACCGTGTTCCGCCCGTTGATGCTCATGACGAGCGAGGCAACGCCGAAAGCGATCAGGATCACGCCCGCGGCGATTCCGCCGTATTCGAACAACTTCCTCTTGGTCATCTCCTTCTCCTTTCCGCTCCTTCCGCGGGCCTGCCGCGGACGTTGATCGGTCTTGGGCGCAGAGTCGCCCACAGAGGCGCCGGCGCCATCCGCGCCTGCCCCGAACCTGATTGCGGCTCGCTCCCACGCCTCTTTCGGGTTTTCCGCACCCGCCGAGATCCCGCCCGTCCGCGCCCAACGCGCTACTTCTCTGGAGATCGGCAGGCAGGCGTGGGAGGGTGTTGCTGTGTCAGCTCACGCCCAAGTCGTCCGCGACGTCATCCTCCGAGACGGCACGACCCTCCGGCTCCGCGCCCCCGTCAGAGCCGATGCCGAGCGGCTTCTCGCCTTCGTGCAGCGTCTCTCGCCCGAGAGCCGGTACTTGCGCTTTCACGGCGTCGCTTCAATCGATTCGCGTCTGCTCGACCCGTT
>DATAOL010000203.1:0-14758 GCA_036265755.1 Gaiellaceae bacterium | reverse complement strand
GGTGCCGAGGGCAGATTACCCACGTGTTACTCACCCGTTCGCCGCTGTCCCCAGCCCCGAAGGACTGGTTCTCGCTCGACTTGCATGTGTTAAGCGCGCCGCCAGCGTTCGTCCTGAGCCAGGATCAAACTCTCCGTGAAGTTGTTCGCATTCGGGCCGAAGCCCGGTTGCTGACTTTCAGGATGAGCTTGAGCTCAAAGTCCCCTCGTGGAGAGGAGACGGGTTCATTTAGACCTCGACCGCGCCGAAGCGTTGCCGAGGATCTCGACGTATCACGCTGTTGAGTTTTCAAAGACCGCGCCCCGGAGGGGCTACCCACGAAAAAGGCCTCCCGCGCGGAGGGCCTCCAGAAGTCGATACCACCGTATCAGCTTCGCTCGAAGGGCTTCTCCAGTTGTGTCGCGGGTGAACTCGTACGTGCGCAGCCGTTTCCGGCAGCCGACGCATGATAGCAGCGATCGTCCGAGCGTCAAGAAGCGCGAAGCCTGATGAATTGCCGCTTTCCCGCCTGTAGGAGGGCGCCGTCCAGAGACTCTCGCGGCATGTCCAGATCCTGAACCGGCTCACCGTTCACGCGCACCCCTCCCTGGGTGATCAAACGGCGGGCTTCGCTCGTCGAGCCGACGCCGAGGAGCTCGACCAGCAACGCGGGAAGATGGACGGGATCGCCGGCGGGGAGTGCCGCCTCTGGAACCTCGTCCGGCGCCTGTCGTTCCCGCACCACACGCGTGAAGTGGCCCTCGGCCTCGCGCGCGGCCTCCTCCCCATGCGAGCGCGCGACGACGAAGCGGGCGAGCGCGAGCTTCGCCTCCAGAGGGTCGAGAGTCGCCGGGTCGACGTCCGACTCCATCACCAGGCGGTAGTACTCGGGCAGAGCTTCGTCGGAGATGCGCATCGTCTTTCCGAACTGCTGCTCCGCCGGCTCGGCGAGGCCGATGTAGTTGCCCAGCGAGGCGCTCATCTTCCGCCCGTCCGTTCCCATGAGCAGGGGAGTCGTGAGGGCGACCTGCGGCTCGAGGCCATACGCCTGCATGACGTCGCGGCCGGCGAGGAGATTGTAGAGCTGGTCGGTGCCGCCGAGCTCGACGTCCGCCTGAATCGCGACCGAGTCGTAGGCCTGCATGAACGGATAGAGGAGCTCGGAGACCGAGATGGGCGACTTCGCCGCGAAGCGCGTCTCGAAGTCGTCGCGCTCCAGCAAGCGCGCCACGGTGATGGTGCGGGTGAGCCGGACCACCTCCGCGAAGTCGAGCTTCGAGAGCCACTCGCCGTTGAAGCGCACCTCGGTCTTCTCGGGATCGATGATCTGCGAGGCTTGCTCGAAGTAGCGCTTCGCGTTCGAGTCGATCTCCTCGTCGGAGAGCACCGGCCTCTCGGTGGAGCGTCCCGAGGGATCGCCGATGCGCCCGGTGTAGTCGCCGACGATGAGGACCCCCGTGTGCCCGGCGCCCTGGAAGGCGGCCATGCGCTGAAGTGGAATGGCGTGGCCGACGTGGACGTCGGGCGCCGTGGGATCGATACCGAGCTTTACGCGCAGCGGTCGCCCGAGCGCGAGCTTCCGCTCGAGCTCACCCCCTGGGAGGACGTCAACGGCATTTCGGGCCAGATCGTGGATGGAGACGGTCATGACCGCCCCGATCATAGGAGCGGGCTCAGAAGTAGTACGGCGCCAGGCTGAGCGCGCCAAGGGCGTACCAGACCCCGAACACCATGCTGGAGAGGCCGAGCGCGGGCGCGATTCGGTGGAACGAGCTTCGGACGGGACCGACTCCGAGTGCTGCGCCGAGGCCGGAAGAGAGGACAGCCATCGAGACGGCGGTGAAGAGCGCAAACAGGGCCAACGCGACGACCGCCAGCGCGTGATCCTCGATGGTGGACAGAAGCAGGATCCCCACCCCGGCGCTCCCACCCATCCCATGGACGAGCCCGATGCCGTACGCCTGGAGAGGCGTTCTCGCTGCCCTCGGCGAAGCGTCGTGGGCATGCGCCCGAGGGTGGAAGACACCTCGATGCCAGCGCAGAAGGAGCCAGGCGGCAAGGGCGACGATGACGAGCCCGATCGCCATTTCCGCTCCCTCTTGCACCCACTGCGGCAGGTACGCGCGGTAGAGAACGATCGGGAGCCCGAAGACGAACAGGGTTGTCGCGTGCCCGAGTCCCCACGCGACGCCCAGACGCGCCGCAAGCCGGCCGGTCCGTTCCCGCCCGGACGAGACCAGGGTCGACACGGCGGCGAGATGATCGGGATCCGTTGCATGCCGAAGGCCGAGCAGGATCGCGACCGCGATGAGGACGAGCAGCGTCGTTCCGTCTGAGAACGTCGCGATTCTTTCGTCGAGACCGAACATCGATGCTCCTTTCAGACCAGGGGTGGAATCGATCGGGCCGTCATCGCGAGCCCGAGGCCGAGGATGAGCAGGGCACTCGCAGCCGGAAGCGCACCCACGATGCGGCCCTCGAAGGTCTCGAGACGGAGGAAGCGCTTTGCGCTCACGGCCGCGAGCCCGACCGCCGACATTGCTCCCGCGAGCCCGGCACTGAACGCGAGTATCAGGACGAGGCCGTAGCCGATGCGATGGAGCGAGATTGCTGCGAGTAGCACAACGAGGGCCGTGGGACACGGCAGCAGGCCGCCGGAGATCCCCACTGCAAGCAAGTCCCGCAGGCTTCGCTCCCCGTGGGTGTGGTGGTGGTGATGGTCGTTCGCGTGCCGCCGGCGCAACCGCGCACGCAGCACGCTGAGCCCGACTCCCACGACGAGGAGCGCGGAGAGGAGGTTCAGCCAGGGGTAGAGCTCCTCCGGAACGACAAACTGGGAGAGAGCGAGCGTGACGAGGCCGAGGGCAAAGACGCCGATCGTGTGCGTGACGGTGACGGTGAGCCCGAGGAGAAGGGCATGCCGGGGCGTGCCGCGCGAGCCGACCAGGTAGGCGGCCACCATCGTCTTCCCATGCCCAGGGCTGAGCGCGTGGGCGGCGCCCCAGAACCCTGCGACCAGAAGAGACAGGACGACGACGCCGACTCCGAGATCGCCGCGCTGGATCAGCGATTCGAACCCTCCGCTCTGCCGCTCGGGGGGAGGCGCGCCCGTGAAAGTGGGCGGCGTGCCGGGGCCGCGGCCCGGCTCGAACCGCACGTGCGCGGAGGTCACATCGAGGGGCGAGCGCAGCAGCTCCGTCGGATACGCCTGGAGCTCGTGGCTTCTACTCTCCGCCGGGACGTCGGCACTCACCAGGCGCGCCCCGTCGCTGGCGCGGACAACGACCTCCTTCCAGCCGACCCGGGTGGCGAAGTTCTCGTCGCGGAACAGGAGATCGGCGGTTGTGCCTGGCTCGAGCGCAACGGACGGGGGCTTTACGGCGCGATAGAGCGCCTCGAAGCGCATCGTCGGCAGTCCTCCTGCACCCGGCCGCTCTGACACGAGCCGCTTCAGGGGAACGAGCGCCACCCGCTGCCCGCCGACCACGAGGTCAAGCCTTCCGGCCACCTCGGCTTCGAAGCCCGCCGCCCTGACACGGCTGCCCTCCTGGACCGTCGGGATCTCGGCGAGGTCGAGGACGTAGTGAACGAAGACGTCGCGTCCCGAAAGCTCGACTGCCGCGAATCGATTGACCGTGAAATTGCCGAGTGGGTGGGCGGAAGCGGCTGGGGGAGCCGCGAGCGCCGCGACGGCGGCGAGGATTGCGAGGAGGCTTTTCACCGTAGGGCCTCGGCAGCCACTGGCACGTACCGCAGGGAAAAATGCGGGTTGATCCGCAGCGCGCGCCTCAGCGTGGCGTGACCAATCGCCTCGCGGCCGAGGCAGAGCTCGATCATCCCGCGGTGGAAGATCTTCAGCGCATCTCGCGTCCCGAGGCGAAGGGCGCGCCGGGAGTGCCTCAGGGCGTCGCCGCAACGACCGTTCTTGTAGAGAGCCCACGCAAGGACGTCGTCGCCGTCGATCGACTTCCGTTCGCGATACGCATCCCGGGTACGGGAAAGAGCGCCCGCAAGGTCCCGGCCGTGATCGAGGTCGAAGAGGGCCGTCTCGAGCTCCGTGCGCACCCCGTTGGCTCGCAGGAGCTTTTCCGTCGCCTCGACGACGGCGTAGGCGCGCGCCGCCTCTGCCGAACGACCAGCGAGGCCGAGGACGTCGCCGAGGGCGGCCTCGTATTGCGGCAGCGGGAGCTTCGCGACAGCGTGCCGGTACAAGCGCGCGGCTGCCGCGTAACGTCCCCGAGCCGCGGCGACCTTGCCGAGGGCGGCTTGCGCATGGACATAACCGGGGAAGCGGACGCGCGCCGCACGATAGCTGTGTGCCGCGGCGGCAAGGCGACCGGTGTCGAAGTAGAGATTGCCGAGCTGGACCAGCGCCCAGGCGGCGGGTTCACCGGTGCCGGCGCCTGCTTCGACCGCCAGCTTCATCGCCGCAAGCGCTGCGTGCGGGCGCCCGATGAGCTCGCGCGCGTACGAGACGCGCGCGTAGGACGCGAGCGTCGGCTTGCGAGACACCATGTCGTCGAAGCGCGCGAAAGCCCGGCGGTAGCGCCCGAGCTCGACGAGAGAGTCGCCGAGGACTCCGTACGCCTCCGCGCTCGTCGGACTGAGGCTGACGGCCCGGCCCGCCAGCCGCCGTGCATCCTCGAACCTGTGCCGCGAAGCGGCCAATGTGGCGAGGCCCGTGATGGCGAGATAGTCCCGCGGAGCGACCGAGAGCGATCGGCGGAGTGCCTCCTCCGAGCGCGGGTAATAGCTCGCATCTCCTGTCTCCCGCGCCCGCTGCTGATATGCAAGCCCCAGGAGCATGAGCCCCTGCGCGTCGCGTGGGCTCCGGGCAACGCGCCGCTCGAGCTCGGCGACGTATGCCTTGGTGTCTGCGCTCGGGGCAAACCCGCTGACGAGGCGGGCTGCCGTCGACGGGTCAGCAGCGGTGACGCCGCCTGCACGGCTTCCGCCGAGAACGCCTCCGAAGAGCGCAGCAACGGCGGCCAGTCCGACCGACGCGAGTACCAGTGAAGCCCTCTTCCTCATCGCTCCTCTCTCCGGTGAGGAAGGGGCCTGTCGCAGGAGGACAGGCCCCTTCCGATTGAGGTCCTACGGACCGCCCATGGAGGTCGGCGGCACCGCCTCGTAGCCCGAGAACGGCGTCGCGACGTACGGGAAGTTCGCGCGGAACATCCTGTCGTTCGCGTCGACGCCGTCGCCGAGCTGGTTGTTCGGACTCCGGTTCGGCAGTCCGAGAAGGCCGTGCAGGACGTCGCCGTACCCTTCGGCGAACGCGCGCAGGTCGATGTCGACGATGTCGTCTTCGAGCCTGCGACCGTTCGGATACCCCGCGAGATCGCCGGTCAGGACGCCGAGTCGGTCACCCTTACCAACGGGTGCAGTCGGCGCGATGCCGGTGTTCAGACGGAGAAGGTCGGCCTTGGTCGAGCCCGTGAAGTTCAGGCCGGGGACGCCCGTGAGCAGGATGGCGACGAGATCGTCGCGATTCGTCTCGTTCGCGTTGTCGAGAGCCGCGTACAGCGCGTTCTCGAGCCTGGTGACCTCAGGTGCGCGGTAGAAGCGGAGGAACTGGGAGTCGTCCGAGGGATCGGACGCATTCCAGAAGTCCTTCTTCCCGCGCGGGATAACGGCCTCGTTGATGAGCGGGTTGCCCAAACGCGAGACCTGCACCCAGTTGTCGTCGTTGCGGAAGCCGCCGTCCTTCTGGATGATCCGCACCTTCTGACGGCTCGCCGTCGCGTACACACCGATGACGGCCTTCGGATTGTCGGCGGCGTGCAGCTCGTGATCCTTGGTCAGACGCTTGATCGGCACCTGCAGGACGATGGAATGGGTGTTGTAGCCCCCGACGCCGTCCACTCCCGCCTCGTTGGGAAGCGGGATCGCGTGCAGCGAGTTGAACGGACGCAACCCGGCGAGATCGAAGATCGAGCCGAGGTCGACGTAGAACGGATCGTCGCGCTGTCCGGCGAAGACCTTCACGCCTCCGGAGAGGCCCTTGATCGCCGCCGCGGCGAGCCCGTTGTAGTCGGGGGTCGAGCGCGGTCCGATGTTGACCGGCGGGACCGGGATGTTCTTCCCGAGCACCTTCGAGCCGTGCTTCGTGATCCGCGTGACCGTATAGGTCTGGTGAACGTTCCAGTCCGAGTCGCTGAGGGTGTTGATGGGGCCGGTGTTGTAGAGGAACGTGTTCGGGTTCCGGGTCTTCGTGTCGAAGCGGAACCGGTACGTGATGTCCTCGTTGCCGTCCCGGTTGTTGTCCACCTTGATCTCGTAGCGAACGTCGTCGCCGAAGCTCGCGAAGTTGGGACCGCCCGCCGGCTGCTCCAGCGGAACGTAGTTCGCGATGATCGTGACCGTGTTCGGCGCGTCGGGCGTCACGAAGGCATAGAGATCCGTGTTGTCCGCGGCCGGGTCGTTCGAGATGAGCGGCGCTTCTCGGTGGCTCGACGCGCGGCTCGCGTCCGGCCCGGGGCCGCGCACGAGCGCGACGGTCAGGGCTGCTGCAACCGCTGAGAGCACCAGGAGCGCTGAAGCGATCCTTCTCATTCCTCTCCCTCCTTTGGGGGATTGCGCGGCGTATTCGGGGGGAACCGGAATTCGGTTCGGCGAACCGCTGGGCGAGCGCGAGCGAATGACGACGATGGCGCTGTTAGCGTTCAGCCGACCCCCCGTGCGCGGAAGCGTTGGATCCAGCCGCGATCTCGCCCATCTGTCGGACGAGGCGCTTGTCGCCCTCCTCGCCCGAGGAGACGACGGCGCGCTCGCGGAGCTCTACGACCGCTTCGGCGCAGTCGCCTACAGCCTTGCGATCCGCATCGTCCGCGACGCTGCCCTCGCCGAGGACGCGGTGCAGGAGGCATTCCTCACGGTCTGGCGGACTGCTTCGCGCTTTGTCGCCGAGCGTGGAAAAGCACGCACGTGGATCCTCACACTCGCCCATCGGCGCGCGGTCGACCTCGTTCGCCGGGAGCAATCGCGGCGCACCGAGCCGCTGGCGGATGCGCCTGATGCGAGTGCGCGGGCGGCGGACGATGAAGCCTGGCTTCGGCTCGAGCGCACCCGGATCCTGGAGGCGCTCAAGCGGCTTCCGGACCAGCAGCGCGAGGCGATCGAGCTCGCCTACTACGGGGGATTCACACAGTCGGAGCTTGCCGACCGCCTGGGCGAGCCGCTCGGTACCGTCAAGAGCAGAATGTTCACCGGCCTGAGCCGACTCCGCGAGCTTCTCGAGGAGCCGGGACACGAACAGGAACAATGGAACGCAACGGAATTCACGAACTGAGCGCCGCCTATGCGCTCGACGCGCTCGACGCGGAAGAGCAGCGGGAGTTCGAGGAGCACCTCGCGCACTGTGAGGAGTGCCGCGAGACCGTCGACTCGTTTCACGACACTGCAGCGTCGCTCGCCCACGGCGTCGAGGCGCGCAGGCCCCCCGCCTCGCTCCGGGAACGAATTCTGGACGAGGCACGCGGCGAGCGTCAGAACGTCGTTCCGCTGCGATCGCGCTGGAGCTTCCGCATCACGAGCGCCGTTGCGGCGGCTGCGGCGGTCGCGGCTGTCGCCTTCGGGCTGTGGGCGGCATCCCTCCACAACCAGCTCGGCGAGCGGCCGCAAGCCTTTCAGCTGCGCGGGGCGAACGGCCAGCTCGTTGTCACGCCGGAGAGAAAGGGGGCACTCATCGTCAACGACCTCGCGGCGGCGCCGGCAGGGAAGACCTACGAGGCATGGGTGATCGCTGGCGGGAGCCCGAAGCCGGCGGGCACCTTCGAGGGAGGCGCGGCACGGACAGCGTTCGCCCTTACTCGCCCAATCCCGGACGGGGCGACCGTCGCGGTGACGATCGAGCCCGAAGGAGGAAGCGAGGCGCCGACCAGCGCCGTTCAGTTCAGCGCCTCGGACGCCTAGCCCCCGGCTAGAATCGACCGCTGCGTGCTGTTCCGCCGACGCAGCCGGGCGCCGAAGCGGCGCAGGATCCGCAAGCTCAGACTTCTGGCGCTCGTTTCCGTCCTCGGATTCGTCGCGCTCGTCTCCTTCGCGTACGGGATGGTCAGCGCGATCGCGAGCGATCTGAGCGCGCTCGAGCCTTCGACGAAAAAACGGCCCGAGCAGCTCGGCTACATCTACGCGTCCGACGGCAAAACGGTCCTCGCCACGCTTCGCGGCGACGAGAGCCGCATCGTCGTGAAGAGCGAGGACATCTCGCCGATCATGAAACAGGCGATCGTGGCGGTCGAGGATCGTCGCTTCTGGGAGCACCGCGGCGTCGACTTCCGCGGGATCATGCGCGCCGTCTGGGCTGACCTTCGCAACCAGAAGGTCGTGGAGGGCGGCTCCACGATCACTCAGCAGTTCGTCAAGAACACGTACACGCATCAGGAGCGCACGATCAGCCGCAAGCTGAAGGAGGCGGCCCTCGCCTGGCAGCTCGAGCGCCGCTGGTCGAAAGACCGGATCCTCACCGCCTACCTGAACACGATCTACTTCGGGAACGGCGCCTACGGCATCGAGATGGCAGCGCGCGTCTACTTCCACGAGCACGCGAGCGAGCTCACGCTGGCGCAGGCCGCTCTCCTCGCCGGGCTGCCGGCGAGCCCGGGAGCGTACGACCCGGTCGCGAACCCGAAGGCCGCCGAGGAGCGCAGGCGAACCGTCCTCCAGCTGATGTTCCAACAGCGCCTGATCACGCTTCCGGAGGAGCTCGCGGCCAATGCGAGGCGCATGCCGAACCCGAAGCAGATCCAGCTGCCGGTCTCGGCCGGGCGCCAGGGCTACTTCGCGGAATACGTCAAGGCGCAGCTCGTCCCCTACTACGGCTCCGGCAAGGTGTTCGGCGGCGGCCTCAAGGTCTACACGTCCATCGACCTCGACATGCAGCACCTCGCCGCCCAGGCGATCGACCAGTGGCTTCCGGACCCCCACGGCCCGGCCGCCGCGCTCGTCGCGATCGACCCGCGCGACGGCCGCGTGCTCGCGATGGTCGGCGGGCGGAACTACCGCAAGAGCCAGTTCAACCTCGCGGTGCAGGGCGAACGCCAGCCGGGCTCCTCCTTCAAGCCGTTCGTCCTCGCGACGGCCCTGAACGAGGGCATCTCGCCGCAGACCGAGTTCACCTCGCAGCCGACCGTCATCAACCTCGGCGACAAGCTCTGGTCCGTGCACAACTACGAGAACTCATATCTCGGTCGCATCGACCTCGTGGACGCGACGACCTTCTCCGACAACTCGGTCTACGCGCAGCTCACCGCGCAGGTCGGACCGGGGAACGTCGCCACGATGGCGAGGCGCCTCGGCATCCAGAGCCGTCTGAACGACTACTTCGCGATCGGCCTCGGCGCTGAGGCGGTCAACCCGCTCGAGATGGCGCGCGCGTTCTCGACCTTCGCCCACAACGGGGAGCGCGTCGACGGTTCGATCCTCGGAGACGCGCCGCGCGCCGTGACGAAGGTGCTCGACGGGAGCCGCGTCTACAAGAACACGCCGGTGGACAAGCAGGTGATGGATCCCAACGACGCCGCCACGCTCACCTCCATCCTCGAGAACGTCGTCCGAGAGGGGACGGGGCGCCGGGCCGCGCTGCCCGACCGGGTCGTCGCCGGGAAGACGGGCACGACCGAGAACTACGGCGACGCGTGGTTCGTCGGCTACACGCCCCAGCTGGCCGTGGCCGTCTGGGTCGGGTACCCCAACAAGCTCGTCCCGATGACGACACAGTTCGAAGGCACTCCCGTCGCGGGTGGCACGTTCCCGGCGCTCATCTGGAAGACCTTCGTGGAGAACGCGCTCAAGTACGAGAACGAGCCGCCCGAGACCTTCCCCTCCCCGGTCTACGAGTCGACGGTCGCGCGCGACGTCGTCTACCGCAACAACCACTGGCTACTCGACAACGGCAACTGCCGCGACGTCCACCTGGTCACGTACTCGGCCGGTTTTGAGCCGACGAAGGCAGCGTCCTGCAAGCCCAACGAGGTCGACGTGCCTCCGGTGGTGGGCGCGAAGCTCGAAGACGCGAAGATCCGGCTGCAAGGCATGCCGCTGACCGTCGAGGTGATCACGCAGCCCGCGAAGGGCGGCGAACGGCTCGGCCACGTGGTGGCGCAGTATCCGGCCAAGGGGACGCTCTCCTCTTTCGATACCGTCCGAATCGTCGTCCCGGTCGCACAGAACGGGCGCATCCCTGATGTCACCGGGCTGCCGCTCGGGCGGGCGCGGAAACGGCTCGCCCGCCATCATCTCGCCGGGCTCGTGCAGTCCTACGCCGAAGGGAAGGCCGGCCGGGTGCTCCAGCAGTTCCCGAGCGCCGGTCTCGCCTCGGTGCCCAACATGACGATCAAGCTGGTCGTGGGACGCTGAGCCCGAACCTTCGCGAGACATACGGCGAGCCGGCGAGGCCGTAGCGCCAAGGAACATCGGCCGCGCGGCTGATCCCGATCCGCCGGCCACGCACGAGCTCGACCTCCTTGTCACGGCCGTGCAGCTCGAAGGGATGACGGTCGAGACGCAGGCCGTCGTGTTCGCCGGTCACGCCGAGTGCCTGGCACAGCTTTCCAGGGCCCGAGCAGAGGAGCTTCGGCTCCTCGACCCCGCGTCTTTCGCGCATGGTCTCGATGTGGTGCTCCGGTGCGAGCGCGCGGAGGAGGACCGCCGCGGCGGTTCCTTCCTCCTCACAGACGAGATTGAGGCACCAATGGATGCCGTACGACCGGTAGACGTAGGCGTGGCCGGGTGGACCGAACATCGCGCGGTTGCGGGGGGTCTGCCCGCGGAAGCCGTGGCTCGCCGGGTCCTCGTTGTCGTAGGCCTCGGTTTCGACGATCAGTCCGCCGACCCCGTCAACGAGCAGCGTGCAGCCGACCAGGTCAGGAGCGACGGCATGCACGCTCCGCGCGAAGAACTCATGATCTAGCTGCTCTGGGCGGCGACGGGGTTCGCCGGGCAAAGCCCGGCTTCGCCCACCGCCTGAGCGCCTTGGACCAGAGTGATTCACGAACCCTCGACTAGAAGAGCTGTTCGCCGTCGTCCGGCCTGGCGGTCGACTCGAGGAGCTTCCGTGCGCGACGGTCGAGGTCGGCGAGATCCACGCGCCCCTTGCCCGCATCCTCGACGATCCGCTCCGCAAGCTTGACGGCGTCGTCCAGCATCTGCACGCGGCCCGCGTCGCGAATCCCCATTTCCGCGAGGATCGAGCGCTCTGTCCGAGAGGCGACGATGGGGTCGGCGATCCCCTCGACCCAGACCCGGGTGCGCCGGCCCTCTCCGCGCTCGTCTCCGCGCAGCGGCTCGAGCGCATAGATCTTGTCCGCGCGAGCGAACTTCCCGAAGCCGAGGAAGACCATCTTGGGCGCGCCGTCCGCCATGGAAAAAGTATCGCAGCTACAGGAGGGCGAACGGGGGCGCGGTCAGGCGATCGCCGCGGCGAGGGCCTCGACCACGCGCTCCTGCTCGGCCTCGGAGAGGCGCGTATGGAAGGGGAGCGCGAGCGAACGGCGGCTCGCGTCCTCCGAGACCGGGAACATGCCTTCGCGCGTGCCGAAGCGCTCGCGCCAGTACGGCTGCAGGTGGATCGACGGGAGGTACGGCTTCGACGCGATACCCTGCTCGGCGAGCTTCCCCATGGCGCCGTTCCGGTCGATCCCCTCCGCGAGCTGCACGACGTAGACGAACCACGAGCGCTTGTGGTCCGCGTCGTCGGCGAGAGGTAGCTCGACCCCCTCGACGCGGCTCAGGAGATTGGCGTAGCGCGCGGCGACCTCGGCACGCAGCTCGAGGATCCGGTCGAGTTTCTCCACCTGCGCGACGCCGAGCGCCGCGGAGACGTCGTCCAGGCGGTAGTTGTAGCCGAGCCGCGAATGCGTCAGCCACTCGCCGGAGTCGCTGCGGCCCTGATTGGAGAGGCTCTTCAGCGCCTCCCAATCCTCCTTCGTCGAGACGGCGATCGCCCCGCCTTCTCCGGTGGTCATCTGCTTGTTGGGATAGAAGGCGAAGGTCGCCGGCCAGCGGCTCGACCCGACCGGCCGACCGCGGTACTCGGCGCCGAGTGCCTCACAGGCGTCCTCGATGAGTAGGAGTCCGTGCCGCGCCGCGATCGCCTCGAGCTCGGCGTACTCCGCCGGGTAGCCGAAGATGTCCACCGCCAGGATCGCCCTCGTGCGCGGCGTCACCGCCGCCTCGACCGCAACTGGGTCGAAATTGAGAGTGGCGGGATCTATGTCGGCGAAGACCGGCGTCGCGCCTTCGTACAGGATGCAATTCGCCGATGCGACAAAGGAGAAGGGGGTCGTGACGACCTCGTCCCCTCCCCCCAGCCCGGCCAGCCGCACCGCGAGGTGCAGCCCTGCGGTGCCGCTCGACACGGCCGCGACGTACGGCGCGCCGATCCGCTCGGCCAGCGCCGCCTCGAAGCGGTCGATCACGGGACCGAGCGAGAGCTGCCCAGAACGGAGCGTCTCGAGGACGAGCTCTTCCTCCCGCTCCTCCAGCCACGGAGCGGAGAGCCCGATTTCGCCGGTCAGGACCCTGCGGGTGTCTTGGCCGCGTATTCCAGCCAACGTGTCCAGCGCTCGTCGCGGCCGCGCACGACGTCGAAGAAGGTCGACTGGATCGCCTTCGTCACCGGGCCGGGCGGGCCGATCTCGTGGTCGTCGATCGCGCGCACGGGCGTCACCTCGGCGGCGGTGCCCGTCATGAAGACCTCGTCCGCGAGATAGAGGTCGGAGCGGATCAGCGGGCCTTCGTGCACCGCGTAGCCGTGCGCCTGCGCGATCTCCATGACGCTCTGCCGCGTGATCCCCGGGAGGATCGAGGTCGAGAGGTGCGGCGTCGAGATGATCTCGTCCTTGACGACGAAGATGTTCTCGCCGGATCCGTCGGCAACGTAGCCCTCGTCCGTGAGGAGGATGGCCTCGGCGTAGCCCGCGTTCGTCGCCTCGATGACGGCAAGCATCGAGTTCAGGTAGATGCCGGTCGCCTTGGAAACGTGCGGGATGGTGTTCGGCCCCACGCGCTTCCAGGACGACACCTTTGCGCTGATCCCCTGCGTGAGCGCCTCCTCGCCGAGGTAGGCGCCCCACGGCCAGCTCATGATCACCACGTCGACGGGATTCGAGCGCGGGTGAACGCCGAGCTCGCCGTATCCGTAGAACGCGATCGGGCGGATGTAGCACTCGGCCAGCCCGTTCGCGCCGATGAGCTCGAGCGTCGCCGTCCGGAGCTCGTCGACGCTGTGCGGCAGCTCCATGTGCAGGAGCCGCGCCGAGTTCTCGAGCCGCTTCAGGTGGTCGGCGAGACGGAACACGGCTGGGCCGTCGTCGGTCTCGTAGCAGCGGATGCCTTCGAAGACTCCGGAGCCGTAGTGAAGCCCGTGCGCTCCGACGTGGACCTTCGCGTCGGCCCAGTCGACGAGCTCGCCGTTCATCCAGATCTTCTCGGTTTCGCGCATCCCTCTTAGCTTACGTTACGCCTCTTCCGTGATGGCATCGACGGAGCGCGCGCGGGTCACGCGGACGAGATCGGCGGGCGCGATCGCCACCACGTGCTGATGCGAGCCGGCCCCGGCCCAGACGACTTCGTGCAGGAGGAGCTCCTCGTCGACGAGGATCGTCCCGATTCCCGGAAGGGGAAAGGGCGCGACGGCGCCCGGCTCGAATCCGGTCGCCTCGCGGACGGTGTCGGGCCCGGCGATCTTCGCCTTTTCGCAGGGGACCGCGGCGGCGACCTTCGCCGAATCCGCTCGCCGGTCTCCCCCGACCATCACGAGGACTGGTCGACCGTCGCAGACGAACACGAGCGATTTGACGATCTGAGCGACGTCGCAGCCCACCGCGCGGGCCGCGTCCTCGGCGGTCGGCGTGCCGGCCGGAAACTCCTCGATGCGCGACTCCACCGCCGTGCGGCGCAGGAAATCGGCCACCCGCTCGACCGGCTCGGGCCAGCCGGTCACGTCTTGCTGAGGTCGATGAAACGAACGTCGGTGAAGCCGGGCTCCGAGTCGATCCGCTCCAGTACGCCGGCCTCCGGCACGCTGTCGAGCGTCAGCGCCATCAAGGCTCCCTTCGCGTTTCGCGAGCGCCGCGACACGGCCATGTTCGCGATGTTCACGCCCTCTTCGCCGAGGAGCGTGCCGAGCCGGCCGATCCGCCCGGGCCGGTCGTCGTTGACGGCGAAGAGCATGTACGGAGCGAGGTCGATCTCGATCTCGTAGCCGAGCGCGCGCACCAGCCGCGGCTCGGCCTCGCGGCCGAGCGGCGTTCCGGCCACGACGACCTCCTGGTCGCCCGCGATCGCGGTGATGCGCACGAGGCTCGTGAAGTCCCGCGAAGAGCGCCGGCGCTCCTCCGTCACCTCGATCCCGCGCTCGGCAGCGAGGATCGGGGCATTGACGTAGTTGACGGCCTGCTCGACGCGGCCCTGAAACGCTCCGTTCAGCGCGGCCACGGTGAGGAGCCGGGTGTCGTGCTCGGCGAGCTCGCCCAGGTAGGCGAAGTCGAGACGGGCCGGGCTTCCGTCGCTGAGCTCGACGGCGAGGGCGCCAAGCTTCGCGGCGAGCGGGAGGAACGGCCCGAGGAAGCCCACCTCGTCCGCAGCGACGGCGGGGACGTTGACCGCGTTCGTCACGACCCGGCCCTCGAGCGCAGCCGCGACCTGCTCGGCGACGATCACGCCGGCGCGGTCCTGCGCCTCCTCAGTCGAGGCCGCGAGGTGCGGGGTGACGACGACGTTGTCGAGCTCGAGCAAGGGGCCGCTGTAGGGCTCGTGGACGAAGACGTCCAGCGCC
>DATAOL010000202.1:0-4187 GCA_036265755.1 Gaiellaceae bacterium | reverse complement strand
GGCAAGGGCGGGCTGCCCGACGAGGCCATCGCGCCGATGCGCGAGCACGGCATGGTGTACTTCGCGATCGTCGGCGGCGCCGCGGCGCTCGAGACGACACAGATCGAGGAGATCGAGGAAGTGGCCTGGGAGGAGCTCATGCCCGAATGTCTCTGGAAGTTCCGCGTCAAGGATTTCGGCCCGCTCACCGTCGGGATCGACTCCCACGGGACGTCGCTCTTCCACGACGTCCAGGAAGCGGCGAAGAAGCGATTGGAGGATCTCTATGCCCGGCTTTAACGGGTTTCTCGACCTGCCCGCGCGTCCGTCCAAGCCGCGGACGGCAGGTCTCACCCACGTCATCGACAAGGGCCTCAACCTGCGGGCCATCGAGGGCCTCTTCGACACCGCGGGCGACTATGTCGACATCGTGAAGCTCGGGTGGGGCACGTCGTACGTGACCCGGAACCTCGAGAAGAAGATCGCGCTCTACCGTTCCTTCGAGACGCCGGTGGTCTGCGGCGGGACCCTCTTCGAGGCCGTTGTCGCGCGGGGCAAGCTCGACGAGTTCCGTCGCTGGCTGACCGACAACCGGCTCTCGCACGTCGAGGTCTCCGACGGGACGATCGACCTCTCCCGAGAGCGCAAGCTCGAGCTCATCGCGGAGCTGTCGCAGGACTTCGTCGTCATGTCCGAGGTCGGATCGAAGGACTCGGAAGTGGTCTTCGCTCCCTACCAGTGGGTGCAATGGCTGAAGGAAGACCTCGAGGCCGGCGCCTGGAAGGTGATCACCGAAGGCCGCGAGGGCGGCACCGCCGGGATCTTCCGTTCGTCGGGCGACATGCGGACGGGCCTCATCGACGAGATCGTGCACGAGCTCGACCTCGCCGACCTCATCTTCGAGGCGCCGACGACCCACGCCCAGGCCTGGTTCGTCCAGAAGTACGGTCCCGACGTGAACCTCGGCAACATCCCGCCCGAGGAAGTCATCCCGCTCGAAACCCTTCGCCTGGGGCTCCGCTCCGACACCCTGAAGGAGGTCCTGCTCGGTGAGCATGCAGCTCTCACGGACTGACGCCGAGATCGACGCGCTCCCGGCCGAGGACGTGCTCCTCTGGGCCTACGAGGAGTTCGGCGAGCGCCTGTGCCTGAGCTGCTCGTGGCAGAAGCAGTCGTCCCTGCTCGTGCACATGGTCTCGGAGCTCGGGCTCGACGTCGATGTGGTCGAGCTCGACACGCACCTCTTCTTCAAGGAGACGTACGAAACGCGCGAGCGCCTCGTCGAGCGCTATGACCTCTCGCTCATCCGGCCCCAGGTGATCACCGTCGCCGAGCAGCACAAGCGCGAGGGCCCGAATCTCTGGGAGTCGAACCCTGACCGCTGCTGCCACATTCGCAAGGTCGAGCCGCTCATCGAGGTGCTGCGCCCGTACGATGCCTGGGTCTCCGGCATCCGGCGCGACCAATCGCCCTCGCGGGCGAACGCGCGGAAGGTCGAACGCTCCGAGCGGTACGGCGTCTGGAAGATCCAGCCGCTGGCCGACTGGAGCGAGGAGGACGTCTGGACGTACATCATGGCGAACGACATCCCCTACAACCCCCTGCACGACGCCGGTTACCGGTCGATCGGGTGCATCCCGTGCACGCGGCCGACGCGGGCCGACGAGGAGGAGCGGGCGGGACGCTGGGCGGGGTCGGACAAGCTCGAATGCGGCATTCATCTGGAGGAAAGGACGGCATGACGGAACACATCTACGGCCACGAGCATCCCGATTCGGGAGAAACGCGCGGGGGCGGCTTCTGCCTCTGGTTCACGGGTCTCTCCGGCTCCGGGAAGACGACGATCGCCCACCTCGTCGGCCCTGAGCTCGACCAGCGCGGGGCGCTCGTGGAGTACCTCGACGGCGACACCGTGCGCACGCAGCTCTCCAAGGGCCTCGGGTTCTCGAAGGAGGACCGGGACACGAACATCGAGCGCATCGGCTGGGTCGCTTCCCGGCTCGTGCGCCACGGCGGCGCGGTGATCTGCGCGGCCATCTCTCCCTACGAGGAGACGCGGCGGAAGGCGCGCGCCATGGTCGAAGAGCAGGGCCCGTTCGTCGAGGTCTTCGTGCGCGCATCCGTCGAAGAGTGCGCCCGCCGCGACGTGAAGGGCCTTTACGAGAAGGCTTTCTCCGGCGAGATCAAGGGCTTCACCGGCGTCGACGATCCCTACGAGGAGCCGTCATCCCCCGAGCTCGTCATCGACACGGAGGAGCACTCGCCCGAGGACAGTGCGCAGCTCGTCATCGCCAAACTCGAGGAGCTCGGGCTCGTGGCTGCAGGGGTGAACGCGTGAGCGCCGTCACGACCGACCAGCTCATCAAGCCCCACGGCGGCGAGCTCGTCGAGCGGACCGGCGAACGCCCCGACGACGTCGACTCGCTGGAATCCGTCAGCCTGTCGCCCCGCGAGCTGGCCGACCTGGACATGCTCGCCTCGGGCGGGCTGTCGCCCCTCACCGGCTTCATGGGCTCCGCAGACTACGAGCCCGTCGTCGAGGACATGCGGCTCGCGAACGGGCTCCCCTGGGCGCTGCCGGTCTGCCTGGCCGTCGAGCAGGAGCCGAGCGGCGACCGTCTCGTCCTCGCGGACGAGAGCGGCCGCGCGCTGGCCGTGCTCGATGTCGAGGAGGTCTACTCCTACGACAAGGAGCGGGAGGCGGACAAGTGCTTCCGGACCACGGACGACGCTCACCCCGGAGTCGCGCGCCTCTACGGCCAGCCGGACCACTACGTCGCCGGCCCGGTCACGGTGTTCGAGCGTGCTGAGCCGTCCTTTCCGGAGCTGCACAAGGATCCGCGCGAGACGCGCGCGCTGTTCGCCGAGCGCGGCTGGAGGCGCGTCGTCGGCTTCCAGACCCGCAACCCGATCCACCGGGCCCACGAGTACCTGACGAAGTGCGCGCTCGAGACGGTCGACGGACTCCTCATCCATCCGCTCGTCGGAGAGACGAAGTCGGACGATGTCCCGGCGGCGACCCGCGTCAAGGCCTACGACGTCCTGGTCGAGGGCTACTACCCGCGCGACCGCGTGGTCGTGGCGGCCTTCCCCGCCGCGATGCGCTACGCCGGGCCCCGCGAGGCGATCTGGCACGCGATCTGTCGCAAGAACTTCGGCTGCTCGCACTTCATCGTCGGCCGCGACCACGCCGGTGTCGGGGACTACTACGGCACCTACGACGCCCAGCTCATCTTCGACGAGTTCGAGCCGCACGAGCTCGACATCGAGCCGATGTTCTTCGAGCACTCCTTCTGGTGCAAGGTCTGCGGCCAGATGGCGACCGCGAAGACGTGCCCCCACTCCGCCGAGGATCACGTTTTCCTCTCCGGGACGAAGGTGCGCGAGCTGCTCTCCGAGGGCGAGCTTCCGCCCAAGGAGTTCTCGCGACCCGAGGTCGCCGAGATCCTGATCGAGGCCTACCGAACCGCATAGACTCACTCACCCGTGCAGGTCGTCTGGGTGAGCTTCGACATCGTCGGGCGTCGCGCCCTGGAGGCGGCCGCGGCGAGCGGCGCGCACATCGCCGGGATCGTCACCCTCCCGGGCGATCCGAGCTCCGACCGCTCCGGGCAATGCCGTTTCGACGACCTCGCGGAGCGGCTCGGCGCCCGGCTGCTCGAGAGCGAGGACGTGAACGACGCGGCGACGACTCAAGCCGTCTCGGAGCTCTCGCCCGACGCGATCTTCGTCGTCGGCTGGTCACAGCTCGTCCGCGAGGAGCTCATCGCCCTCGCCCCGCAGGGCGTCTTCGGGATGCACCCGACGCTTCTGCCCCGGCACCGCGGGCGGGCGCCGATCCCTTGGGCGATCCTGGCCGGCCTCGCCACCACCGGCGTCACGCTCTTCGAGATCGTCGATCCGACTGCCGACTCGGGGCCCATCGTCGGCCAGGTCGGGATTCCGATCCATCCTGACGACACGGCCTCGACGCTCTACGAGCGGCTCTCGGACGCGCACGCGGACCTGATCCGGGAATGCGTCCCTGCGCTGATCCGCGGCGATGCGCCCCGCTCGCCCCAGGACGAGCGCCGCGCGAGCGCGTGGCCGAAGCGGACGCCGGGCGACGGCATCATCGACTGGTACACACGCGCGCCGTACCTCTACGACTGGGTGCGCGCCCAGACACGGCCGTACCCGGGGGCGTTCACCTTCCTCCAGGACACCCG
>DATAOL010000201.1:0-27191 GCA_036265755.1 Gaiellaceae bacterium | reverse complement strand
CAGGGCCAGATAGACCACTGCGTAACCGCCGATGAGAAGCGCAACCGCCCGCCGGAGACGAATCGCCCCGACGGTCTGGCCGGCGGGGGCATCCAGGCGCATCACGAGGCGGTCGAGGCCGGCAAGTACCGACCTGATCGGACGAAGGCTGCTCCGGAGCGGCCGGGTTCTGGAGGCCGGGCGAGTACTCGACTGAACCGCGGGCGACTCGCTTGTCATCGCTCAGAACCCGACGTGAATGTGATCGTCGTGGTCTGCGAGCGCGAAGCTCGAACCGCCGAGGCCGAGCAGCGAGATGATCTGCTGCGGTTGGACCTCGGCGGGCAGCCGGAGCAGCGCCTCGATCGCCCGCTCGGCAACTCCGCCGATCCCCTGATTTCCCGCGATCGGCAAGCCCTTCAGGCTCGAGATGTCGACGGCGAGGCCGTCCACGTGGGCCGAAACGACGCTCGGCCGTGCGTAGAAGCGGTGTCCGGTGATGAGGCTGGAAACCGTCACCTGATGGAAGCTGACGACCAGATATCGGATGACGACGAGGACACGGACGTCGACGCGCCCGGCCGCGACGTCGCCCGCACCAGACGGTGACAAGCGGACACGCGGATCCCGGAGGATGCGTCGCTCGAGGCTCGCCTCGGCCGCCTGCAGTCCGACCACGAGCGCCCGCAGGCCCACGGCGCGGTTATAGCGCGCGAGGCTTCGCTCCTCCGCGTCGATGCGCAGGCTGTGGCTCGCGATCCGGCCCGCCAGCCGCTCGAGCCGCCGCGCGCTCGCCGGCCAGCGCCCAGTGCGTCCCTCGGCGCGCAGGACGGCGAGGACGCGCCACCAGTGGATGCCCTCATCCGCCGCAGTCGAGCGCAGGAGCGCGGCGAAGCGCGCATCGAGCCGTCTCGCAGGCGGAGTCGGGTCGGGAAGCGTCCGATGCAGCCAGATCGTCGCCGCACCGCCCTCACCGCTCTCCGGCGGACGCGGTGCGTACGTGTGGTGCGGCCGAACCTGGTTCCCCGAGTGGTGAGGAGTGGAGGAGGAGCCGCCAGCAACGGTGGTGGTCGGCGGCGGCGCTGCAGGAGTCGTGTTCGGCGGGGGAGGAGGCGGAGCGGCCTCGGTGGTCGTTGAATCGGTCGGTGTCTCCGGCGTCGTCCCGTTCTCCTCGGTCGTGACCGGCTCCGTCCCGGTCGCGGAATCTGTGGTCGTCGCTTCGGTCGTCGTGACGAGGCTGCCGGCCTCGACCGGCGTCCCGTCGTCGGCAGAGGCGGCAAATGCCCCGCTCAGCGCCACACCGATCGCGAACACCACTGTGGTCAGGAAGAGGAGGCCGACCGATCGGGCGATGATCGACCCTCTTTGCTGATCGCGTGGTCGCGGCGCCGGGGGGTCGGGCACCACTCGCGGCTCGGCCGGAGAGTCGCCTGCGTTCGCCGAGCGCCTGACCGCCGCCAGGAAGAGGCAGGCATATCCCAGGCAGAGAGCGGCCTTTTGCCATGAGAAGGCCTTGTTAGGCATGCAAATGCAGGTGTATCGCGGGCGCTTCGCCCAATCACCACCAAGAGGATGAGCGGGGACCAGCCTTTTAGCGGGTTACCCGTCAGCTCCCTCGTTTCAGACTCACCTCTGTATGTCAGCGCCCTATGGGGAGGAGGTGACTTTTCGGATGCTGATCAACCTGTACAACCGCCTGCGGTACCGGGACGAAGAGGGTCAGGCACTCGTCGAGTATGCGCTCATTCTTGGTCTCGTCGCAGTTGTCGCGATCGGAGCGCTCACGACCCTCGGCACGAACGTGACCGCCGTCCTGAGCCAGATCGCCGCGGCGATCCCTGGCGCCTAAGCCGCCCTGCGATCGCACTAGGACAGCCCGCGGAGCCGCCTCCCGATGGGGTCTTCCCTTCCGGGAGGCGGAGCCCGGGATTCGAAGTGAAGGGACGTGAACGACCTGTCGAGAATAGACCGAAGAACTGCATGCGGCTGGGGACGAGACGAGCGCGGAGTCGCGCTGGTCGAGTTCGTGCTGGTCCTGCCCCTGCTCCTGGTCATCCTCTTCGCGATGCTCGACTTCGGGCGCGTCTTCAACTACTGGATCGACGCCACCCATCTTGCGAACGAAGGCGCCCGCTTCGCCGCGGTCAACAAGAATCCGAACGCCGGCGGCACGCTGCAGGCGTACATCCAGCAGCAGGCAGACACGGACGAGCTCCGGAACGGTGGATCGTCGTCCGTGCCCGACCCGCTCCAGATCTGCATCGATTTTCCCAACGGCGCAACGGTCGGAGAGCCCGTTCGTGTGACCGCGACGGCCACGTACAACTGGTTGCCGTTCCTGTCGAGTGACCTGTCTCTCGACTTCTTCGGTCACAAGCTGCCACTCGCGAGCGTCGTGACCGGGTCGTCGACGATGCGCCTCGAGGCGCTCCCGACGAACTACGCGGCGGAGTGCACATGATCCGCCTGGCCCAAGCTTTGCGGGGAGGCTCGGAGGAGCGCGGCGCCGTGCTCGTGATGGTCGTGCTCTGGCTCCCCGTTCTCCTCGTGTTCTTCATGTTCGTCGCCGACGTCGGCAATTGGTTCGTCCACCGGCGTCACCTGCAGATGCAGGCGGACGCAGGCGCGCTGGCCGGCGGCAGCGTCTTCCGGATCCCCTGCACCGACGATCCGATCCTCGCCGGCACCCGGACCTACGCCGGCGACCCCGGCGTCGGAGGCGCCTACAACACGCAGATTCCGCCCACCGACCCGGGCAACGTGCACATCCTCATCAACTCCACCCAGTACTGGAACGAGGGAGGAACCGACTTCAGCGACGGTGGTACTCCCTGCACGACCAAGTTCGTGGACGTGAAGGCGACCGAGGCGAACCTGCCCTGGTTCATGCGCGTCGCGTTCGTTCCCGCCATCCAGGCGCACGCGCGCGTGTCGCTCCTGCAAAAGACATCGGCCTCGGGCTCGCTCCCGATTGCGGTGCCGGATGTGCGCCCCCGCGACGGCGCGGCGTTCATCGTCGACGAGTCGACCGGAACGATCCTGGCCCGTGAGAGGCTGACGAACGAAGGCGCCGCGACCCTCAACGGCACCTCGCTCACGAAGTGGGACGCGACGCTGCCGTCGTACGACAGCACCGGGGTTCGCAACATCGGCGTCGTCTTCGCTCTGAGCGGCACGACCGGGATGTCGATGTCGGGAACCCTCGCAGCCGTGTGCGGCCAGGCGCTCGTCATCTGTTACTCGAACAACGGGTCGGCGGGCCTCGTCTTCATGCACGGGTATTCGCCATCGGCAACCGGCACTGCGACCGCGCCCGTGGTGAAGAATCTCGGCCTCTTTCCAGCCGGCGGCGCGCCGTGCGGCGACACATCCTCGCCTTCCTTCATTCTCAACGGCGGCTGCACGCTCGGCGTCCGCGCCCAGATCGACTGGGGCACGGCGACTCCCCCGGCCGGGGCTGACGTGCGCGTTGCGAACCTCGGCTGCCCGAGCGGCGGGAACCCGAAGGGCTGTCTCATGACTCCCGGCACCGGCGTGAACACGGGGTACTGGGTGACCCAGACGTCGGGGCAATACCCGACCTTCGCGTCTGGCTCCGGCCCCTTGGCGGTCGACTTCAATTGGCAGACCGGCACGGGCGGCTCGAAGATCAGCGGGACGATCACGGGCGCCAGCCGGGTCTTCAGCGCGAATCCGGCGACCACGCTCTCCGGACCGATCAAGTTCGCGCAGGCGATAGTCGACGGCGCGATCGGGCCTTCCTCCCTCGCCTACGGCACGCATACCGCATCGGTGGCCATCGGCGTCGCCGGGAACCTCGAAAACGCTTCGAAGTTCAGCGACCCGACTGTCCTGCTGAGGGTCGCCGACCCCAGCGGAAGTCAGAACTACGCGATCGATTGCGACGTCGGGCGTACGTTCCGTGACGAGATCGCCACCGGGTGCCAGACGACCTACCAGAAGAACACCGGCCAGGCTTGTCCCAACTCGGTCGTCCCGCTGAACTGCGCCGCGATCGAGACGGGGGACAAGGTCGGGCAACTCCGGCAGGGGCTGAACGACCGCTTCGCCTCGTGTCCGCCCAACAACTGGACGAACCCCGGGGATCCCTCGCAATTCCCCAACATCCAGCCGGGGGACCCGCGGGCGATTCCGATCATTCTCGTCCCCTTCGGGTCGTTCAAGTCTTCGGGTAGCGGCTGGGTGCCGGTCGTGGACTTCGGCACCTTCTACGTCACCGGCTGGGACTACGTCGGCGGCAATGCGCCCTGCCCCGACAACGAGCCATTCCCCGGGCCGGGCACCGACTCGCGGGGAGATCTATGGGGTCATTTCATCAAGTACGTCGACTCGATCAATACCGGTGGAACCGGTGATCTGTGCGACTTCGGATCGTTCGGCACGTGCGTTGCCGTGCTGACTGAATAAGGAGGAAGACCAGTGCAGTTTGCGCAGAGACTTCTGTCGACCCGTGGAGGAACCATCGGCGTGAGCGTCATGGCAGCTGTGCTGGCTGCGGTGATCCTCATCGCCTACCTCCACCGCTATCGCGAGAGCGTGCAGGACGGCAGCGTCCCGGTCACGATCCTCGTGGCGAAGGGGCTCATCGAGAAGGGGACCTCCGGCGACATCATCGCCAGCCAGGACCTCTATCAGGTGAGCACCCTTCCGAAGGGTGAGGTGGCCGACGGAGCGCTCACCGACCCGGCGACGTTGAAGGGGCGGGTCACGACCGCCGACATCTTCCCGGGCGAGCAGCTCACGTCGGTGAAGGTCGAAAGCGGGGGCGCAACCTCGCTCGCGAACCGCATCACGGGCGACCAGCGGGCCGTGACCGTTCCGATCGACGCGGCTCACGGGATGGTCGGCCAGATCAACGCCGGCGATCACGTCGACGTCTATGCCGGCTTCAACGTGAAGAAGCTGAATGCCGACGGCACGCCCAACACGGCGGCCGCCGAACGGCCGGTGCTCAAGCTCATCGTGCCGGACGTCCTCGTGCTGGACGCGCCCGAGGACGGGTCGGCAGGTCTCGGAGCGGGAGGAAGCAAGGCCAAGCTGACGCTCCGCATGGACGATCAGCAGGCCGCCTCCGCGGCGTTTGCGGCCGACAACGGCGTCCTCTGGGTGCTCCTGCGGCCGAAGGTCAACGCCGACCCCTCGAGCCCCAACATCGTGACGCTCGAGACCGTGCTCTTCGGAGTGCCGTCCGTGGCGGTCGTCAGGTCTCTGGGAGGCAAGCCATGAATCAGTCCATCAGGGCACTCGTTGCGGTCGACGAAGGAGTCGACCACGCGATCGTGCAGTCCGCACTGCCCATGCACGTGCCCGAGATCCAGATGGTCGGAATCGTCGATGGGCTCGAGGAGAGCTGGTCGACGTTGCAGGAGACGGCGACGGACATGCTCATCATCGCGTGCGCCGGCTATTCCGACAGGGTTCTCTTCCTGATCGACGGGGCCGTCAAGCAGAAGAGCGACCGCCCGGTGGTCGTCTTCGTCACCGGACCGCCGGACGGATTCGTCCGTCGGATCTTCGAGGCGGGCGCGGACGACATTTTGATGCTCCCCATGGGGCCCGACGATGTGGCGTTCGCTCTGCAGAAGGCGATGGCCCGCAAGCAGGGGACGGGGGCGGCAACCGGGGTCGCGCTGTCGCCGATGATCGTCGTTCTCGGGCCGAAAGGCGGCACCGGGAAGACCGTGACGACAGCGAACCTTGCAGTCAGTCTCGCGGCGGATGGGAACAAGGTCGCCGTCGTCGATCTCGACCTGCAATTCGGCGACGTCGGCCTCTCGCTCGGGCTCGCGCCCGAGAAGACGGTCTACGACCTCGCCAAGGCCGGCGGATCGATCGATCCCGAGAAGGTCGACGGCTATCTCGCGAAGCATTCCTCGGGAGTCGAGGTCCTGCTCGCGCCGACCCGTCCGGATCACGCCGGCGTGATCCGGACGGAGTTTCTCCGGGACGTCTACACGGCGCTCCGGTCCTGCAAGGACTACGTGATCGTCGACACGCCCCCGGGTTTCACCCCGGAGGTGATCGCCTCGATCGACAGCTCCTCACACGTGTGCATGGTCGGCATGCTCGACTCCCTCTCGCTCAAGAACACGAAGCTCGGAATGGACACGCTCGAGCTCATGGGCTACTCGTCCGAGCGGGTACGCCTGGTGCTGAACCGCGCGGACAGCCGGGTCGGCATCACGCAGGACGACGTCCTCGCGGTCGTCGGCCACATGCCCGACGTCTTCGTGCCGAGCGATCGCGATATCCCGCGCTCGATCAACGAGGGCTCGCCGATCGTGCTGGCCAAGGACCGCTCGGAGGCGGCGCGTGCGTTCCGGAAGCTCGCCTCTCTGTACGAGACGCCGAACGGAAGCAACGGCAACGGCAAGCGCCGTCTGCGCCTCGTGAGGAGGAAGCACTGATGGAGCTCCACGAACGTCTCTCGACCGTTCGCCCCGCACCGATCCCGATCGGGCGGGACCCCTTCGCCGACGTCAAGAACCGGATCCACCTTGCGGTCATCGGCGAGCTCGGGCCGCAGCTCTTCAACGTCAACATGGACCCCAACGCGCTGCGGGAGCGCGTGGCGACCGACATCAAGACGCATCTGACCGACGAAACCGGGCTGTCCCGCGACGACCGGGAGCGGATCGCCGCGGAGATCGCGGACGACATCCTCGCTCACGGCCCCCTCGAGCGGCTGCTCGCGGACGACAGCGTCACGGAAATCATGGTCAACGGGCCGTACGACGTCTGGGTGGAGCGACAGGGCCGCCTCTACGAGACCACGGTCCGGTTCACCGACGAGTCCCACCTTCGCCGGATCATCAACAAGATCGTGGCGCAGGTCGGCAGGCGCGTGGACGAGTCCTCGCCGATGGTGGACGCGCGCCTTCCGGACGGAAGCCGCGTCAATGCCGTCATCCCGCCCTTGTCGCTCAGCGGCCCCCTCCTGACGATCCGCAAGTTCAGCAAGAAGCGTCTCGACATGAACGACCTGATCAGGCTCGGCACGCTCAGCACGGAGACCGTCGAGTTCCTCCAGCGGTGCGTTCTCGCCCAGCTGAACATCCTGATCTCCGGCGGAACCGGCTCTGGGAAGACGACGCTCCTGAATGCGCTCTCGACCGCGATTCCGGACGCAGATCGCATCGTGACGATCGAGGACGCCGCCGAGCTCCGGCTCAACCAGCGGCACGTGCTGCGTCTCGAGTCGCGTCCGAAGAACATCGAAGGCGAGGGCGAGATCGCGATCCGCGAGCTCGTCAGGAACTCACTGCGCATGCGACCAGACCGCATCATCGTCGGCGAGGTTCGCGGGGCCGAGGCCCTCGACATGCTCCAGGCGATGAACACGGGTCATGACGGCTCGCTCAGCACCGTGCACGCGAATACGCCGCGCGATGCGCTCTCGCGAATCGAGACGATGGTGCTAATGGCGGGCTACGACCTGCCGGTACGGGCGATTCGCCAGCAGGTCGCTTCGGCGATCGACATGATCCTCCACCTCGAACGGCTCGAGGATGGCGGCCGGCGCGTGACGGCGATCACCGAGGTGCAGCGCATGGAGTCCGAGGTGATCACGCTGCAGGACATCTTCGAGTTCAAGATCCGCGAGATCACGAGCGAGCGGATCATCGTCGGCAGCCTGCAGCCCACGGGCCTGAGGCCTGCGTTCATCTCCAAGTTCGAGAAGCGTGGGGTGAGCCTGCCGGTCGGCCTGTTCATGGACAACCGTAATCCCAGGAACGCGCTCACGGCCATGGAGGGCTCGTGAGCCGTCGCCTCACCGTCAGGGTCGCCCTCGCGGGCCTGCTCGCCGTGCTCGCGTTTCCGAGTCTCGCCGTCGGCGAGGACGGGCTGAGCCTGCGGCCAACCGGCGGAACGAACTTCCCCGACCGGGCGTACGTCCTCTCGCTCCCGAGCAACACCGCTCTCGAGCCAGATTCGGTCGAGGTGCGCGAGAACGGGGAGCCGATGTCGAACGTGACGATCGTTCCGGCGGAGGCTGCGGACAACGGCCAGTTCGGCACCGTGCTCGTCCTCGACGCGAGCGACAGTATGCGCGGCGACGCGATCACGAACGCTGTCGCTGCGGCCCAGGCCTTCGCTGCGCACCGTCAACCGGGTCAGCTCATGGCCATCGTGGTCTTCAACTCGCAGGCACATGTCCTCCTCCCGCTGACGACGGACGCGGCGGCGATCGAGGCGGCACTGCAGGAGAGACCGGAGCTGGACCACGGGACGCACGTCTACGACGCAGTGCAGACCGCCGTCACGATGCTGAAGGACGCCAAGGTGGCTGCGCCTTCGGTCGTCGTCTTGTCGGACGGGGCGGACACCGGCAGCGGCACCTCGCTCACCGATGCAGCCGCACACGCGCGTCAGGCGGGCGTGCGTGTCTTCTCCGTCGGCCTCCGCTCGCATGCCTATCGCGCGGATGCGTTGCAGCAGCTCGCCCGCGAAGGTGGAGGCCAGTACTCGGAGGCGAAGACCCCGGAGGACCTGACGCGCATCTTCGACGCAGTCGGCTCGAAGCTCGCGAGCGAGTACCTGATCCGATATCGCTCTCCCGCGGACGCGGACCGGAGAGTCGTCGTCTCCGTGACGGTGAGCGGCTACCCCGGTGCGGTCACGGCCGGGTATCAGACGCCCGCGCTCTCGCAGGAGGGAAAGGGCCCCTTCCAGCGCTCGTTCGCCGACCGATACGTCCGCTCCTCGAGCGGCATGGTTCTCACGGCTCTCTTCATCGCACTGATCATCACCAGCGGAATCCTCCGGCTCGTGAAGCGTCGGCCGCGGGACTTCAGGCGCCGCCTCAGCGAATTCGTCTCCCTCGCGGAGGACGAGGAGAAGCGGCGGGGGCAGGCGAAGAAGGAGCTCCTCTACGAGCGCGCCGAGCGCTCCTTCGAGGGCTCGCAGTGGTGGAGTCGCTTCGGCGCCGAGCTCGAGATCGCGGAGATCAAGGCGTCGCCGATCCAGATCGTCGTCTGGACGTCGATCGCGACGCTCATCGTCTGTTACGGCCTCAGCTTGATCGCGGGCCCGATCGCCGGGCTCCTGGGCCTGTTCGTCCCGCTGATCGTGCGCGGGATCATCAGGCGCCGGGTCGAGCGCCAGCGGCAGAAGTTCGCCGAGCAGCTGCCGGACAACCTGCAGGTTCTCGCGTCAGCGCTTCGGGCCGGCCACAGCCTCGTGAGCGCGCTCTCCGTCGTCGTCGACGACGCACCCGAGCCGTCCAAGCGCGAGTTCCGACGGCTGCTCGCAGACGAGCAACTCGGCGTGCCGCTCGAGGATGGCCTCGAGGTGGTAGCGACCCGCATGGACAGCCGCGACGTCAAGCAGGTGGCGCTCGTCGCTGCTCTTCAGCACGAGACCGGCGGCAACACGGCCGAGGTTCTCGACCGGGTGGCCGAGACGGTACGGGAGCGGTTCGAGCTTCGGCGCCTGGTGCGGACGCTGACCGCGCAGGGCCGCATGTCCCGCTGGGTCCTGACCAGCCTGCCCATCGTCCTCCTCCTCGTGATCACCTTGCTCAACCCCAGGTACATGTCGCCGCTTTACACCCACAGCACGGGCCGGGTTCTGCTCGTTCTCGCTGGAGTCATGGTCACCTGCGGATCGCTCGTGATCCGCCGGATCATCAACATCAAGGTCTAGGAGATAGCCGTGCTCATCCTGCTCATCGGGCTCTTTCTCGCCGGCGCCTCGGTCTATCTCGTCGCTCGCGCGGTTGCGATGCCGCGCATGCGGACCGCGGAGACGATTGCTCAGATCGACTCATATGGATACTCCCGCTCCCAGGGCGGGGACGAGCGAGGACCCTCCGTCATGAAGGGCGCTCTCGACGATATCGCCGGCGCCGTCGGCGGCGTGATCGCCGGGCGGTTCGGCTCCCTCCGTGAAACCGAACTTCGCAACAAGCTCATGGCCGCGGGGCTGTACACGACCGCACCGAGGAAGTTCATCGGGTACCAGGCTCTCGCCGCACTCACGTTCCCCGCCGCCTGGGTCTGGATGTCGAAGACCTCGGGGCTCGGGACGACGGTCACGGTGCTGGGATTCGCGTTCGCGATCTACATCGGCTGGCGGGCGCCGATGATCATCGTCGACCGCCGGGCAAGACGGCGGCTGGAGGAGATCGACTACGAGCTACCGGAGCTCGTCGACATTCTGGTCGTCACCGTCGAGGCCGGTCTCGGTTTCGCCGGATCGCTGCAGGTCGCCTCGGAGCGAATCGACGGGGCGCTCGGCGACGAGCTCCGTCTGGCGCTGCAGGAGCAGAACATGGGGCTAACGACCGAAGAGGCGTTGCGCCACATGCTCGACCGGGCGGACACCCCCGCGGTCAGGTCGTTCGTCCGCGCAGTGACGCAGGGCGAGTCTCTCGGCGTCTCGATCGGCGACATCCTGCGCTCACTCGCGACCGAGATGCGCAAGCGGCGCAAATCGGCCGCGGAGGAGCGTGCTCAGAAGGCTCCGATCAAGATCCTGTTCCCGCTCGTCTTCCTGATCTTCCCGGCGATGTTCGTCATCCTGCTCGGCCCGGCGATCTTCAGCTTCCTGGACGCACTGAAGGGACGTTGAGCAGGCTTCTCGTCACCGCCGCGTTCATCGGCGCGGCCTTCGCGACCGCCCTCTCCGCGCTCGACCACGTCGCGGATGCGGTGTCCGATCCCACGGTTCGGAGCTGGTCGTTCGCGGGCTACTGGATCTTGCGTACCGCGGTTGTCGTCGCGTTGTCGGTGTTCGTGGCGGTCCGGGACGAGGCGCGGACACCGGCCCGCGCACCGATCGCGTTCGTTTCGTGCGCTGCGGCGCTCGGGTCGGTGATGCTCCTGAAGCAGCCCTCCGCGGACACGGATACCGCGCTGGTCGTGCTCGGCGACAGCATCGCGCTCCTGAGCTACGTCTGGCTCGTCGTCGCGGTGCTCTTCCTGGGTCGCTGCTTCGGCATCCTGCCCGAGGTTCGTGGACTCGTCACACGAGGGCCATACCGGCTCGTTCGACACCCGGTCTATCTGGGGGAGTTCGGCGCAGTGGCCGGCTTTCTCATCGGCGCCCACACCCCCTGGAACGCTGTGTGCGCCCTTGTCTTCGCGGCTGGCCAAGCAGTGCGCATGCGGCTGGAAGAGCGGGTGCTCGAGCGCGAATTCCCGGAGTACGGGGCCTACGCCGCTGTGACTCCGAGGCTCCTGCCTCGGATCCAGCCCCAGCCGGCACAGCCGGTGGCCGGCTCGCGCGCCGTCAGCTGACACGCGGCTGCGGCGGCCACCCTTCGCCCTCATCCAAAGGTCGTGTTAGGACCCCGACTTCCGGGTAGTGTAGGTTTGAAATCGAGCAGTCGATACAGCTCGGGTGCAAGCCAATGGAGCTACCGAATGACGGGTTCTGAGTTTCTGATCGCCCTCACGCTCGGTGCGGCGGCGCTGGCGCTCTGGATCAACTTCCGCTTCCCCGGGATCGCCCCTGACGAGATCCGCACGGCCATCCTGCATGTGGCGGCCGCTCTCGTGGTCGGGCAGGCGCTCGTGCCGCTCCTTCACTCTCTGCTGCTCGACCTGAACCCGGTGCTACAGGCCGTGGTCATGACGTTCCTGATCGGCCTTCCCGCGCTGATCTACTCCCTGCTCTCGTCGATCTGGATCATTCGGCTAGCGCAGGCTGCGTTCCGGCGCTAGCGCGCCCGCCGGGTCCAAGGCGACGGGCGGGCGAGGGGCGAACGGGCGTCGGCGCGGAGCTACGGAGCTCCGTCTCGCCGTGCCAGTGGGCCACGCTCGCAGTCCAGGTCTGCCGGGAGTGGTATTCGCAGACTTGGTAGTACTGGCCGTCGGCCGCCCGCACGTCCCGGGTCGCGGTGCGGTCGCAGCGGCGGTTCTCGAGGCGGTAGTAGCCCTCACAGCGCTCCATACCTCTCGCATCATCGTCGGCCGTGAGCCGGGCGCTATTCCCCGTCGGAGTGAAGTCGCCGCCTCCAGGCCTCGCCGGCGGCCTGTCCCTCGGGGCTCGCGAGAAAATGCTCCAGCGGTACATGGAGAAACGCGGCCCGGGCTTCCGCGAGCACCTCGCCCCCCTCGCGGAGATCACCGTCGATGTGGATGCGCCGCCCGCGGCTCTCGCTCACCCGCGCGGAGACGGTGAGTTCGCGGTTGATGAGCACCGGCCGGCGGTAGCGGACGAAGATCCGCGCGGTCACGACCGGGAAGCGGTGCCAGGTGCCGAGGAGGCCGCACGCCTCGTCCAGGGCTGCACCGACGAGGCCGCCGTGCACGATTCCGGGCGCGGCCTGATGGCGCTCGCCGAACGCGAAGGTCGCCTCGTAGCGGTCGACGCCCTCCTCCGCGGGTAGCGGGAGGCGGATGCCGTCCGGGTTCTCCTCCCCGCAACCCCAGCACGCGGGGTCATGGTGAGGAGGAATCGCTATCGGAGGCCGCCCCGCTCGAAGTGGGCCTTGTAGAAGTTCTCCGACCCGGCCGTGGCCATTGCCGCGGAGGCGGAGATCTCGAGCGCGAGGGTCGCCGCCGCCACGATCTGCGCGAAGCGGTAGACCTTGCCCGCGCCGGCGCAGTCCATCAGGCCCAGCCAGGCGCTCGCCGAGGGAAGCGTGGTGCCACCGCCGATCGTGGCCACCTCGACCCCGGGCAGGCGAATCGTCGCGTGCAGGTCGCCTTCCACCTTGTAGGCCGTCCCGTGCGCCATCGAGCTCGTGCCGACCATGCCGACGTCCTGGCCCGTCGCGATGAAGAGCGCGGCGATCGCGGTCGCGGGCGTGAACGCGACGGACTGCATCCCGGACGCAACGGCCCCATGAGTCCCCACGAAGGCGAGGTCGACGAGATCGTCGATGCTCGTCTTGAGGACGCGCCGTGCGGCGTCCTCGGTGAGCGTGCACTCGGCGATGACGGTCTTCCCGTGCCCGCCGCGCTCGAAGTAGCGATGGGACGGCTTCTTGTCGCCGCCCATGTTCCCTTCGAGGACCGCGCGGCGCGGCTTCGTCGGGGCGTGCTCGAGCACGAAGCCCTGGTTCAGCGCGTACGAATTGCGGGTGATCATGTTCATGCCGACGGCGTCGCCGGTCGTGTACGCGTACAGGACGTGGCAGGTCGGGCCGACGACGTGAGTCTCGAGCTCGCGCAGCTTCGCGTGCTTCGAGAGACCCTCGATCGGCTCGCCCGCGAGCCACTCGCGCATGGCCGGCACCTGCTCTTCGATCCAGCGTGAGAAGGAGACCGCGTCGGCAGTCGAGTCGAAGAGGAACGCCGAAGCGCGCGTGACGCGATCCTTCAGGACATGGGTGCGGAAGCCGCCGGACTCCTGCGCGGCGCGGGCGCCCCGCGACATCGAGATCGACAGGCCGCCTTCCGTATTCGCGAGCGGGACGTAGACGCTGACCCGGCTTCGGCCGTGCTCGAGAAGGCTGCCGTCGGGCTCGGCCAACTCGTAGTCGCCGAGCTCGACGTCGAGCGGGCCGACCACGGCGACCGGGACGATCGCGACGCCGGTGAGCGCCTCGGTCGCCCTCGCCAGCGACTCGAGGTCGTGGTCGGTGACGACCTCGTCGAGGCCGAGCAGCTTCTGCCTCGCGCGGATCGACTCGGTGTCGTTCTTGCGGTGCCAGCGACTGCGGGAGGAAGTGCTCAGGACGGGATCTGGACTTCGCTGACGTCGAGGCCGAGCGATACGGCCAGCCGCACGCCCGTCTCGAGATCCTCGCGCAGGCGCCGCGCGTCGGTGTCGCGCATGAGCGCTCCGACGAGCTCGCGCGCCTTCGGGCGCCAGAGCGCGTGCTGGGCGAAGATCGGCAGCATGCTGTTCGACGCGGCCACGATTTGCTTCTTCACCTTCGGGGAGGCGTTCTCGATCAGGACGCGCGCGTAGGCCATTCCGGAGCCGTGGTGGATGCCGTCGTCGACGGTGAGGCGGTTGCAGAGATCCTCGAGAACGGTTCCGCGCGAGGAACGGGCGATCAGGCGGAAGCGTGGGATGATGAGCCGCTCGTAGAAGACCTGCATGTTCACGACCTTCTCCTCGAGCGTTTCGGCCTCGATCTGCATCTGCGCAAGCTGGTCCAGGTACGGATCGGGCTCGCCGCGCCCACCGGCCTCGTCTACGAGCCGCAGCCAGGCCTCCGTGTGGCGCGACTCGTCCTGCACCATCGTCGTGTAGTAGAGCTTCGCCTCGGGGTCAGGGGCCATGCGGAAGAGCTGCGTCGCCATCTCGACCGCGAGCTCGTCTGCCTGCAGCTGCTGGGTGACGACGGAACGCCACATGTCCTGCCGCCGCGCGAGCTTCTGCGGGCTGCCTTTGTATTCGGGAATCGGCGGCGCGTCGTTCCAGGGCAGGTCCCGCACCTGCCACTCGGCCCGCTTGGCCAGCTCGTAGTAGCGGAGGACGCCTTCGTAGGCCGAGCGGTTCTCGGCGCCCTCCTCGAGTGGCGGTAGCTGTTCTGACTCCATTTGCCCCCGGCAGGCTAACGTTTCGCGCCGTGACTGTCTTGATGGACGGAAAAGCGCTCGCCGAGCGCGTGCGGGGAGAGGTCGCGAAGGAGGTCGAGAGCCTGGGACGGCCCGTCGGGCTCGCCACGGTGCTCGTGGGCGACGACCCAGCCTCGGAGATCTACGTGTCCAGCAAGCAGAAGGCCTGCCGCGAGGTCGGCATCGTGCCCTTCGACCACAAGCTCTCCGCCGAGACGAGCGAGGAGGAGCTCCTACGCCTGGTCCGTGAGCTGAACGACGACGACGGTGTGACGGGCATCCTCTGCCAGCTGCCTCTTCCGGAGCAGATCGACGAGGACCGCGTTATCCGTTCGATCTCGCCCATCAAGGATGTGGACGGGTTTCATCCGTTCAGCGCGGGTCATCTGCTGCAGGGCAGCCCGACGTTCGTCGCCGCGACGCCCGCCGGGGTCATGGAGATCCTCCGCGAGTACGAGGTCGAGCTCTCCGGCGCACGCGCCGTCGTCGTCGGGCGCTCGAACATCGTCGGAAAGCCGATGGCGCTTCTCTTGCTCGCCGAGAACGCGACCGTGACCATCTGCCACAGCCGCACGCGGGACCTTCCTGCCGTCGTCCGCGAGGCCGACGTTCTGGTCGCGGCCGTCGGCCGCGCGGGGATGATCACTGCGGAGATGGTCCGTGAAGGAGCGACCGTCGTCGACGTCGGCATCAACCGCGTCGAGGGCAAGGTCGTGGGGGACGTGGCCGAGGATGTGCGTGGCACCGCGGGGCTCCTGACGCCGGTTCCGGGAGGCGTGGGACCGATGACGATTGCCTCCCTGCTCCGCAACACGGTGCGGGCCGCGCGCTACCAGGCTGGTCAGCTTGCCTTCCCCCTGGACTGACGCTACATTTGGGACGCCGCAGCAATTCGCGGCGTTTTGTAGCTATGCGACGGCTCGTTGCCGGGCCGTCGTTTGTTTGTGAAGGAGGCAGTACGTTGGCAGAAGGCACCGTCAAGTGGTTCTCGAACGAGAAGGGCTACGGCTTCATCGAGCGCGCTGAGGGAGAGGACGTCTTCGTCCACTTCTCGGCCATCACGATGGATGGCTACAAGTCTCTCCAGGAGGGACAGCGCGTCGAGTTCGAGGTTGTTCAGGGCCAGAAGGGCCTGCAGGCGGCGAACGTTCAGGTCATCTAGTCCCGAAGTTCGAGTAAGCCGCTGACGGGCCCCCTCCAACGGGGCCCGTCCCTTTTAAGGTTCGGTCGGTACGGGAGGTCGACGTGGCAATCACGAGAGAGGACGTTCTGCATGTGGCCCGCCTGGCGCGCCTCGAGATTCCCGCGGGCGAGGTCGACCACGTGCGCGAGGAGCTCGGAGCGATCCTCGACGCGGTGGGCAAGGTGGCCGAGCTCGATCTCTCCGACGTCGAGCCGACGTCGCACCCGCTCGCCGTGGTGAACGTGTGGGCGGAGGATGAACCGCGGCCGTCGCTCTCGCCGGAGGACGCGCTCGCAAATGCTCCGGATCCCGTGGACGGGGCGTTCCGCGTGCCCGCGGTGGGCGCATGATCGCGTCTCGATTTCCTCGTTCTCCGTTTCGGCACGGTCCGCGCTCCACGCGCGCGTTCTTCCGCGTTAGCGTGAAAGCGGGTGGTGGCGTGGGGTGGCCCCTGGGAGTCACCCGTTGATCGACACGCTTCGCCTCACCGCGGAAGCCGCCGCCGGCCTGCTCGACTCCGGAGAGGTGTTCGGCGACGAGCTCGCCGCCGCGTACGTCGAGGCCATCGGTGAGCGCGACCCCGACCTCCACGCCTACCTCCACGTCGTCGGTGAGTCCGGGAGCGGGGTCCCCATCGCGCTGAAGGACAACATCACCACGAAGGGGATCCCGACAACCGCCGGCTCCAAGATTCTCGAGGGCTACGTCCCGGTCTTCGACTCCACGGTCGCCTCGCGCGTGAAGGACGCGAACCTGCCGCTCATCGGCAAGACCAACCTCGACGAGTTCGCGATGGGGTCGTCCACGGAGAACTCTGCCTTCGGCACGTCCCGGAATCCCTGGGATCCGGAGCGGGTCCCCGGCGGGTCATCCGGGGGCACCGCAGCCGCTGTCGCAGGGGGACTTGCTCCGTGGGGGCTCGGTTCCGACACCGGCGGCTCGATCAAGCAGCCCGCCTCTCTCTGCGGCCTCGTCGGGCTGCGCCCGACCTACGGCACCGTCTCGCGCTACGGCATCGTCGCGTTCGCCTCGAGCCTCGACCAGGTCGGCCCGATCACGAAGACCGTCCGCGACTGCGCGCGCCTCTACGCGAACATCGCCGGGCGCGATCCCTGCGACTCGACAACCGTAGAGCTTCCAGAGCCAGTGGCCATCCCCGAGACCGAGGATCTCAAGGGCATTCGCATCGGCATCCCGAAGGAGCTGAACGAGGCGGAGGGCATCGAGCCCGGCGTGAGCGACGCCGTCGCCAGGGCGATCGAGCTCGCGGAGGAGCTGGGCGCGGAGGTGGGCGAGTGCCGGTTGCCGCGCTCGGTGGACTTCGGCCTTGCCTGCTACTACCTCGTCGCGCCGGCCGAGGCGAGCTCGAACCTCGCGCGCTACGACGGCGTCCGTTACGGCTTCCGTGCCGCAGGGGACGGCGACCTGACGGCGCTCTACTCTCGGACCCGCTGGGAGGGTTTCGGCCCCGAGCCGCGGCGCCGGATCATGATCGGCACGTACGCGCTTTCGGCGGGGTACTACGAGGCGTTCTACGGCCAGGCGCAGAAGGTGCGGACGGTAATCGCTCAGGAGCACGCCACCGCGTTCGAGGAGTTCGATCTGCTCCTGAGCCCGACCTCGCCCACGGTCGCGTTCAGGATCGGCGAGAGGGCGGAGAACCCGCTCGCGATGTACCTCTCCGACCTGCTCACCATTCCGGCGAACATGGCCGGCCTGCCCGGTCTTTCGATCCCGTGCGGCCTCTCCGAGGGACTGCCGGTCGGCTTGCAGATCCTCGGCCCGCAGTTCTCGGAGAACCTCATGTTCCGCGCCGGCCACGCGCTCGAGCGCGCCCTCGATTTCGACTTCGTCCCGGAGCGTCTGCGTGGCTGAATGGGAGCCCGTCATCGGCCTGGAGATCCACGTCCAGCTCAAAACGCGGACGAAGATGTTCTGCCGCTGCGAGAACGTCTGGGGCGAGTCGGAGAACACCCGCACCTGTCCCGTCTGCCTCGCGCATCCTGGCACGCTCCCGGTCCCGAACAAGAGAGCCATCGAGTGGACGGTCAAGCTCGGCGTCGCGCTCGATTGCGAGATCGCCTCGCACGCGCTCTTCCACCGGAAGAACTACTTCTATCCCGACCTGCCGAAGGGCTACCAGATCTCGCAGTACGACATCCCGCTCTGCGCGGGTGGGAGGTTCGTCGTGCCGGGCCCGGACGGCGATCGGGTGATCGGCATCGTCCGAGCCCACCTCGAGGAAGACGCCGCGAAGACCATCCACGTCGGTGGCACCGGGGGGCGCATCGCCGGCGCGCAGCACTCCCTCGTCGACTTCAACCGTGGTGGAACGCCCCTCGTCGAGATCGTCTCCGAGCCGGACGTGCGCTCGGCCGACGAGGCGCGCCGCTTCCTGCAGCTGCTGCGCAAGACCGTCGTCGAGCTCGGGATCTCCGACGCCGAGATGGAGAGGGGCTCGTTGCGCTGCGACGCCAACGTCTCGGTGCGCCAGGTCGGCGAGCCCGGGTATCGCACGAAGACCGAGCTGAAGAACATGAATTCCTTCAAGTTCGTCGCCGACGGGATCGACGCCGAGATTCGCCGGCAGATCGAGACGTATGAAGCAGGCGGGACGATCGAGCAGGAGACGCTGCACTTCGACCCGGCAAGCGGCTCGATCGCCCCGCTCCGCTCGAAGGAGGAGGCGCACGACTACCGCTACTTCCCGGAGCCCGACCTCGTCCCGGTCGAGCCCTCCGCGGAGATGATCGCCTCGGCGATCGACGACATCGGAGAGCTTCCGTCCGCGCGCATCAGGCGCTTCGAGCCGGAGGTCGGCTTCGACCTCGCCGAGGCCCTCGTCGCGAGCGGCCGCGATGAGCTGTACGAGCGCGTGTCGGGCGATCGCCGCGCCGTCGCGAACGTCCTGATGAACCAGCTCGCCGGGACCGGCGTCGACCCGGAGTCGGTGAACGGGTCGGAGCTGGGGAAGCTCATCGCCGAGCGCGAGCGGATCCCGCGCGCGGCATTCACCGAGGCGCTCGCCCACAGCGGCGATCCCGGCTTCAAGGCCGACGACTACCTCGCCGAGACCGCGATCTCCGACGCCTCCGAGCTCGACCCGGTGATCGACTCCGTCCTTGCCGCCAACGAGGAGCAGGTGGCGACGTTCAGGGCGGGGAAGCAGGGCGTGCTCGGCTTCCTCGTCGGACAGGTGATGAAGGAGACGGGCGGCAAGGCTGATCCGAGGGTCGTGAACGAGCGGTTGCGAGAGAAGCTGGGCGCGTGAGTACGCCGAGAGCCGACCGACCGGCCTTCCACGAGAGCTACGGGATCTGGGCGGCCGACCAGGGCGCCGGCCTGCTCGGCTGGGAGTGGGCCGTCGCTCGGCTGGAGCGCGCACACAACTACTGGGTCGCCTCCTCGTCACCCGAGGGAAAACCGCACGCCGCGCCGATCTGGGGGCTCTGGCTCGAAGGCGTCTTCTACTTCTCGACGGCGCGCGCGTCTCGCAAGGGGCGAAACCTGGCCGCGAATCCTCAGGCTGTCGTGCACCTCGAAAGCGGCGACGAGGTCGTCGTCCTCGAAGGCGCGGTGCAGGAGGTCTCCGCCAAGAAGGAGCTCGCGCGCCTCGCCGCCGCCTACGGCGAGAAGTACACGCTGGAGATCAAGTTCGAGGATCCTGGCTCGGTCGTCTACGCGCTGCAGCCGAAGCGCGGGTTCGCCTGGCGAGAGAGCGACTACCCCGAAAGCGCGACCCGCTTCAGCTTCTAGGCACCCCGTCAGTCACCCGTTCTGGCCTCGTGCCTGGCGGCGTGCTGCCGATATGGGCTCCATGGGCCGCTTCGCCTCCGCCTTCGCGTTCCTCTTCGTGCTCGCCATCGTCCTGGTCTCGGCCGGCTGCGGCCAGCGCTTCGACGACGCCGGCGGCACCCCGCCGACGCAGGCTCGACTCGCAGCAGACGCCCTGACCGCCCTCGAGGCCGAAGGAAGCGCGCACGTCGTGCTCGACGCAGAGGCAGGTGCCGTGATCGGGACGGAGGACACCCAGCTCGACGTCCACTTCGAGGGCGACGTCTCCAGCTCCGCTCTCGTCGGCGACGCGACGGTCGCCTTCCCGGGCGCCACGTTGGGCGCCCGGCTGGAGATGAGCAAGCACGAGCTCAACGTTCGCTTCGCAGGCCAGTGGTACCACGCCGATGCAGCCGGGATCCAGGACGCCCTTGCGAAGGCGAACGAGGGAAGCGGGCCGCTGCTCACCGAGCTCATGTCGGCCTCGGGCTTCGGACGTGTCTTCGACGATCTCTTCACCGGCCAGGTCAACGAGGGCCCTGTGCTCGACGGCGTCCATACGTGGCAGTTCGAAGGCCGTCTCGACGCCGAGACCATTGTCAGGTACTTGAAGGAATACGCGCACGTCGACCTGTCGGAAAACGACCGGCAGCTCCTGCAGAAGGTCGCGGAGACGAGCCACGTCGTCCTCATCGCCGGACAAGTGGACCACCTCCCGCGCAAGGTGGAGCTCACCCTGGTCCCGCCGAAGGGCCTGAGCTTCGACTCCGATCTCATGCGCGAGAGCAGCGGCACGTTCACGCTCAGCCTCGAGCTCTCCGACTTCGGGAAGGATGTCTCCTTCGAGACTCCGAAGGACGCCGAGCCGCTGAGCGGGCTCTTCGAGCAGTTGTTCGGCACGCTCGGCTAAGCGGTCTGGCCGAAGAGGCAGAGACACTAGCCCAAAGGCTCGTTCCTTTGGCCGTGCGCCATTGCGAAGCTTTGGGAGGCCGCCGAGAAGCGGGCGGCAGCGCGGTTTCGGGAGGCCTTGGCGTTGAAGCAACGACGGCACCGTCGACGATGGGGAATAGGCGTGGCGGGACTCGCCTTCAGCGCCATTCTGCTGGGCGGCGTGGGCGCGGATGCCTCGAGCTACACGATCGTTGCCGGCGGCGCTCCTGTGACCATCACCACGACCGCGGCGAACGAAAATGCCACGCTGACCTTCGGCGGGACGGCGGGTCAGCGCATCAGCTTGAAGATCACGGGCGTCACCATCGGCACGTCGACGACGGCGAGCTTGAAGGTCTCGATCACGAAGCCCGACGGCACGGCGTTGGTCGCCGCCACATCGATGGGGACGACGGGAGGCTTCATCGACACGAAGACTCTGCCGACCACCGGCGCGTACACGATCCTGGTCGATCCGCAACTGGCCGCGACGGGCTCGGCGACGCTGCAGCTCTACGACCTTCCGTCGGACGCCACGGCCCCGATCACGCCTGGTGGGGCTGCCGTCAGCGTCACGACGACGGTTCCCGGCCAGAACGCGAAGCTCACCTTCTCGGGCACGGCCGGGGCGCGCGTCAGCGTGAGCGTGGGACCCTCCTGCTGCAGCGTCAAGGTCTCGATGACGAAGCCGGACGGCACCTCTCTCGTCAGCGCGACGTCGTTCGGCACGACCGGCGGCTTCATCGACACCAAGTCGCTCCCGACGACGGGGACGTACACCATCGTCGTCGACCCGCAAGCGGCCGTCGTCGGTTTGGTCACCGTCCGCCTCTACGACGTTCCGACAGATTCGGCCGGCTCGATCACTCCGGGTGGCGCACCCGTCACGGTCACGACGACGGTTCCCGGCCAGAACGCCAAGCTCACCTTCGCAGGCACCGCAGGGCGCCGCATCAGCCTCACTCTCAGCGGTGTCACGATCGGGACATCCACGACGTCGAGCCTCAAGGTCTCGATTACGAAGCCCGACGGCACGGTCCTGCTCGCGGCGACGTCGCTCGGCACGAACGGAGGCTTCATCGACACGAAGTCGCTCGCGACGACGGGCACGTACACGATCCTCGTCGACCCTCAGCTGACGGCGTCGGGCTCGGCGACGCTACAGCTCTATGACGTTCCCGCGGACACGGCCGGCTCGATCACCCCGGGTGGAGCACCTGTCACCGTCACGACGACGGTTCCCGGTCAGAACGCGAAGCTCACCTTCGCGGGGACTGCAGGGCGCCGCATCAGCCTCACCCTGAGCGGCGTCACGATCGGGACATCCACGACGTCGAGCGTGAAGCTTTCGATCACGCGGCCCGACGGGAGCGCTCTCATCGGGGCGACGACCCTCGGAACCAACGGCGCGTACTTCGACGTCAAGTCGCTCTCGCTCTCGGGGATCTACACCATCCTCGTCGACCCGCAGGGCACTGCCACAGGGTCTGCCACGCTGCAGCTGTACGACGTTCCCGCCGACTCGAGCACCTCGATCACTCCGGGCGGAGCCCCTGCCACCGCTACGACGACCGTCCCCGGTCAGAACGCCAAGCTGATCTTCGCCGGGACGGCGGGGCGCGGTATCGCGCTGAAGCTGAGCGGCGTGACGATCGGCACGTCGACGACGTCGAGTCTGAAGCTCTCCATTACGAAGCCGGACGGGACGTCGCTCGTCGCCCCGACGCTGTACGGCACGAACGGCACCTTCATCGACACGCTCACGCTTCCCGCGACGGGGACGTACACGATCCTGATCGACCCCCAAGCGGCGGTGATCGGGTCGGCGACGGTCCAGCTCTACGACGTCGCTCCCGAGGCGACCGCGTCGATCACGCCGAACGGGCCACCCGTCTCGGTCCCGCTCGGCCTCTACCAGAACGGGCGCGTCACCTTCGCCGGCACCGCGGGCGAGCGCGTGAACCTCAACATCGGCTTCGTTCCCAGCGCGTGCTGCACCGTCAACGTCTCGATCCTCAATCCCGGTGGCACCCGCCTTGTGAACCCCATCGCGGTCGCGTCCGGACAGACACTCGTAGAAGGGAAGACCCTTCCGACGACCGGGACGTACACGATCGTCCTCGACCCGTATCAGACAGCGACCGGGACCGTGACGCTCACGCTGTACGACGTGCCTGGCGACGTCACCGGGACGATGACGGTCGGCGGTCCGGCGATCACGCTCACGACGACCGCAGCCGGCCAGAACGCGAGGGCGCTGTTCAGCGGCACGGCCGGGAGCGGCGTGGTGATCCGTACCGGGCCTGGGAACTGCTGCAGCACCGCGGTGTCCCTGCTCAAGCCCGACGGAACCACGCTCGTCAGTCCGGTCTCGTTCACGACCGCCGGGGGCGCTCTGTACGCGAACCTCACGGTCACGGGCACGTACACGGTTCTCCTCGATCTGCAGGGAACCGTGGTCGGAAGCGTGAGCGCCTCCGTGAGTCCCGACAACACGCCTCCGGGGCTCGCCCTGACGCTGAGCGACTCCATCCCAGATGCCTTCGCCCAGGGAACGACCGCGTACTACCGTCCCGCGGCCGCGACCGGGATGTTCACGGTCACCGCGACGGTCACGGACTCGGGCTCGGGCGCCCAGAAGGTCACCTTCCCGGCCCTGAGCGCGGGCCTCACCCCGACGACGGCCGCTACAGACACGATCGCCCCGTTCCTCCAGAACTACTCCTGGACGGCGGGCGCGACGCTCTCGAGCTCGACGAACACCGTCACGGCATACGACAAGGTCGGCAATACGGCGACGGCCACTTTCACCGTGCGTCCGGACTCGGCGGCGCCCACCACCACCGACGACACCGCCGCGATCGGGAACGCCTGGAAGCGGACGAACCAGACAGTGACCCTGACTCCCAGTGACGGAACCGGGTCGGGGGTCGCCGCGACCTACTACACGACAGACGGCTCGGCGCCGACGACCGCCTCGCCGACCGGAACGGCGGTCAGCCTCACGAGCGACGGTATCTACACGGTCAGCTACTTCTCCGTCGACAACGTCACGAACACGGAAGCGGTCAAGACCGCCTCGACCCAGATCCGGGTCGACAAGACGGCTCCGACGGTGACGACGACGGCGCCTCCCGCTGCGATCCGCAACGGCCAGGCGCTCACCGCCACCGCCTCGGACGCGTTGTCCGGAGTCGTCTCCGTCGCGTACCTCTACTGCGCCGGGACGGCCTGCACTCCCAGCACGGTCATCGGGACGAGCACGACCGGCCCGGGCTACTCCATCACCTGGTCCGGCCAGCCTGCGGACGGTCCGTATCAGCTGCTGGCGAGAGCGACGGACGCTGCGGGGAATACCACCGACTCGGCGAAGCGAAGCGTCACGGTCGACAACACCGCTCCGCTCGCGCCGACTCTCACCTCGACGCCGGCGAATCCCTCGAACTCGGCGGCCCCGTCGTTCTCGTTCACCGGCGAAGCGGGAGCAACGTTCCAGTGCGCGCTCGACGGAGCCGCCTTCGCCGCCTGCACGAGTCCGAAGGCCTACAGCGGCCTCGCAGCCGGGTCGCACATCTTCCAGGTGCGGCAGACGGACACGGCGGGGAACCAGGGCCCGGCCGCCAGCTACACGTGGACGATCGACCTCACCGCACCGGCGGCGCCGGCCATCACGGCGGGCCCGAGCGGAACCATCAATGCCACGTCAGCCTCGTTCTCGTTCACCGGTGAGGCCGGAGCCACTTTCGAGTGCGCGCTCGACGGCGGCGTGTTCGGGGCGTGCTCGAGCCCGAAGGCCTACGGCGGCCTCGCCGACGGCAGCCACATCTTCCAGGTGCGCCAGATCGACACCGCCGGCAACACCGGTCCTGCCGCGAGCCGCAGCTGGACCGTGGACACCGCCCCTCCGAACACCTCCATCGACTCGTCGCCGACCGACCCGAGCGCGCCGGACGTCGCCTTCGCCTTCAGCAGCCCCGAGGCCGGAGCCACCTTCGAGTGCCAGCTCGACGGCGGAGGCTTCAGCTCATGCTCGAGCCCCGTCTCCTACACCGGGCTGAGCAGCGGATCGCATACATTCGACGTGCGAGCGGTCGATCCAGCGGGGAACGCGGACCAGACGCCCGCATCCTTCACCTGGTCTGTGAGCTAGCGGCTCGAGCGCTCAGCCGGGGAACGCTGGGTGTTACGAACCCGCAGTAGAGGAGAATCACCGCCACGGCGATGAAGACCGCGGTCTGTGCCGCGCCGAGACCCGCAAGCGCGCTCCCGGCGGCCGCGACCGCAACGCCGGCGAGGATGAGCCCGTTGCCGAGCGGCCGGCGCCGAAGCGTCATGAGCGCGATGACGACCACGGCGAGGGTGCCGAGGGAATTCCCCAGGACGGCGAGCAGGCGGGCCGGCCAGAAGTCGAGATGGTCCTGGGCCCCCGGGATGGCCGTCCCGGTGACGTGCGAGGTGAGCGGGACGGCGATTGCGACGCCGACGGCGATTCCCGCATAGACGAAGCCGAGGGGCGCGGCCCAACGGCGCCCTGAGAGGAGGAGGGAGCCGACTCCGAGGAGGGGCGCCGTCAGAAGCCCCCCGCAGAGGTAGTAGACGCGGAAGGAGCGGTCGTCCCATCCGGCTGCGGCACCCCAGGCGAGCGCGGCCGAGGCGACGGCGTAGGCGAGGAGGGAGGCAGACCACGCGGCGAGCTGCGGAGCGCGTCGCATACGCCAGCGGCCGAGGAGATCCCCGGCCAACCGGAGCGCGAGCAGCGCGGCCGCGAATGCGAGCAATGCCTCCATGCCGTCAGTTAACCTCAGCGCAGATGCCCGAGAAGCGCTACCTGGTGACTCCGGGCCCGACGCCCGTGCCGCCCGAGGTGCTCGCCGCCACTGCGGCCCCGATGATCCACCACCGTTCGCCGGACTTTCGCGGGACACTCGAGCGCGTGACCGAGTCGCTCCAGCAGGTCTTCCGCACGCAGAACGAGATCGTCCACCTGACCTCTGCTGGGACGGGCGCGATGGAGTCCGCCTTCCAGAACCTCTGCTCGCCCGGCGACCCGGTGCTCGTCGTCTCCCACGGCTTCTTCGGGGAGCGCTTCGCGGCGCAGGCCGAGGTCTACGGCTGCGAGCTCACCCATCTCCGATACCCCTGGGGCGAGACGCCGAATCCGGACGAGGTGGGGGAGAGGCTCGAGGAGATCGGCGGCGCGAAGATCGTCTTCCTAACGCATTCGGACACGTCCACCGGAGTCGTCGCAGACGTGCAGTCGACGGCCGAGCGGATCAACGGGTCAGGGGCGCTCATCGTGGTCGACGCGATCTCGAGCCTGGCCGCCGTGCCCCTCGAGACGGACGGCTGGGGACTGGACGTCGTCCTCACGAGCTCGCACAAGGCGCTCATGAGCCCTCCGGGCCTCGCCTTCGTGTCCGTCTCCGAGCGCGCGTTCGAAGCGTCGCGGAGCGCGGCGTCACCGCGGTACTACTTCGACTGGGAGCGCGCCCGTGCCGCCCAGGAGAAGGGCGAGAATCCGTTCTCGCCGGCGATCTCGCTCTTCCGCGGCGTCGACGTCGCGCTCGGAATGATCCTCGAGGAGGGTCTCGAGGCGGCGTTCGAGCGGCACGTGCGACTCGGGCGAGCGGCGCGAGCCGGCGTCAAGGCGATGGGGCTCGAGCTCTTCTCGCCGGACGAGGACCGCTCCGCCGTCGTGACGGCCATCAAGATGCCCTCGGGGATCGATGGAAGCACCATCGTGCTCTCCATGCGCGAGCGCTCCGGTGTGACGATCATCGGCGGGCAGGGCGAGCTGCGCGGGAAGATCGTCCGCTTCGGACACATCGGCTACATCGACGTCTACGACGTGACCACGGCGCTCGCCGCTCTCGAGGTCGCCATGGTCGAGGCGGGCGCGGACATCGAGCGCTCCGCGGCGGTCACGGCCGCCCTGGAGGCGTACGCCGAGCCCGTCTCGGTGTGAAAGTCCTCGTCAGGGAACCGATCGCCGATGCCGGAGTCGACCTCCTGCGTGAGCGCTTCGAGGTCGACGTCGACCCGGACGGCGACCTCGCCGCGCGGATCGGGGACTACGACGCGATCATCATTCGCAGCGGCACGCACCTCGATGCGGACCTGATCGACAAGGCGACGAACCTCAAGGTGATCGGCCGCGCCGGCGTCGGGATCGACAATGTCGACCTGGAGGCAGCGTCCAGGCGCGGCATCCTCGTCGCCAACGCGCCCGAGTCGACGATCGTCTCGGCCGCGGAGCACACGCTGGGGCTTCTCCTCGCTCTGTCACGCTCGATCCCGCAGGCCCATGCCGCCCTCAAGGAGGGCCGGTGGGACCGCTCACGCTTTGCCGGCCACGAGCTCGCCGGAAAGACGCTCGGTTTGGTCGGCTTCGGCCGCATCGGCCGGCGGGTTGCCCGCCTTGCGCGCGGTCTGGACATGCGCGTCCTCGCGTACGACCCGTACGTCGGCGCCGAGCGCTTCGATGAGCTCGGAGTCGAGCGCGTCGAGAGCCTGAGCGAACTCCTCGCGCAGTCGGACTTCGCCTCGCTGCACCTGACACTCACCGAGGACACGCAGGGCCTCATCGGCCGGGACGAGCTCGGCGCCGCGAAGGACGGGCTGAAGCTCGTCAACGCCGCGCGCGGCGAGCTCGTGGACGAGCACGCGCTGATCGAGGCGCTGAGCTCCGGCAAGGTTGCCGGCGCGGCGCTGGACGTCTTCGTCCACGAGCCCTACAGCGGCCCCTTGCTCGAGCTCGACAACGTCGTCGTCACCCCGCACCTCGCGGCCTCGACTGAGGAGGCGCAGGACCGCGCCGGCGTGATCGTCGCCGAGCAGGTCGCGGC
>DATAOL010000200.1:0-35752 GCA_036265755.1 Gaiellaceae bacterium | reverse complement strand
CCGCGAGGTCGTGGGAGATGAAGAGGTAGGTGAGGCCGAAGTCCCGCTGCAGGTCCTTCAGCAGGTTGAGGATCTGCGCCTGGATCGAGACGTCGAGGGCGGAGACCGGCTCGTCGCACACGATCAGCTTCGGGTTGAGCGCCAGGGCGCGTGCGACGCCTATGCGCTGCCGCTGGCCGCCGGAGAACTCGTGCGGATAGCGGTTGGTGAAGTTCGGGTTGAAGCCGACGATGTCGAGGAGCTTGCGAACCTGCTCGCCGCGACTGCGCCGTGTGCCGATCCCGTGCACCTCGAGCGGCTCCGCCACGATGCCGCCGACGGTCATCCGGGGATCCAGCGACGCGTAGGGGTCCTGGAATACGATCTGCATCTCGCGCCGCATCCTGCGCAGCTCCTCACGGGGGAGATCGGTGAGCTCCTTGCCCATGAAGTTGATGGAGCCCGAGGTCGGCTTGGTGAGCTGGAGGATGCAGTAGCCCGTCGTCGACTTGCCCGAGCCGGACTCGCCGACGAGCCCGAGCGTCTCGCCCTCGGCGACCTCGAAGCTGACCCCGTCGACGGCCTTCACCGCGCCGACGGTCTTCTCCCACAGGATCCCGCGGCGGATCGGGAAGTGCTTCTCGAGGTTCTCGACCTTGAGGAGCGCGCCGTTCGAGGAGTCGGTCTGGGAGCTCACGCTTTCACCGTCTCGCGCTCGCCCGAGCGCTCGCTCGTCGGATGTGCGCTCCGCACCCAGTGACCGGGACGGATCTCCCGCAGCTGCGGCTCGACCGTCGAGCAGGTGTCGTCGTAGCTCGAGTACGGGCACCGTGCAGCGAAGCGGCAGGCCTCGGGCGGGTTGACGAGGTCGGGCGGCCGGCCCGGGATCGCGGTGAGGCGACCCTCACGGATCTCGCGCTCGTCGCCCTCGAGCTGTGGCAGCGCGCCGAGGAGTGCCTCCGTGTACGGGTGCTCGGGATTGTCGAAGAGCTCGTAGCCCGATGCCTGCTCGACGATCTGGCCCGCGTACATGATGACCACGTCGTCCGCGGTCTCGGCGACGACGCCCATGTCGTGCGTGATGAGGATCACCGCCATGTCGTGCTCCTGCCGAAGCGCGTCGAGGAGGTCGAGGATCTGGGCCTGGATCGTCACGTCGAGTGCCGTCGTCGGCTCGTCGGCGATCAGGAGCCGCGGGCTGCACGAGAGCGCAATCGCGATCATCACGCGCTGCCTCATGCCGCCGGAGAAGCGATGCGGATAGTCGTCGAGCCGCTCGGCCGCGCGCGGAATCCCGACCTCGTCGAGAAGCTCGACGGCGCGCTTCCGGGCCTCCTGCTTCGAAACATCCCGGTGCGCGAGGATCGTCTCCGTGATCTGCGTCCCGATCTTCAGGGTGGGGTTCAGCGAGGTCATCGGGTCCTGGAAGATCATCGCGACCTCGTTGCCGCGGATGTGCTGCAATTGGCCTTCCGAAAGGTTCGTGAGGTCCTTGCCGTCGAAGAGCACCTCGCCGCCCACGATCCTCGCCGGCGGCTTCGGGATCAGGCCCATGATCGAGAGCGCGGTGACCGACTTCCCGCAGCCGGACTCTCCGACGATGCCGAGCGTCCTCCCCTTCTCCAGCGAGAAGCTGATGCCGTCCACCGCCTGCACGACGCCCTCGCGCGTGAAGAAGTGCGTCTTGAGGTCGTTGACCTCGAGGAGGGCCAAACTAGGTCTCCCGCGTGCGCGGATCGAGTGCGTCGCGGAGGCCGTCGGCGATGAAGTTCGCGCAGAGCACGAGCGTGGCGATCGCGAGGCACGGAATGAAGAGCACTTCGGGATGGAGGCGGTACGCCTCGCGGCCGTCCTGCGCGATCGACCCCCACGAGGCCGTCGGCGGGTTGATGCCGAGGCCGATGAAGGAGAGGAACGCCTCGCCGAGGACGACGCCGGGAAGCTCGAGGAAGATCGCGATCACGAGGATCCCAAGCGTGTTCGGCAAGAGGTGCCGCGCGAGCACCCGGTACCAGCGTGCGCCCACCGCCTTGGCGGCACGGACGTAGTCGTTCTCCTTCAGCGTGATCACCTGTCCTCGGACGACGCGAGCGGCGGTGAACCAGCTCGCAATCGTCAGCGCGACGACCATCGTCCACACGCTGACGGACCCCGAGGGGCTCAAGATCTGCGTCGTGATGATCGCGAACGGAAGATAGGGAAGCCCGTAGAGCGCGTCCAGGAAGCGCATCATCCCGTTGTCGACCCTGCCGCCGACGAAGCCCGAGATCGAGCCGTACACGACGCCGATGACGAGGATCATGAAGGTGGCCGCGAAGCCGATAGCGATCGAGATCTGACCGCCCTGAGCAACCCTTGCGAAGAGGTCGCGACCGAACTTGTCGGTCGAGAACGGGTGGTCGAGGCTAAAGCCGGCGTATGACTCCCCGAAGTCGACCGCGTTCGGGTCGTAGTCCTTGAGCGACGTCCAGATCCCGGGGATCTTCCAAAAACCCGGGATGAGGAGGCAGTAGAGGCACATGATGATGAAGACGATGGCGGCGACGACAGAACCCTTGTTCTGGAGGAAGCGCCGCCAGGCGTCCTGCCACAGGCTCGACTGGCGGATCGCCGCGCCGGCGGCGTGCTCGGTGGTCGGCGCCGGAGGGGCGCCGACCGGGAGGGTGGCTTCGCGCCGGTCGACTGCCATTAGCGGACGTCCCTCGTCCTCGGGTCGAGGATGCCGTACATGATGTCCACGAAGAGGTTCGCGATGATGATGATGAGCGACGTGAGCACGGTGATCCCCATCACGACAGAGAAGTCTCGGTTGAAGACCGAGTTGATGAAGTAGCGGCCGATGCCCGGAATCGAGAAGATGATCTCGATGATGAACGTGCCCGTGATGATGAGGCCAAGGAGCGGCGCCGTCGCCGTCACCGCGGGGATCAGAGAGTTCCGAAGCACGTGCAGCCCGATGACACGCTTGTACGGCAACCCTTTTGCCCTCGCCGTGCGCACGTAGTCCTGCTGCATGGTCTCGAGCATCGAGCCGCGGACCAGGCGCGCGAAATACGCCATCGGAAACAGGCCGAGCGCGAACGACGGCAGGATGATCCGGTCGTCGAACTGGAAGAAACCCTGCGGCCACCCATTCGTGGGCACGAGACCCCATTTCAGCGCCACGTAGTAGATGAGCAGCGTGGCGACGAAGAAGCTCGGCAACGCGAAGCCGATGGTCGAGAAGAACATCGCGAAGTAGTCGAAGATCGAGTTCGGCTTGAGCGCGGCGAGGACGCCTAACGGAATCCCGAGGACGACCGCCCAGAGGAACGCGAGGATGCCGAGCTTCAACGACTTCGGGAAGCCGTCCTTGATGATGTCGTTGACCGAGCGTGTGCGCTGCGACATAGAAGGGCCGAGGTCGAACGTCGCCACGTCCTTGACGTAGTAGACGTACTGCTTGTACCAGGGCTGGTCGAGGTTGAACTTGCGCTCGAGGTTCGCCTGGATCGCCGGCGGCACATTTCGCTCGGTCTTGCGAAACGGGTTGCCGCCGATCTGCTTCATCATCACGAACGTCATGAAGATGACGAGCAAGATGACCGGAATCGTCCAGATGATTCTTCGGATGATGAATGTGGCCATCTAGATCTGAATCTTTACCCGGTTGGGGTCACTTCGCAACGGTGAATCGAAACAAGGGCGGGCGGGGCGCCGAGGCACCCCGCCCATCCCAGTACTTCCTGCTGCTCGACTAGCCCTTCACCACCACCTTGGTGAGGTCGAACTGGTCGAGCGGGCTGATGTTGAACGTGTCCTTCACCGAGAGCTTCTCGAGATTCGGGAAGGTGTACCAGTAGATCGGGATGATCGGCAGCGCGCCGTCCTGCCCGAACAGCATCTGCTCCATCTGTGCGTACAGCTCATACCGAGCCGTGTCATCCGGCGTCTGCCGAGCCTTTGCGACGAGAGCATCGAAGTCCTTGTCGCAGTAGTTCGTGTTGTTGTTGCCGGAGTCACACGTCCAGAGCTCGAGCCCGTTGATCGCGTCGGGGAAGTCGTAGATCCATCCGAGGCGGTAGACGTCCACCGCATTGTTCGGCGGCGGGCCGAGGAACTCGAGGTACTGGGCCCACTCCTGCTGCTTCAGCGTGCTGTGGATCCCGAGCTCGGACCACTGCGCCTGGACGGCGGTGGCGATCTCCTTGTGCCCGGGGGCGTCGTTGAAGAACAGGTTGATGTCGGTCTTCGGATTCGCTGCCTGTGACAGCTCGTCCTTCGCCTTGGTCAGGTCGCCCGCTGCGGGCGTCCAGGGCGAGTTCGGATTGATCGTGTCGAAGCCAGAGATGCCCTTCGGGGACATACCCGTAGCCGGGATCTGGTCCGCCTGGGCGATCTGGTCGATGATCTCCTGACGATTCACCGCAAGCGACAGAGCGCGCCGCTCGTGGATATCGGAGATGTTCTTCATGTTGAACCCGTAGTAGTACGTCCCGAGCGAGGGATACGCCTCGTACTCAGGGGTCTCCTTGAGCCGGGCGATCTCGTCTGGCGGGATGCCGGCACCGTCGAAGACGTCGACCTCGCCCGACTCGAACGCCTGGACGCGGGTCGTGCCGTCGACGATGATCTTCCCCGGCACGCTCGTGAGCGTGACCGAGGCAGCATCGCGCCATTCGTCCCACTTGACGAGGTCGAGCTCGGCGTCGTGCTGCCACTTGGCGACCTTGAACGGGCCGTCGGTGACGATGTTCGCCGCCTCCGTCCACTTGTCGCCGAACTGCTCCACGGCCGACTGATTCACGGCCAGGAACGAATGGTGCGCCGACTGCTGGATGAACCACGGCTGCGGCGAGGTCAGGTGCACGACGAGCGTGAAGTCGTCGGGCGCCTCGACACCGACCTTGTCCGCCAGCGCGTCGCAGTTCTTCGTGCACGAGTTGTAGTCGATCGCGCCTTCGATGCCATAGAGCTGATACGCGTAGTCAGCGGCCAGCTCAGGCGACAGCGTCCGCTTCCACGAATAGACGAAGTCCTTCGCCGTCACCGGATCACCGTTCGTCCACTTGCCGTCCTTCCGCAGGTGGTACGTCACCGTCTTGCCGTCCTCACTGACGTCCCAGCTTTCGGCCAGCGACGGAACTGCTTCGTTCGTCTTCGGGTCGAGGCGAACGAGTGGATCCATGATGTTGAGAAGCACGTTCGACGACGTCGTATCGGTCGCGAGACCCGGATCGAGCGAAGGCGGCTCCGCGCCCCACGCGATCGTCATCGTCTGATTGGCAGCCTTGCCTGTCTGGCCGCCACCGCTCCCCGTGCCCCCGCCCGACGATTCGTTACCGCCACCGCATCCAGCAGCGGCGAGCGCAAATGCGCCGAGCAAGGCCACGACGAGCAGAAGCAATCTCTTTCCTGTCACGTCTGCCCTCCTCTTTGGGTACGTACTCGGCCGCGCGTCTATGCCGGGCGGCCAACCAGATGCTTAGACGCACCTGAGCGGCGGAAAGTTAGCGGATGGTTACGGGCCGTGCTTCGACCACCTGGGAGTCGTGCAGCTCGGTCGTGCAGCCGCCCACGGTGTACAACGTGCCGTTGATCGCAAAAGCTTTGAGACCGTGCCGGGGAACGAGCGGTTCCGGGCCCTGCCTCCACTTTCCGGTGCGCGCGTCGTATATCTGGTACGTGTGCTCCCAGACGGTGTGGATCTCGGGCCCCCAGGCCGCCGTGCCGTTCAGCTCCATCGGCTTGGGCATCTCCGGCCCCCGCCGCCACTTCCCGGTCGCGGGCTCGAAGACGTAGACGGCGCGCAGCGACTCCTCACCCCTGCGGCCACCGAACGTCCAGATCGCTCCGCGAAAGGCGACGGCGCCGAAGGTGTGATTGGGAATCGGCATCGGCGTGGACTCCGACCATGCGTCCGCCTTCGGGTCGTAGACGTAGACGCTGCGAAGCTCCTTGCCGCCGCTGAAGCCGCCGAGGACGTAGATCTTCCCGTCCATCGCCACGGCGGCCTCATTGAAGAGCGGGCGAGGCAAGGGAGCTCTGGCTCGCCACTCGCCTGCCGCGACGTCGTAGGCGAGGACGCGCCGGGTCACCCCGTTTTCAGTCTGCCCGCCGAACACGTAGACCTGCCCGTCGAGCGCTGCGCCGGCTGCCGCGCGCGTCGGCTCGGGAAGCCGCCTGAGCGTCGTCCATTCGTTCGCGCGAGGATCGAAGCGCTGGAAGACGGAGAGGAACCGCCCGGTCTCCCCCACCATCCCGCCGGCCGCGTAGATCTGGCCGTCCAGCTCGGCCGCGGCGAGGTAGCTCCGGCGCTGCGACATCGACGCGGCGAAGCGCCAGGGCGCCTCGGTCGAACGGGCCTGGGCGTCGCCCCCGGGGCCGCGCGCGCCGAGAACTCCCGCGACCGCGACGACGACGATCGCACCGGCTGCGACGGCGAGAACCGTCTTCATCTCGTGAGATAGGACGCCGGGGCCGTTACTGCGTTAGCGCGTCGGCGCCGGCGACGACCTCCAGGATCTCCTGGGTGATCTCCGCCTGCCGGGCCCGGTTCATGTCGAGCGTGAGCCGGTCGATGAGCTCGCCGGCGTTCTTCGACGCGTTCCGCATGGCAGTCATGCGCGCGCCGTGCTCGGACGCGGCCGACTCGAGGAGCGCGCGGTAGATGCTCGTCTCGAGGTAGGTCGGAAGGAGCCGCTTGAGGATCTCCTCCGGCTCGGGCTCGTAGATGAAGTCGCCCTCGAGCGCGATCTCGTAGGGGGTCTTCTCCTCCTCGTCCTCGAGCGCCGTGCGCGGGATCGGCAGCACGTCCTCGACGACGACACGCTGGGTCAGCGGAGACTCGTAGTGGTTGTAGACGATGACCACGCGGTCGACCTCGCTCTCCGTGTAGAGCTCCGCGAGCTTGTGCGCGATCGCGACGGCGTCCGAGTAGTCCGGCCGGTCGGTGAAGTCCACCCACGCCTGCTCGACGTCATAGCGGCGGAAGCGGAGTGACGAGCGCCCCTTCTTCCCGACCACGACCCAGCGCGCCCCCTGGCCCTCGCCGCGCGCCTCGCGCTCGAGCGTGAACGCGCGCCGAAGGATCTGCGCGTTGAAGGCGCCGGCGAGCCCGCGATCGCCCGTAAGGGGGAGAATGGCGACCGTCTGGACATCCCGTTCCTCGAGGAGCGGGAACTGCCGCGACGGCGTCGCCCGGGCCGTGCCGATCATGAGCTCCCGCATGCGGTCCGCGTAGGGGCGGAGCGCCTCGATCCGCGCCTCGGCCCGGCGGAGCTTCGCCGCGGCGACGAGCTCCATCGCCTTCGTGATCTTGCGCGTGTTGCGGACGGAGCGCAGGCGCCGCTTGATGTCCTGGACGGTGGCCAAGCGCTACTCCGCAGCTGCTCCCACGAGACCCGCGTCCTCCTTGACCGCGAAGCTCGACTTGAACTTCTCGATCTCCGAAGTGAGCTTCTCCTGCAGCTCGTCCGAGAAGTCTTTCTGCTCGCGGATGTCGGCGTAGAGGGAGCCCTCCGTGCGCAGGTACTCGCGCAGCTCGTCCTGGAAGCGGGAGACCTGGGCCGTCGGGATGTCGTCGAGGTAGCCGTTGATCCCCGCGAAGATGGCGACCACCTGCTCCTCCACGGGCCAGGGTTGGTACTGCGGCTGGTTGAGGGTGGCGACCATCCGCTCGCCCCGGGCCAGCGTCCGCTGGGTCGACTGGTCGAGCTCCGACCCGAACTGCGCGAAAGCCTCGAGCTCGCGGTACTGCGCCAGGTCGAGCTTCAGCCGGCCCGCGACTTTCCGCATGGCGCGCACCTGGGCGTTCCCGCCCACGCGGGAAACCGAGATGCCGACGTTGATGGCAGGCCTCACGCCCGAGTAGAAAAGGTCCGACTCGAGGAAGATCTGCCCATCCGTGATCGAGATGACGTTGGTCGGGATGTACGCGGAGACGTCGCCCGCCTGTGTCTCGATCACGGGCAGCGCGGTCAGCGAGCCGCCGCCCTCGCCGTCGGAGAGCTTGCACGCGCGCTCGAGCAGCCGCGAGTGGAGATAGAAGACGTCGCCCGGGAACGCCTCGCGGCCGGGCGGCCGGCGCAGCAGAAGCGACATCTGCCGGTATGCGTCCGCGTGCTTGGACAGGTCGTCGTAGATGCAGAGCGAATGGCGGCCGCTGTAGAGGAAGTACTCGCCCATCGCGCAGCCCGCGTACGGCGCCATCCACTTGATCGGCGCGGCCTCGGTCGCGGAGGCGGTGACGATGATCGTGTACTCCATCGCGCCCGCGTCGCGGAGGCGCTCGTACACCTGCGCCACCGTCGAGGCTTTCTGCCCGATGGCCACGTAGACGCAGATCACGTCCTGGCCCTTCTGATTCAGGATCGCGTCGACGAGGATGGCCGTCTTGCCGGTCGAGCGGTCGCCGATGACCAGCTCCCGCTGGCCCCGGCCGATCGGGATCATCGAGTCGATCGCCTTGATGCCGGTCTGAAGGGGCTCCTTCACCGGCTGCCGCTTGACCACGCCCGGCGCCTTGAACTCGAGCGGCCGGTGCGCGGAGGCCTTGATCGGCTCGCCGCCGTCGACGGCAACCCCGAGCGGGTTGACGATGCGGCCGACGAGCTCTTCGCCGACCGGCACGCTGATGACGGCGCCCGTCCGCTTCACGGGATCGCCCTCGCCGACCTTCTCCCACTCGCCGAAGAGCGCGACGCCGACGTTGTCCTCCTCGAGGTTGAGCGCGACACCGGTGACGTCCGCGCCGAGGTCGAGCATCTCTCCCGCGACGCAGTTCTCCAGGCCGTACACGCGCGCGATGCCGTCTCCGATCTCGAGCACGGTGCCGACCTCGGCGAGGTCGGTCTCGACGTCGGCTTCGGCGATCCGCTGCTTCAGGATCGACGTGATCTCTTCAGGGCGTAGCTTCAAGTCGTTTCTCTCCTTAGCGGTTGATCAGTTCTTCGCGGAGCTGGTCGAGGCGGCCGCGGACGCTCGCGTCAGCGCGCACGGAGCCCGCCTGCACGACGATGCCGCCGATGATGTCGGGGTCCACGGTGCGCGTGGCGACGACGCGCCGGCCGGAGGCCTCCTCGATCTGCTTGACGACCTTGGCGGCCTCCTTGTCGGAAAGCTCGACGGCGGTCGTGAGCTCGAGCTCGAGGACGCGCTCCTCGCGCGCGATGAGCCTGCCGAACTCCTCGTGGACGTCCTCCGCCTCGGCGATTCGTCCCTTCTCGGCGAGCAGATGGACGAAGTTGGTGAAGAGCTCGTCGCTGCCGGCGAGCACGTCGTCGAGCGCTGCGAGCTTCGTCTCGGTCTCGACCTGCGGGTTGCGCAGGAACCCGCGGAGCTCGTCCGACTCGGCGAGCCCGGCCGCGAAGGCGTCGAACTCCTCCCGCACGCGCGGGAGCCGGTTTGCCTCCTTCGCCGCCTCGAGCAAGGCCTCGGCATAGACACGATGAGCTACCGCCAAGACCTCTCCTAGTTCTCCGAGACCAGCTTCTTCACGTCGATCTCTTCGATCGTCTCGTCGATCAGGCGGCGCTGGTCGTCGGCGTCCAGCGATTTGCCGGTCACCTTCTCCGCGGCGAGCAGCGTTAGCTCGACCACGTCGCGGCGAATCTGCTCCGCCAGGCGGCGGTTCTCGGCCTCGATCTCGCGCTTGTTCTCCTCGAGGCGGCGCTTGAGATCCTCGTCGGCCTGGGCTCGGGCCTGCTCCAGCTGGGCCTGCCCCTGACGGCGGCTGTCCTCGAGGATGCGCTCGCGTTCGGACTTGGCCTCCTCGCGCTCCTTCTGCGTGAGCTCACGGAGCTCGCGGGCCTCCTGCCGAGCCTTGTCGGCCTCGTCGAGGGCCTCGCGGATCCGGTCCCGGCGCTCGTCGATGATCCCCTGGATCCGCCCGAACGCGAGCTTGCGCAGGAGGAAAAACGTGATCCCGAACGCGATGATCGTCCAGACCATCAGGCCCGGGACGACCGAGATGAGGTCCGCGAGCGGCATCAGACGAGCACGTAGGCGAGCAGCCCGCCGAGGAGCGCGTAGAACACGACCGCCTCGGTGAGCGCGAACCCGAGCCACTGGATGCCGGTGAGCTCGCCGCGCAGCTCGGGCTGTCGCGCGACGGCCTGGATCATGGAGCCGAAGATGTTGCCGATTCCGATACCGGCGCCGACGGCGCCGAGGCCGACGCCCACGCCGAAGGCGATCGCCTTGCCGAGGTCGGCGACGTCGCCGTTCAGTGCTGCAAGAACTGTGGTCACACTCTCCTCCTCTTAGTGCTCGGGTTCGATGGCGCCACCGATGTAGATGGCGGACAGAAGTGCAAAGACGAAGGCCTGGATCGTGACAACGATCGCGACCTCGAAGATGTAGACGGCCGTCGCCACAGGGACGGCGACCACGATCAGCGCGTACGACTCGAAGATGAAGATGAGGCCGATCATGACGAGGATCAGCATGTGGCCCGCGAGCATGTTCGCGAAGAGCCGGACGGAGAGCGAGATGAGCCGCATGAACTGGGAGATCACCTCGAGCGGGACGATCAGCGCGAGCAGCGGCTTCGGCGCTCCCTGCGGCACCCAGCTCTTGAAGTAGCGCGTAGGCCCGTTGAAGCGGATGCCCTCGTAGTGCGTCGAGACGAAGGTGATCAGCGCGAGAGCGAGCGTCACCGAGAGATTTGCGGTGGCCGCGTAGATCCCCCAGGTCGGGAGCTCGACGCCGGCGACGTGGAAGTGCTCGTCGGAGATCGGCAACGGGATGAAGCCGATCAGGTTGAGGATCCAGATGAAGAGGAAAAGGGTCGCCACATAGGGGAACCAGAGCGCGAGGCCCTTCGAGGGCAGGCTCGACTCTGCGATCTGGCCGTGGATCAGCTCGTAGATCGCCTCGCCGGTCGTCTGACGCCGGCTCGGCCGAAGCGACAGGCCGAAGCGCATGATCCAGGTTCCCACGATCACCGTCACCGCCGCGCCGACGAGGAGATAGACGACCGCCTTGTTGATGGACATGTCGAGCGGGCCGATGTGAATCGAGACCCACGCGGGGAGATCGAACTCCTCCTGCGGCTGGAAGTCGTCGGATGCGGCGAGCAGCAAGCTCACTGCTTCGACTCCCCTGAGAAGTAGAGAGTCAGGCTGAGACCGAGCTCGAGCGAGTACGCGGCTGCGTAGACGAGCGCTCCCGCGAGTGCGAGAGCCGGATCCGAGGCTGCGACAGCGACCGCGACGACCATGAGAAGGATGCCGCGGGCCATCATCCCGAACGCGACGACGCCAGATCCGCGCAGGTTCGGCTCGCCGATGCCCACGCGAGCGAAGAGAAGCCCGAGCAGCTGGCTGCCTATCCAGAGGACGGCGCCGAGGGCCCAGCCGCGAACCGGCCAGTCGGCGACGAGGAAGATGGGCAGCGCGAGCGCGACCACGGCGCCACCGGCGACGACCGGGAGGCGGCGCTCGGGCATCGGCCGGGGAGTGAGGGCTGTCGTCGGCACTAGAAGGAGTCCTTGTAACGGATGTAGACGGAGACGATCGCGGCCGGGATGCCTATGACTGCGCCGATCGCGATTCCGATGCCCACCGATCCCGCGGCGAGCCCGAGGAGCGCGCCGAGCGCGACGCACCCGAAGAGCACGCCGGCGAGAAGCGCTCCCGCGCCCAGCGGATCGATCGAAGTGCGCCCTGCCGCCACGCTCGCCACCATCTTATTCGGCTTCAGCGTATCAGCCCGACGGGACTTCGTGACGCCGAAAACGGCCTAACTAAGCGGAAATCGCCTTACTTTGTTCATCCTTCGCCTCGCGGCGCCGCTCCGCCCACGCCCGCACGCGGGTCAGCTTGAGGATCTCCAGGATGAGGACGATATAGAAGGTCGCGCCGACGGCGAGAAGGCCGACGAGCACGACCACGAGGGTCGGCCAGAGGTGCCATTCCCCCGATTCGCGGAAAGGCACGAAGCGCGTTGCGAGCGCCGCCCCTCCGAGGATCGCGCACCAGGCGTAGAGATAGAGCACGGCGCGGCGCTGCGTGAATCCCCGGCGGAGGAAACGGTGATGGAGGTGCGCCTGGTCGGGGAGATAGAGCGGCTCGCGGTGCTTCAGGCGGCGGAGCACCACGAACGACGTGTCGAAGATGGGCACGGCCAGTGCGAGGAGCGGGAAGAAGAGGGCGACCGTCGCGGCGGTCTTCAGCAGGCCCTGGATCGACACCGTCGCGAGCAGGAACCCCATGAGGAGCGCTCCCGAGTCGCCCATGAAGATCCGGGCCGGATAGAAGTTGTGGCGCAGGAAGCCGAGGCACGCCCCGGCGATCGTCGCCGAGAGGACCGCGGCCTCCGGCTTCCCCAGCGAGAGCGCGATGATCGCGAAGGTCGCGCCCGAGATCATGCAGATGCCGGCCGCGAGACCGTCCAGCCCGTCGAGAAGGTTGACCATGTTCATGATCGCGACGATCCAGATGAGCGTGAGGATCACGCCGGACCAGAACGGCAAGTCGTGGATTCCCACGATCGGGAACGTGAACCGGTCGATCCGCACGCCGAAGTCGATGGCGATCGCCGCGGCCGCCGATTGGCCGGCGAGCTTTCCCCACCATGGAAGGCCGCGGAAGTCGTCGACCATGCCGACGGTCGTCGCCACCGCCGCGCCGAGCAGGATCCCCCGGTAGGGACCGGAAAGGTCGAGGAAGGCGAGCGAGGAGACGAACACGCCGAGGAAGAGCGCGAGCCCGCCGAGGCGTGGGACAGCTTGCAGATGAATGCGACGGCGCTCGAGCGGCTCGTCGACGATCCCGAGGACGCGCGCCACGCGCCCGACGGCCGGCGTCAGGACGATCACGACGCCGAGGGCGACGAGGAACGCCCAGAGGACGTCGAGATGGTTTTCGAAGGTCTGCAGCACTACTTCGTGCCGAAGAGGCGGTCGCCCGCGTCACCCAGCCCCGGGACGATGTAACCCTTCTCGTTGAGGCCACGGTCGACGGCCGCGACGACGACGTTCACGTCCGGATGCTCCGAATGCAGGCGCTCGATCCCTTCCGGCGCCGCGATGATCGCGATCAGCCGCACGGATGTCGCCCCCGCGCCCTTCACGGTCGCGACGGCGGCAGAGGTCGAGTTGCCCGTCGCCAGCATCGGGTCGAGCACGATCACGTCGCGCTCGGCCACGTCCGCCGGGAGCTTCACGTAGTACTCCACGGGCTCGAGGGTGTCCTCGTTGCGGTAGAGGCCGATGAAGCCGACTCGCGCGCCCGAGATGAGGCTCAGAACGCCGTCGAGCATCCCGATGCCCGCGCGGAGGATGGGGCAGACGGCGACCTTCTTGCCGGAGATCCGCTGCACCGTCGTCCGTTCGAGCGGCGTGTCGATCTCCACGTCCTCCGTGGCGAGATCCTTCGTCGCCTCGTACGTGAGGAGCAGGGTGACCTCGTCGACGAGCTGCCGGAAGAGGTGCGTTGGGGTCGAATCGTCGCGGAGCAGCCCGAGCTTGTGCTGCACGAGCGGGTGATCAACGACGACGACGTTCTCGGTGGCCACGCTCATTGCGTCACATACGACGTGTAGCCGCGGAACCCCGGGTAGAGCGGACGCTTCTCGCAGAGCGCCTCGCTGCGGGCGCTCAAAGCGGCGAGGTCGGGATCCTCGGAAAGCGCCCCGGCGATGACCTCCCCCACCGCGCGGCAGTCGTCCTCGTCGAACCCGCGCATCGTCACGGCGGGGGTTCCCAGCCGGATGCCCGAGGCCTCCATCGGCGGACGCTCGTCGAAGGGAACCGTGTTCCGGTTGGCTGTGATCTTCACGTCGTGGAGGCGATCCTCCGCCGCCTTCCCCGACCAGTCGCTGCCACGCAGGTCCATCTGCAGCAGGTGGGTGTCCGTGCCTCCGGTGAGGACGTCGAGGCCGTTCTCTATGAGCGCCGCGGCGAGCGCGTCCGCATTCACGCGTACCTGTCCCTGGTACTCGCGGAAGGCCTCCGAGCCGGCGATCTTGAAGCAGGCCGCCTTGCCCGCAATCACGTGGAGGAGCGGCCCGCCCTGCATGCCGGGGAAGACGGCCTTGTCGAGCGCCTGGGCGTGCTCCTCCTTGCAGAGGACGAACCCTGCGCGCGGCCCCGCCAGCGTCTTGTGCGTCGTCGACGTGACGAAGTCGCAGTGCGGGGTCGGGTTCGGATGGATCCCGGCCGCCACGAGCCCGGCGAAGTGCGCCATGTCGCAGAGGAGGAGCGCTCCCACCTCGTCGGCGATCTCTCGGAAGCGGTCGGCTTCGATCGTGCGCGGATAGGCGGAGCCGCCGCAGACGATGAGCTTCGGCCGACACTCCTTCGCGGTCGTCAGCACCTCCTCGAAGTCGACGAGCGACGTCTCGCGGTCGACCCCGTAGCCGACGAAGTTGTAGAGCTTTCCGGAGAAGTTGACCTTGAGCCCGTGGGTCAGGTGTCCGCCGTGGTCGAGGCGCAAGGCGAGGACGGTGTCCCCAGGCTCCAGGCAGCTGAAGTAGACGGCCATGTTGGTCTGCGCGCCCGCGTGCGGCTGGACGTTCGCGTGCGCGGCGCCGAAGAGCTCTTTCGCGCGCTCGATGGCGAGCTGCTCGATCTCGTCGACGACCTCGCAGCCGCCGTAGTAGCGGCGTCCGGGATAGCCCTCCGCGTACTTGTTCGTCGGCACGCTTCCCATGGCCTCGAGGACGCTCGGCCACGTGAAGTTCTCGGACGCGATCAGTTCGATCTGCCCGCGCTGACGCTCGAGCTCTCGCCCGAGCAGCGAGGCGGTGTCGGGATCGATCTCCGCCAGACCGGCCCGCTGGAGCTCCTGCAGCGTCTCCTGCGCGATGGCCACGCGCCCACGATACCGCGAATCTCGGAGCGCGCTCCTGTCTCTAGCCGGGCCGGGCCGCAGCGATCGCGGCGAGCGCATCCGCGGCCGGGACGGCGCCCTCGCGGAGGATCCGGGGCCCGGCTCCGGTCAGGTCGACGACCGTCGACGCCGTCCCCGGGAGCGGGCCCGCGTCCACGATCGCGGCGACGCCGTCCCGCAGCACCTCCGGGAGGTCGGCAACCCGCGCCGGATCGGGCTCGCCGTGGATGTTCGCGCTGGTCGCCGCGACCGCGCCGAACTCCTCCAGCACCGCGCTCGCCTGGACCGGAAGGTCCGGCACGCGCACGCCGATCGTCTCGGGGTGCGCGCCCGTGAGCGGGGTGAGCCGGCGCCTCGGATTCGGGAGGACGAGGGTGTACGGCCCCGGGAGCAGGGCGTCCGCGACGGGCGCCGCAGCCTCCAGCTCCGGAACGGCCTCGACGAGCGCAGCGAAGTCCGCGGCGACGAGCGCGACCGGCATGTCGGCCGGCCTCCTCTTCAGCGAGACCAACCGCTGGACGGCCTCCTCGCGCAGCGGATCGGCGCAGAGCCCGTAGACCGTGTCGGTCGGCAGGACGATGCACTGCCCCGCGCGGAGCGCGGTGAGCGCCTCGTCCGGGGAGCTCAGCCCGGCCACGTCCCTTCGACGACGCGGTCGCGGCCCGCGAGATCCTGCGTCTCCACCACGTCCTCGTACCCGAGCCCGGCGAGTGCCTCTGCAAGCTCCGCCGCCTGGCCGTCACCGCACTCGAGGACGAGCTTTCCGCCCGGCGAGAGCAGGGCCCGGGCCTGCTCGGCCACTGCCCGGCCCATCCCCACTCCGACGACCGCCTCGAAGGGCTCGTACAGGCGAATCTCGGGCTGCAAGGTCTTGTACTCGTCGGGGGACACGTATGGCGGGTTCGAGACGACGAGGTCGAAGGGCCCCTCGAGCCCCTCGAGGAGGTCGGCCTGGAGGAGGCGTACGCGACCGTTCACTCCGACGCGAGCGTGGTTTTCCCGCGCGAGCTCGAGTGCGTTTGCCGAGCTGTCGACGGCGAGCACGGTCGCCCCTTCGTGCTCGTCGGCAATGGAGAGCGCGATCGCTCCCGACCCGACGCCCACGTCGAGCACGCGCGGAGAGGAAAGGCCGTACAGGAACTCGAGACAGCGCTCGACGACGACCTCGGTCTCAGGTCGAGGCACCAGCGCGCGATCGTCGACCTTGAGGTCGAGGTGTCGAAAGCCCCATTCGCCGAGGATGTAGGCGAGCGGCTCGCGAGCGACGCGCCGCTCGACGAGCGCCCGCAGTCGCTGGGCTTCGAACCCCGAGACGTCACGTCCGGAGGCATAGAGCTCGGAGCGCGCGAGTCCCAGCACCTCGGCAACGAGGATCTCCGCGTCCACTCGCGGCGAGGGCACACCGGCCGCTCGCAGCTCGCGCTCGACCTCGTGGACTGCATCCAGGGGCATGACAACCTCTTCGCTGCAGACGCTCATGGATTTCTTACGCGGCGGCCGCGGCCTCGAGCGCCTGGCGCCGCTCCTCCGCCGCCAGTGCCTCGGTGAACTCATCAAGGTCGCCCTCGACGATCCGGTCGAGCCGCTTGACGGTCAGGTTGACGCGGTGGTCGGTGACCCGATTGTCCGGATAGTTGTACGTGCGGATCTTCTCCGCCCGGTCACCGCGGCCGATCTGCGACCTCCGAGCGGCGGAGAGCTCTTCCTCCCGGCGCTCCTGCTCGAGCTCCAGGAGGCGCGCGCGCAGCACGCGGAGCGCCTTCGTCTTGTTCTGGAGCTGCGACTTCTCGTCTTGCATGGCGACCACGAGGCCGGTGGGGACGTGCGTGATCCGCACGGCCGAGTCCGTCGTGTTCACGCTCTGGCCGCCGGGCCCCGTCGAGCGGTAGACGTCGATCTTGAGCTCGTTCGGATCGATCTCGACCTCGACTTCCTCGGCCTCGGGCATGACGGCGATGGTCGCCGTCGACGTGTGGATGCGGCCCTGGGACTCGGTCACCGGCACGCGTTGTACCCGGTGCGTGCCTCCCTCCCACTTGAAGATCGAATATGCGCCCTCGCCCTTGATCGCAAAGGTGACGTCGTTGTAGCCCCCGCTCTCGCTCGGGTTGGAGCCGAGCACCTCCGAGCGAAACCCGCGCCGCTCGGCGTACCGCGTCAACATGCGGAAGAGGTCGCCGGCCCAGATCGCGCCCTCGTCCCCCCCGGCGCCCTTGCGGATCTCGACGATGACGTCCTTCTCGTCGTTCGGGTCCCGCTCGACGAGCGCCAGCTTGAGCTCGTCCTCGAGCTCCCCCAGGCGTTCCTCCAGCTCGGGCACGAGCCCGCGAAGCTCGGAGTCCTCGCGAGCGGCTTCGAGGTCCTCGTGGGTCGAGCGCCACTCCTGCGCGAGCTTGTACGGACCCTCGAGCTCCTTGAGCCGACGGCCGGCCTCGGCCGCCTGCTGGCGGTCGGAGAAGATCGCGGGGTCGCTCATTCGCTCCTGCGCGTCGGCGTAAGAGCGCTCGAGCTCCCCGATCAGGCTGTCCATCTGCGCCATGGGGTCAGCATAGACTCAGGGCATGGCGGAAACGCTGCGTGGAAGCTGTCTCTGCGGCGGCGTCCGGTTCGAGATCACCGAGCCCTTCCTCAATGCGAACCACTGCCACTGCTCGCGCTGCCGCAAGCACTCCGGCACCTTCGGGGGAACGCAGGGTCGCGTCCCACGCGAGGGTTTCCGGCTACTTGCCGGCGAGGACCTCATCAGCGCGTATCGCCCCGAGGCCGGCGCCGTGAAGGCGTTCTGCTCCCGCTGCGGCTCGAGCCTCTTCGGCCGGACCTGGCCGGAGGGGCCGGAGATCTCCGTTCGCCTCGGCGCGCTCGACGACGACCCGGGCATCCGCCCTGAGTTCCACACGTTCGTTGACTCGAAGGCGCCGTGGGACGTCCTTCCCGACGACGGCCTGCCGCGGTATCCCGAAGGACACCCCGGCCGCTAGGCCATGACCTCCACTTTGCGCTCCTCGGGGGTGATGCGGCCCTCGAGCCGCAGGACCTCGTGGAGGGCACGGATCGAGACCTCGATCTGGTCGAGCGAGGGCTCGCGGGTCGTGAGGCGCTGGAGCCAGAGCCCCGGCGCGAGGAGCGCGTGTAGGGCGGGATTCTGCGCGTGCCTGCCGGCGAAGCGGATGATTTCGTAGGCGATGCCCGCGATCACGGGCAGGAGCAGGATCCGCGAGACGATCAGCCAGTACCACGCGGGTCGCCCGAAGAACGCGAAGACGAAGATCGCGACCACCATGACGTAGAGCAGGAAGGCGGTCCCGCAGCGCACGTGCAGGAGGCTGAAGCGCTGCACCTTCTCGGGGGTCAGCTCTTCGCCGGCCTCATAGGCGTTGATCGCCTTGTGCTCGGCGGCGTGGTACTGGAAGACGCGCTTCAGGTCGGGGAGCATCGAGATGAGGAGCAGGTAGACGATGAAGATCGTCACGCGGATGAGCCCCTCGATGACGACGAAGGCGCCGGTCGAGTCGACCGGAAGCCAGTTCGTGATCAGCGCGGGCGAGACCTTGAAGAGCAGGAGCGCGAAACCGATCGCGATGCCGAAGGCGAAGAGGAGCTGGCCGCGCGTGAGCTCCGTCTCGACCTCGCCGTCCTCGCCCTCCTCCTGGGCGGCGTAGTTCGCCGAGATCGCGAGCGCACGGAAGCCGATCGCGAGCGACTCGCCGAGCGCGATGACGCCCCGGATGATGGGCAGCCGCATCCAGCGGTGTCGGAGGAGCATCGACGCGATCGGACGGTTGACCTCGGCGATGACGCCGTCCGGCTTGCGAACCGCGACGGACCATGCTGAGGGGCCGCGCATCATCACGCCCTCCAGGACCGCCTGGCCTCCGATCGGGGCGCTCATGCTGCGGAGGTCGCGGTTAGGCCCTGCCGGCCTTTTCGAGGCGACGCTGGAAGCGCTCGACGCGCCCGCCGGTGTCCATGAGCTTCTGCTTGCCCGTGTAGAAGGGGTGGCATTCGGAGCAGATCTCGACGTGCAGCTCCGGCTTCGTCGAACGGGTCTGAAACTCGTTCCCGCACGAGCACCGAACGGTCGCGAGAACGTACTCGGGATGAATATCAGGCTTCATTTCCACTCAGGATAGCAGCAGCCGTTTTGGGAGCTACGTTGCCTCCGGAGACGACAATGGCGACCGTCTTGCCCTCGACCTCGGGCACTTTCCCTGCGAGCAAGGCCCCCACTCCGGCTGCCGCGCCCGGCTCCGCGGCGAGCTTCGCACGCTCGTAGAGGAAGCGGAAGCCGGCGCGGACGTCGTCGTCCGTGACGAGAGCCGACTCGACGCCGAGCTCCTTGCAGACGGCGAGGCAGTGCTCCCCGACCACCGGCGCGTTGAGCGCGTCGGCGATCGAATCGGGCCGGACGGGGACCGGAGACCCGGCCGCGAGGCCCTCGTGAAGCGCCCTGGAGCCCTCGGGCTCGACCCCGACGACCCTGACCCCGGGAGCCCCGACAGCGACTCCGGAAACAAGTCCTCCGCCGCCGACCGGGACGACGATCACCTCGGTCTCCGGAGCCTCTTCGACGATTTCGCGGCTGAGGCTCGAATGCCCCTCGATCACGGCGGGGTCGTCGTACGGATGGACGAAGACGCGGCCGCTGTCCGCCCGGAGCGCTTCGAGCCGACCGAACGCCTCCGTGGGATCGGGCGCCTCGCGATCCACCGCGGCGCCGTACCCGCGCGCAGCTTCTGCCTTGAGGTCGCTCGTCCCCTGCCACATGACCACCAGGCAGTCGATGCTCTCGAGGGAGCAGCCGTACGCGACTGCGGCAGCCGCATTCCCTGCAGAAACGGTGATCACTCCCCTCCCCTTCTCCTCGACCGACAGCGTGGCGAGCTTGGCGAGGATGCCCCTCGGCTTGAAGGAGCCGGTTTTCTGCAGCAGCTCGGCCTTGAGGAGCGCGGTGCCGCCGAACGTCGCTCCCAAGGTCGTCGAGCGCAGGAGCGGCGTCCGCAGGAGGTTGCTCACATCAGCCGGTAGTCCGGGCCGTCCCCGCCCTCGGGCGGTGTCAGCCGGCCGCCCTTGGCCGTGATCGCGCCGCACTGGACGCAGTTCGAGGCGGTGACCTCGACATCGACGACGTTCCCGGCGGGCGACGCCTCCCCGCCGAGCTCGTACACCTGGGCCGGACACATGTGCACCCATGCCTCGGCGACCTCGCGCCGCACCTTGCGGTCGACCCGGACATGGCTGGGCGCGTCGTCGCGCGTCTTGTTCCCCGACAGGTAGACGCTCGAGAGCTTGTCGAAGATCAGCTCCCCGTCCGCAGCCGGATACGACGCCGCCCGATCACCGATGAACACGGGGACGCTCGCGTCTGCCTCGAGCTTCAGGTCGCGAGGCGGCAGCTTGCCGAGGGAGTTCAGGGCGGCCCCGGCGATGAGGGCGCCGCGCGTGAACCCGTACTGGAAGGCCGGGCGCATGTTGCGGACGCGCTCGAGGTCCTTCCACACGTAACTCTCCTTCAGCGCGCGGTCGTAGGACTCGAGCGCGCCGGGCTCCCACGCCGTCCGCCCGGGGCTCAGCGCTTCGAAGGCGGTCTCGGCGGCCAGCATCCCCGAGCGCATCGCGTAGTGGATCCCCTTCAGCGCGGGCACGTTGACGAGACCCGCGCCGTCGCCCGCGATCATTCCGCCCGGGAAGTGAAAGCGGTCCGGCAGCGCGAGGAACCCGCCCTCCGGGATCGTCTTCGCTCCCCACGCGATCCGCTGGCCGCCTTCGAGGATCTCCTGCACGAACGGATGACGCTTCAGCTCCTGCAGGAGGTCGTGCACGGAGAGGGTCGCGTCCGCGTAGTCGAGGCCGACCACCATCCCGAGCGCGACCATGTTCTCGCCCAGCGGGTAGATGAAGCTCCCGCCGAACTCCCGAAACTTCTTCGCGCCACGCAGCGGCCACCCCATCGTGTGGATGACGCGGTCGAGCGGCTTCGGAACCTCCCAGACCTCCTTGACGCCGAGCGCCCACACCTGAGGCCGCGACTGCATGGCGAAGCGTTCGAGCGCGACGCCCGTGAGATGGCCCTGGGTTCCCTCGGCGAGGATCGTCACACGGGCGGTGATGTCGGAGCCGGGCACGAAGTTCGCGAGCTCTTCGCCGTCGCGCCCCCGGCCTCGATCGCCGGTGCGGATGCCGACGACCCTGCCGCCGGAGACGAGGAGCTTGCGCGCGCTCGTCTCCGGGACGATGGTGGCGCCGCCCTCCTCGGCGCGCTCGCCGAGCCACGCGCCGATCTCGGAGATCGAGGCCACGTAGTTCCCGTGATTCCACATCGTCGGCGGCGCGGGAAGGCGCATCGCTCGCTTGGCGGTGAGGTAGTAGAGGCCTTCGCGGTCGACGCGCGAGCGGAATGGCATGTCCTCGCTGGGCATCCCGGGGAAGAGCTGGCGGAAGGCGCGCGGATTGACGACCGCGCCGGAGAGGAGATGGGCGCCCGGAGTCTTGCCCTTCTCCACCACGGCAATGGGGATCTCCCCGAGCCGCTCCGCGAGCGCGGGGTTGCCCTCGAGAAGCTGGTTGAGCCTGATCGCAGCCGAGAGCCCGGCCGGGCCGCCGCCGACGATCAGGACACCCACGTCGATCCGCTCGTCGAGCGGATCGCTCGGCTCCCCGACGAACTCCGCCGGGTTGAACGGCGGCGGGACGTCGACGGGGCGCGCGCTCACGAGCCCTTCCTCTCCTTCACGAGCTCGGTCAGCTTGGGGACGATCTCGTGGACGTCGCCGACGACGGCGAGGTCCGAGTACTCGAAGATCGGCGCGTTCGGATCCTTGTTGATGGCGACGATCGTGCCCGCCCCCTGCATTCCGACCTTGTGCTGGATCGCGCCCGAGATCCCGCAGGCGATGTAGAGCTTCGGCGAGACGGTCTTGCCGGTCTGGCCGACCTGCGTCGAATAGGGATACCAGCCCGCGTCCACGACCGCGCGCGTCGCAGCAACGGCGCCGCCGAGAGCCTTGGCGAGATCCTCGACGAGGGAGAAGTTCTCCGCCTGGCCGAGGCCCCGTCCACCCGCCACGATCACGTCGGCGTCCTCGATCGACGGGCCCTGGCTCTCCTCGTGGGCCCGCTCGACCATGACCGCCTGCGTCGAGAAATCCTCCACCTCGACGGGAACCTCGCTCACCTCTGCGCTCCCGCCGGACTCGACGGGCTCGAACGTCCCGGAGCGGATGAGCGCCAACCGCGGCTCGGACTTCCACCCCACCTCGGCGATGACCGAATCGCCCAGCGCGGGCCTCTTGCCGACGAGCTTGCCATCGCGGAGCTCGAGGTCGACGAGATCCCAGTTGAGACCCGCATCGAGCCGGGCGGCGAGCCCCGCCGCGATGTCGGCTGCGAGCACCGACGCGCCGAAGAGGACGGTGTCGTAGCCCTCGGACTCGACGAGCTTCGCGAGGACGTCCACCCGGGGCTGGGGCAGCGGCGCCTCGAGTGCCGGGTCGTCTGCGACCAGCACTCTGGACGCCCCGTGCTTCCCGACCGACTCCGCGAGCCCCTCGACCCCCGAACCGAGCAGGACGGCCGAGACGTCGTCGCCGAGCTGGGCGGCCTTGCCGAGCACGCCGAGAGAGCCCTTGACGGGTTCGCCCTCGTGGTCCTCGACGTAGACGAGCGTCGCCATCAGATCAACTTGTGGGTGGAGAGGTACTCGACGATCTTCTCGGCCGCGGCCGGGCCGTCGTCCTCGATCCGCTCGCTGTCCCCGCGCGAGGGCGGGTCGGAGAGCCCGTAGACTTCCGTCCGGGAGCCGTTCTCGCCCGCTTCGCCCGCCGACAGGCCGAGGTCGGCGAGCGAGACGGTCTCCTGCGGCTTCTTCTTCGCACCCATGATCCCCTTGAGAGAGGGGTAGCGCGGCTCGTTGATCGCGTCGGAGACGGCGACGACGCACGGAACCGGCGCTTCGATGATGTCGTAGCCGTATTCGGTCTGGCGCTTCACGCGGACCTTGCCGTCGGCGAGCTCGAGGCTCGCCGCCTGGGAGATCACGGGGAGGTGCAGGCGGTCGGCGACGGCAGCCCAGAGGACGGCGCCGTCTGAGTCGCCGGCCTGCTGGCCGAAGAGGACGATGTCGGCGCCCTCGCGCTCGAGGGCCTTGGCGAGCGCCCTGCTCGTCGCGACGAGATCGGAGCCCGCGAGCCCCTCGTCGGAGAGATGGACGGCGCGGTCGGCGCCGATCGCGAGCGCCTTGCGGAGTGAGTCCGAGGCGCCCTCCGGCCCCATGAGGACCGCGACGACCTCGCCCTCGTCCCCCGTGTCCCGGAGCTGAAGCCCTTCCTCGATTGCATGCGTGTCGAACTCGTTCAGCGCCCCGGCGACGCTCCGGTCGAGCCGGAACGTCTGCGGATCGAGACGCTTCGGAGCGGAGGAGTCCGGGACCTCCTTGACGCAGACGGCAACCTTCATGCGGGCGCGATCCTATCGGCTCAAGAACGGACGACCGCCTGCCGAAGGGTTTGTTACCGTCCGCGCCTTCGGACGCGAACCGGAGCCCATGCTCTTCAGCCACCGGACGACAGCCCGAGCACTTCTTCTCCTACTCGCGATTGGGGTCTTCCCAGGGACGGCGCGCGCCGCGAGCGTGCCGCCCGTCACCGCGTTCCCGGTCGTCGGCAACGTGTCCTACATCGACGACTTCGGCGCGCCCCGGCCCCAGGGCCCGCACGAGGGGAACGACGTCATGTCGGTGCGCCATCAGCCCGCGATCGCATTCGAGGCGGGCCGGGTCCAGAAGTGGCACAGCTCCGGGCGAACCGGCACCTGCATGCTCTATCTCCACGGCCGCAGCGGCATGACGTACGTCTACATCCACCTGAACAACGACCTCGGAGCGGGCAACGACAACAACGGCGGCTGCCGGAACGGCGTCTCGTGGGCGCCCGGACTGAAGAGCGGCCAGTGGGTGAAGCGCGGCCAACTCGTCGGCTTCGTCGGCGATTCCGGAGACGCCAACGGCCTGCAGCCCCACCTCCATTTCGAGGTGCGCAGGCCGGGCGGAGCAGCCATCGACCCGTACCGCTTCCTCAAGCGATCCGTAAAGCTCCTCTACCCCCGTCCGGCTGCCGTCGGCGACGGCATCGACCTGGTACTGGCGGGAGCGACGGTCGTACAGAAGACGTCCAACACGATCACGGTGCGGACGAAGCGCATCCTGCAGTCGTGGCCGGACCTCGCGTACGGATTCGCCCGCAAGGTGACGATGGCCGTCCCGAGCGGCGCCACGATCAGGCGGAAGTCCGATTCCGGCTCGCTCACCGCGGCCGGGCTCGCATCCGCGCGGGTCGGTGAGAAAGTTCGCCTGCGGACGGCGACGTTTACGCCCGACTGGAACACGCAGCGGGCGCGGGCGAGCGCGATCTCCGTCAACCTGCTCGTCCTCTACGGCAGCTGAGCCCTGAGCTCCCGGGCTGCCCGCTCGGGATCCTCGGCCTCGAGGATCGCGCGGACGACGGCGATCCGCGTCGCTCCGGCCGCGACGACGTCCGCCACGTTCGACGCGTCGATCCCGCCGATCGCGAACCAGGGCAGCTTCGCGTTGGCGGCCGCGTAGCGGACGAGCTCGAGGCCCACCGCCGGCCTGCCCTTCTTGGTCGGGGTCGCGTGCACCGGCCCCACAGCGATGTAGTCCGAGCCGGCCGCGTCGATCTCGTCTGGTGCGTGCGTGGAGAGCCCGACCGGCAGCCCGAAGGTCCGGGCAGCCTCGACCGGAATGTCATCCTGCCCGACGTGGACGAAGTCCGCGCCCGCGAGCACGGCGAGGTCCGGGCGATCGTTCACGCCGAAGGGGACGCCGTGCGCGGCAGTCGTTTCGCGGGCTTCCGCCAGCCCTTCGAGGAGGAGGCCGTCCTGGGCGCTCCGGTCGCGAACCTGCACGACGTCCACCCCTCCGCGGATCGCCGCATCGAGGTAATCCCGGAACCCCGAGCGGAGCGGGGTGACGAGATAGAGCTTCCTATCCGCCAGCAACGGGACGGGCGACGATCAGGCGGTCCGAGTCCGTGAGCTCGACCTCCGCGTAGCGCGAACGCTCCACGGGCTCTCCGTTGCGCTCGACGAGCGCGAAGCCGGCGGCGAGCCCGAGCTTCCCGAGGAGAGTCTCGACCGTCTCACCCGGCTCGATCTCCCGCGCGCGGCCGTTGACCTCGACGTTCAGACCGTCCCTCCCACCGGGCTCGACGGCGCCGCTTCGGCCTGCTCCTCCATGACCCCGGCGCCATGGGCCTTGCGGCCCGCCTCGACGGCCAGTCGGAAGGCCTCCGCCATGGCGACCGCGTCCTCGGCGCGCGCGATCGCCGTGTTGACGAGGACCGCGTCCGCCCCCATCTCCATGGCGTCGGCGGCATGGGACGGCGAGCCGAGGCCGGCGTCGACCACGACGGGCACCTCCGCCTGCTCGATCACGATCCGGATCGCGTCGCGGAGCTTCAGGCCGCGGCCGCTGCCGATCGGGGCGGCGAGCGGCATCACGGTCGCGCAGCCGACCTCCTCGAGCTTGCGCGCGAGCACCGGGTCCGGGAGCACGTACGGGAGGACGGTGAAGCCCTCCTCGACGAGCTCGGCGGCCGCCTTCAGCGTCTCGATCGGATCGGGTAGGAGGTAGCGCGGGTCCGGGATGACTTCGAGCTTGACCCAGTCCGGGAGCCCGCCAGCGCGCGCGAGCTTTGCGGTGCGCACAGCATCCTCGGCGGTCTCGCAGCCCGACGTGTTCGGCAGCAGGAGGACGTCTTCCGGTAGGAAGGACGTGATGTCCTCGCCAGGCTGTTCGAAGTCGATGCGGCGGACGGCGACCGTCACGATCTCCGCACCCGATGCCTCGACGGCCGCGCGCATCGTGGGAAAATCCGCGTACTTGCCCGTGCCCAGGAAGAGGCGCGAGCCGAAGTCGCGGCCGGCGATCGTCAGCGTGTCGTCCATTGCTCCCTCCGCTGGCATGACCCAGATCAGGTTCTCCGGTCGCGGTCTCGTGACCGCCTCTCAGCCTCCGTCAGAGACTCCCGCCAAAGGAAAGGGTAGCCGCTCGGCTACCGGCCACGGAACTGGGGCTCGCGCTTCTCGGCGAAGGCGGCCATGCCTTCCTTCTGGTCCTCGGAGGAGAAGAGCATCGCGAAGAGCCGGAGCTCGGTCTCCATGTGCGCGCTGGCCTCGCCGGTGAGATAGAGGTTGGTCGCTTCCTTTGCGTAGGCGAGCGCGAGCGGGCTCTTCTTCGCGAGGTCATGTGCGAGCTCTAGGGCCTTGGCCATCAGGTCGTCGGGCTCGTAGACGTGGTTCACGAGGCCCCAGGCGTACGCCTCCTCGGCATCGACGGATCGGCCGCTGAAGACCATCTCCTTGGCAAACCCGAGGCCGACGATGCGGGGCAGCCGCTGGCTTCCGCCCCAGCCCGGGATGATCCCCAGGTTGACCTCCGGCTGGCCGAGCTTCGCGTTCGAGGAGGCGAGCCGAATGTCACAGCCGAGCGCGAGCTCACAGCCGCCGCCGAGGGCGTAGCCGTTGATTGCCGCGATGGTCGGCTTGGGAATCGTCTCGAGAAGGTTGGCGCACGCCTGCCCGAGCTCTCCCCAGCGACGAGCCTCGAGCACGCCGAGAGACTGCATGTACTTGATGTCCGCGCCCGCCACGAACGCCTTCGCGCCCGCCCCGGTGAGGAGGACGACGCAAGCCTCGGGATCGGCGGCGAGATCCTCGAGGTGGTCGCGCAGCGCCTCGGCATGCTCGACGTCGAGGGCGTTCATGGCGTCGGGCCGGTTGACCGTCACGACTGCGACGCCGCCGTCACGTGCGACGTCGACGCTCACCGCGCGGCCGGAATCCGCTCGCGAAGGAAGTCGACGATCTCGGAGACCGGCGCTCCGGGGGTGAAGACCTCGGCGACGCCCTGGTTCTTGAGCTCCTCGACGTCCGGCTTCGGGATCGTCCCGCCGACGACCACCACCACGTCGTCCACGCCGTTTTCCTTCAGGCCTTCGAGGATCTTCGGCACGAGCGTCATGTGCGCCCCCGAGAGGATGGAGATGCCGACCGCGTCGGCGTCCTCCTGGATTGCCGTCTCGACGATCTGCTCCGGAGTCTGGTGGAGGCCCGTGTAGATGACCTCCATGCCGGCATCGCGAAGGGCGCGCGCGATGATCTTCGCGCCCCTGTCATGGCCGTCCAGGCCGGGCTTTGCGATGACCACCCGGATCTTGCGCTCGCGATTCATGACGGTCGGTCAGTATATGAACGTGCGCCTCACCGTCATCGGGTCTTCTCCGGCCTGGCCGAACCCCGGCAGCGCACAGTCCGGCTATCTGCTCGAAACCGCTGCCGAGCCGACGCGGCACCTCCTCCTCGACTGCGGCCCGGGCGTGCTCGGCCGTCTGCGCGCCAACGGCGGTGGGCACGTGGACGCAACAGCGATCACGCATTTCCACCTCGACCACTGGGGCGACCTGGTCCCCTGGGCATGGCTGAACGCGTACGGCCCGAAGGACGAGCACATTCCCTGCTCGGTCTGGCTCCCGCCCAGAGGCCGCGCGCAGCTCGAGGCCTTCGCGGGCATGTGGGGGAACGAGGGCATGTTCGAGTCGGCGTTCGACCTGCACGAGTTCGAGCCGGGCCAGCCCTTCCAGGCGGCCGGATTCGTCGTCGACGCGCACCCGCTCCCGCACTACACGATGGAGGCATACGGCTTCCGCGTCCGCGAGGGCGACAAGGTTCTCGCGTACTCCGGCGATTCGGCGCCCACCGCCGAGCTCTCCGCGCTCGCGCGCGGGGCCGATCTCTTCGTCTGCGAGGCGACGCTCGAGCGACCCGACAAGGACGGCCAGCCGCGAGGGCATCTCGCCGCCGAAGAGGCGCTCGCCGCAGCCGACGGCCCGATCCTCCTCACGCACCGGCCGGTGGAGCTTCCGATTCCGGACGGTGTGCGCATCGCCACCGACGGGCTCAAGGTTGACGTCTAGATGGATCCGAGCTTCTTCGCGCGCTTCGGGCTCTACATCGCTTCCGACTTCCTCGACGGCGAGACGTGCCGTCGCATCCGGGAGGCGATGGAGACCGCGCAACAGGTCGAGGCGACCGTCGAGGACGAGGGCAAGCACGAGATCGACCGGTCCCACCGGAAGACCCGCCTCGCCAAGGTGGAGCCGGAGACGCTGGATCTCGTCCGTGAGCGCCTGAACGGCCTGCGCGGCCGGCTCGGGGAGCACTTCGGGATGGAGCTCGAAGAGTGCGAGAAACCCCAGTTTCTCGTGTACGAAGAGGGCGACTTCTTCCGGCCGCACATGGACTCGAGCGACAAGGACGCCGACGAGGCCTCGGGACGACGCGTCTCAGCAGTCGTGTTCCTGAACCAGGCGTCCGAGGAGCCCACCCCGGAGGCGTACGGGGGTGGGTCGCTCGCGTTCTACGGGCTGCTGCAGGACGATCCCAAGGGCCAGGGCGTCGGGCTTCCTCTCGTCGGCTCACCCGGGTCGTTGGTCGCCTTCCCGTCGCACATGATTCACGGGGTCAATCCCGTGACGCACGGCCGGCGGTTCACGATCGCCAGTTGGTTTCCGGCCGGCGCCGTTGACAACGTCTGAGGCCGTCCCCAACATGAGGAGACCCGTGGCCGAGCAGAGCTATCAGCCGAACCCGGACGTCGTCGTCCAGCGCGTGCAGGACGAGGTCGTCCTGGTCAACCTGCGCACGAACGAGATCTACACGCTGAACAGGACCGCCGCCCGCGCCTGGGAGCTGATCGCGGAAGGGCGCGACCGCTCGGGTGTCGAAGCCGGCCTGGTCGAGGAGTTCGACACCGAAGAGGGCCAGGTCGGGGACGAGCTCGACGGCCTGCTCGACGAGCTCGTCTCCAAAGAGCTGATCCAGCCCGCATGACGGCAATCGACCTGCGGGCGAGCGTCGAGACGCTCTCCCAGACGCCAGCCGCATCCTTTCTCGCGGTCTACCGGCCGTCGGTCGACCGGCGCCCACCGCGCCTGGAGCTTCTGTCAGGAGAGGGCCAGTCCGCCTGGCTCGCCCGCGACGACGCGGCCGCCGTTGTGTTCTCCGGCGAGCTGGTCGAGCGGGCCCGGCTGGCGTCTACCGTCGGTACCGATCCAGCGATCGGCGACGCGGAGCTCGTCCTCGCCGCATACCGACGTCTCGGCGCAAAGGTCTGCGAAGAGCTTCGCGGCGTATTCTCGATCGCCATCCACGACGGTGCCAAAGAGACGCTCTTCTTCCTCCGCGACCAGCTCGGCCACAACGCCCTTTTCTTCGCGGACGGGCGCGACGGCCTCTATCTCTCCGACTCCATCTCCAGGCTCGTGCGCCACGAGCAGGTGCCGGGCGAGGTGAAGCGCGAGGTGGTCGCGGAGTTCCTGATCCACCGCACGCGAAGCGTGGACGAGACCGGTTTCGAGGCCGTTCACCGCGTGCGAGCCGGCTGGCTCTACCGGCTCAGGGGCCAGAAGACGGAGGCCGGACGCTACTGGTTCCCGGTCGAGCCGGACGGCTCGACCCAGTGGGCCACCGAGGAGGAACTCGTCGAGTTCGAGCCCCTGATGACCCAGGCGGTCGACCGCAGTGTCGAGGCGGGCGCAACCGGGATCTTCTTGAGCGGGGGTCTGGACTCCGTCACCGTGGCGATGCACGCCGCCGACCTGCTCGGTGCGAGAGGGGAGCCACTACCGCTCGCCTACTCGATCGCCTTTCCGGAGTTCGACGAGCGCGCCGTGCAGACGACGGTCGCGCGTACCTTGAGGCTCGAGCACACTCTAGTGCCGTACGAAGAGGCGACGGGGCCGGACAGCCTCGTGATGAGCGCGGTGCGAACGAGCGGCACCTGGCCGGCACCCCTCGTGAACATGTGGCAGCCGCTCTACACGCATCTGACGCTCTTGGCGCGAGCGAAAGGCGTGCGGCGGATTCTCACGGGAGCCGGTGGGGACGAATGGCTTCAGGTCACCCCCCAGTGGGGCTTCTCGCGGCTTCGGCGCCTGCATTTCGGACACATGCGCCACCTCTATCTCACGTACCTCAAGTCCTACAACCTAGAGCCTCGCCCGCTCCTGAAGAACCTCCTGTGGAAGTACGGGCTCCAGCACGAAATCCGCACGAACGCGAAATCGGCCTTCCACCGCATCGCCCCCGACACCGGCGCGAAGTTAAAGATCCGGAACTTCAACAAGGCGCGGCCGGCCTGGCTCGCGCCGGACCCGAAGATCTCCGCGGAGATCGAGCGGCGTGCCGGCGCTCTCAAGCATCTCGACTACTCCGGTGTCTGGTTCGACAAGCGCACGGTCCCGTATCTCGAAAACGCGATCGCCTCGATGGAGACGGAGGAGGCCTACGAGCGGGGTCGGCGCCTCGGCGTGCGCACGTACTCGCCGTTCTGGGACCCTGATCTCGACCGGTTTCTTGCCCGCGTGCCGCCGCACCTCAGAAACCGTGGTCACTGGTCGAAGGGACTCGTGCGCGGCCCGCTTGCGAAGCGCTTCCCGGAGGCGGGGTTCGATAACCAGAAAAAGATCATCTCGACCACCCTCTCAACGCGGCTGACGGTGACCCAGACCGCCGGCGCCTGGGAGGAATTGGGGGGCGCTCAAGCGCTAGCTGAGGCTGGCGTTGTCGACGGAAACCTCCTACAATCCGAAATCGAGAGGAGATTGAGCGTACTCAAGCGGCCAGAGGGCGTCGAGAACGGGAGGGGCCTGGAGCGAGCGATCGCTGCACACGGGATCTGGACCGTGCTGAACGTGGAATCTTGGCTGCGCCAGTGGGTGTAAGGCGACTGAACGGGATTGTAAATTTGGGTGTCGACCGGGAGAGAAGGAGGTGAACGCGATGACCGTCAACGGGACTTGGGAGCCTATGGAGGTGCGCCTCGTCGGCCGGGTTGAGGACGTGATGCTCGGCGGCGTCAACGACGACTGCAGCAACCACCCGCCTGGCAAGACCGTGCCGATTCCGGGAGATCCGGGCGAGCCTTGCTATAAGCCGCCTGGACAGGATCATTAGTTGCCGCTCCGGCTTCGGCGAGGAGCCGCCGGAAGCCGGAGCGCGCAAACCTTTTCGATGAGATCCGTTTTGACGCTGTCCGTTGCGTCCGGTCCCGTGGCGGTTCCGCAGCCGGATGTCGACTCCCCCGAGACCCAGGTGTGGGACGCTCCGGACGGGACGGCCGCCGCGTATTTCTATCTCGTCGATGAGGACTACTGGGCGCTCATCCCGGGAATCGGCGCGTTCCGCGTCTCGCCGGAGGGGAATGTGCTCGCCGCTCCTGAGGACGGGGCGCCGTTCAGTCTCGTGGTCGACGCCTACCGTCGGACGGTGCTCCCCCAGGCATTGCAGTTTTTCGGCCGTGAGGTGCTGCACGCGAGCGCGGTGGTCACGGATCGGGGAGTCGTCGGCTTCTGTGCTTACTCCCAGACAGGCAAATCCACGCTCGCCTTCGGGCTCGGAGAACGGGGTTACGCGCCCTGGGCCGATGACGCGCTCGCCTTCGAGACCGGGCCCGTGGGAGCCCGCGCGCTCGCACTCCCCTTCGCCGTTCGGCTGAGGCCGAGGTCGCAGGAGTACTTCGGTGTCCAGCCCCTCCCCGCCGAGCAGCGTCCGGAAAGCGGGACGATCACCGTCGGCAGCGAGGTGCTCCCGATTGCCGCGCTCTGCGTCCTTTCCAGGGTCGATGGACCCGTTTCGATCGAGAGAGTCGCACCGGGAGACGCGGTGACGAGCCTCCTTCCCCACGCCTATTTCATGTCGCTCGAAGACCAGCGCACGAAGGAGCGGATGCTGCGCGCGTACCTCGAGCTCGCGAGCCTCGTCCCGGTCTACGAGCTGCGGTTTCCGGCCGGCCTCGACCAGCTTTCCACGGTCATGGACGAGCTCGAGCGAGTCGTCTTTGGGGGCGAGACTCCATGACCGTTCGCCGACGGGCCACTCGCTTGCGGAGCGTCGTTCGCCGCCCGAGCGACGCAGCGCTCTTCATCCGGATGCTGGGGTGGGCCGCGGCCCTGCCGATCCTCAAGCGCCGGATGCCGCTCCCACGGTTGGTCGAGAGCGCCAGGCCGGCCGCGCGCACCGACGCGCGACCCGAGACCGTCATTGCGCTGGCCCGCTGGGTCTACCGCGTGCCGGGGCTTCGGGACAACTGCCTGGAGAAAAGCCTTCTCACCTACCGCTACCTGCCGCAGGCGAACAGCTCCTATCGGCTCGTCCTCGGCGTGCGCAAAAGAGACGCAGACGGGCCCCCCGGGCACGCATGGCTGACGATCGACGACACGCCGGTCCACGACACACCCGAGGCCCTCGCCGACCTCGTCCCCATCCTCGTCTTCGACGGACAGGGCCGCCGCGAGCAGGCCTCAGGGGTCTCGCCGGCGAACGGCGAGGGCGGCTGAGAGCGCGGGTCCGAGTCGGAGAAGGAACGACAAAGGGCGCCAGGCTCGGGTGGCGAGCAGACCCGCCCGGCCGCGCCGCGCGAGCCCGTAGTGCGCCTGCAGGTAGGAACGCGGCGGGAACACCTCCCGAACGAGGAGTGACGCCTTGCTCCGGGCGCCCGGCGTGGCAGCGAACCGAAGGAGGCCCATCGTGAGCTCCGGCACCCCGGCCCAGGGATGGGGGTCGAATCCGAGGCGACCTCGGAGCGAAGCGCCTTCGGGAAGCAAGTCGAGGCCCGTGGCGAAGGCGTCTCGCGCATCGAACTCGGTCGCGACCCGGGCCGCCTCCTCCCACGTCTCCTCGGCAAGTCGTTCGATCGCGCGCCGCAAATCTTCGAGCGGGTGCGGAAGATCCGGGCCGTGCTGTGCTGCATGAAGTGCGATCAGCAGCGCGCGCGCGGCTGGGGACGGCATGCGTATCGAGCCGCGTCCGAGCTCGAAACGCTCCGAGGAACCGAGCAAGACCTCGAAGACACGGTCGGGCTCGGCCGCGAGCCCGAGGATGCGATGGTGAAGATCGACGTTGATGGGGCCGCGCAGCCAGATCCGTCCGTGCCAGTCGTCGTGGACGTAGCGGAAGCCTCCGGCGCGGAGTACGTCTTCGGCAGCGCGGAGCTCCCGCTCCCGAACGAGAATGTCGATGTCGTCATATGGCCGCTCGCTCGGAGCGTCGTAGAGCCAGCGGCTGATCGTTGGCCCCTTCAGGAGCACAACGCTGATTCCGGCCCGCTCGAGATCATCGGCCACTTCGGCGGTGACGGCGTCGAGCGCGAGAAGCGTGCCGACGATGCCCGACTGCAATCCTGGGGCGCTCATCAAAACTGGTTGAGCGTGCCCGCGCGCCGCGTGTGGTCGACAGCGGCGCGAAAGAGATAGTTGGCGATCGGAAGCCCGATGAGGCCGAACGCGAGCAGCACCAAAGCATCCGTCTGCCAGTCGCGGCCCAAGAAGATCGCCGAGCGCAACCCGTGGAAAGCGAAATGCGTCGGCAGGAGATTGACGATCGGCTGCAGCCAGCCAGGCAGGGCCGCGATCGGGAAGAACGCGCCGCCGAGAATTCCGATCGAGTACATGATCACGCCGACGAGTGCCTCGCCGCGCTTCACGACGAGGATTAGGCCGCCGAGCATGATCCCGATGGAACCGAACGCGAGGGCCGAGCAGAGGAGCATGAGGATGAACCCCAGCCAGTCCGCGTTGGCGAAGCTGACGCCGAGCAGGCCTCCCCCCACGAGGATGTAAATGGCTGCCCGAAGCATCGAGAACAGGAAGGGGTAGCCCGCTAGCCCGATGGAGAGCTCGTTCAGCGTGATCGGCTGAACCAAGAGCGCCTCCAGCGTCCCCGTGTACTGCTCCTCGCGGACGCGGTAGGCCAATCCGGTGCTCGCGGCCCCGATCACGTTCGTGATCGCAATCCCGACGAGCGCGAAAGCGAAGTAGGTCGGAGCACCGCTGAGGTCGCTGTGCTGCCCCACGCCGAGCGTGCGCGAGATGAAGTAGTAGACCAGCAGATTCGCGACCCCGAACATGAGGTCGAGCACAAATGCGAGCCGATAGGTGCGGCGGCTCGCATATTCGCGCGCGACGAGCGTACGCACGATCCGCCAGCGCGGGACTCTAGGTGGGAAAGTCGACGCGACCGTCACAGTGGCGCAGATCCTCCTCGAGGTGGGTGGCGACGACGAGGCTCGTACGTGTCCGGCGGAGCAGCGCGTCCCAGAGGCGCCCCCGGGCGTCGGCGTCGAGGGAACGGGTGGGCTCGTCCAGCAGGACGAGAGCGGGGTCCCCGAGCAGCGCTCGCGCGAGCGCGACCTGCTGCACCATTCCGGACGATGCTCGACCGACCCGCTCGGTGGCGATAGCCGCGATATCGAGCTCCTCCTCGATCTCCGCGACGTGCCTCGCCGCTTCGCGCTGGTCCTCGAAGCGCATCCGGGCGAAGAAGACGAGATTCGCGTGACCTGTGAGCCGCATGTCGAAGGACCGCTCCTGTGAGAGCGATGCGCCAAGGACCCTGCGCGCCTCGAAAGTCCCGGCTTCATGGCCGCACACATGGACGGAGCCGGCGGAGGGCAAGAGCGTGCCTGCGATGCAGCGCAGCACCGTGGACTTGCCCGATCCATTCGGGCCCCAGAGCGCCACTCGCTCGCCCGCTCCGAGCTCGAGGTCGAGGGACCGGACGACCTCCCGGCTTCCGAAGCTGCGGCTGACGCCGGCAAGCGCGAGTACGGACGGAGTCGCGGCGGCGAGAGGCGCGGGCTCGGGCTCAACCGCAGGCGCGCTCACGAAATCACGCACATCTGCCAATGATGCTTCGGGAGGTCCGGGTGCTGAGGGCGGCCGACCATGGCTCGAAATGTAGTTCGACTCGCCTGCGCGGAGCCATTCCTCCCCTGTCGCCGGGGTCTCCCCCTGCATCCGGACTGCCCGAAACGGGACAAGGCCAGCCGTTTTCACCGCCTCGACCCCGAAAATCGGCCGGGTGGACGTGATTTTCCAGACTTTCGTCCAGGGTTTTCGGTTGTTTGCGAGGCTTCGATGTAATTAGACTTTCCTTACAAACCCCTTCATGGATCGAAAGGCGGCCCTTTCGAATGGTGAAACTCGAAGATCGAACGACGGTGCTCGTGGACGAGCATCCCCTCTGGCTCGACACTGTGGCCAAGGTCGTGTCCGAAGTCGGCATCCGCGTCGTCGGCAAGGCGACGCGGTCAAGCGAGGCGTTGCGGTTCATCACGGAGCATTCCCCCGACCTTGTGATCACAGGCATCCGCATGCCGGATGACGAGCTGGACGGCATCTCGCTCGTTCGTGAGGCGCTGACGCGTCGCCCCGAGATGAAGGCGATCGTCCTTTCGATGTACGACGACGCGGAGCACGTCGACGCGAGCTTCGCTGCGGGCGTTTCGGCGTACGTCCTCAAGAGCACCCACCCCGACGATCTCAAGTCCGCCATTCGACAGGCCTTCGAGCCGTCCGTCTACTACGCCGCCGAGACGCGGTCGAACGGGGACGCGCCGCTCGAGACTCCCGAAGACGTGGGATTGACGCGACGCGAGCTCGAGATTTTGCAGATCGTCGCCGAGGGCCACTCCAACGCGGAGCTGGCGAAGATGCTGTGGGTGACCGAACAGACGGTCAAGTTCCACCTAAGCAACATCTACCGGAAGCTCAACGTCGCGAACCGCACCGAGGCAAGCCGCTGGGCCCAGCGGCACGGCCTGCTCGTGACGTCCCACACCGCCGTCAGCTCGCCGAGCTAGCCGCCGGGGATCGGAGCACGTGCCCCGCTAGGAGATGCCGGCGGGCGCCGAGAGGTGGGGGAGCATCTGGGCCTCCCCGGCCGCTGCGAGCAGCCGTCGCAGGCCTTCCTCCAGCTCCACCTCCGGCTCCCAGCCGAGCACCTGGCGGGCGCGGGTGATGTCGGGCTGGCGCACCTGCGGGTCGTCGACGGGCAGGGCCTCGAAGACGATCTCGGAGCGCGAGGCGGTCACGCGCACGACCGCCTCGGCC
>DATAOL010000199.1:0-7191 GCA_036265755.1 Gaiellaceae bacterium | reverse complement strand
GGCACCCCGCGACCTCTATCCGCACCTCGTCGGCGCCGACCTGCTCGTGATCGCGCCGCTTTCCGCGAACACGCTCGCGAAGCTCGCGCACGGGCTTGCGGACAACGTCCTCACGCAGCTCGGGCTCGCCTTCCGCGGCCCAGTGCTCGCCGCGCCGGCGATGAACGTGCGCATGTGGGAGCACCCGGCCACGCAGGCAAACGCGAACGCGCTGGCCGAGCGGGGGGTTGAGTTGCTCGGGCCCGCCGCCGGAGAGCTCGCCGAGGGTGAGTACGGCTCGGGTCGCATGATCGAGCCCGACGAGCTCTTCGCGCGCATCCAGGAGCTCCTCGGCCAGACAGGGCCGCTCGCCGGAAAGCGGGTCGTCGTCTCCGCCGGCGGGACGCGGGAGCCGATCGACCTGGTCAGATTCGTCGGGAACCGCTCGTCCGGCCGCATGGGAGTGGCGGTCGCGGCCGAGGCGAAGCGCCGCGGCGCCGACGTGACCCTCGTGTACGCGAACGGGACGGTCCCCGTGCCGACGGGGATCGAGATCGTTCCCGCGCCCACGGCTGCGGACGTCGGCCGGGAGATCCTCGCGCGCGCGGATGCCGACGTCGTCGTCATGGCGGCAGCCGTGTCCGACTACACACCCGGCAAACCGGAGGAGGGCAAGCGTCCGAAAGACAGGGAGCCATGGACGATCAGCCTCGAGCCGACGGAGGACGTGCTCGCCGAGCTGGGCCGGCGCAAGCACAACGGCCAGATCCTGGTCGGGTTCGCCGCCGAGGGAGGGGAGTCCGGGCTCGAGCGGGCGAAGGCCAAGCTCGCCAACAAGAACGGGAACCTTTTCGTCTACAACGACGTATCTCGACCCGGAGTGGGTTTCGAGTCCGAGGACAACGAGCTCGTCCTCCTCTCGTCACGGGGCGAGAAGAAAATCGGCAGGCGGAGCAAGGAGGAATGCGCAGTGGCTATCCTCGATGAGGTCGAGGCACTCCTGGGAGGGGCTTGATGGACGAGCAGGCAGTCGGAGCAGATCCGGGCCTCGAGGCGAGCAAGACAGCCGAGGTCGCGGAGCGGGTCATCGCAAACCTGCAGGAGGTCATCCACGCCCCCGACGAAACGCTGCAATTCTGCGTCCTCTGCCTGCTCGCGGAGGGCCATCTCATCATCGAGGACTTCCCCGGCGTGGGGAAGACGAGCCTCGCCAAGGCGCTCGCGCGCTCGGTCGACTGCGCGTTCTCCCGCCTCCAGTTCACTCCTGACCTGCTTCCGTCGGACATCACCGGCGTCAACGTCTTCAACCAGCGCTCGAACGAGTTCGATTTCCGTCCCGGGCCGGTCTTCGCGAACATTCTCCTCGTCGACGAGATCAACCGGGCCTCGCCGAAGACGCAGGCCGCCCTCCTCGAGTGCATGCAGGAGCAGCAGGTGACCGTCGATGGCGTCTCCTACCAGCTGCCTCCGCCCTTCATGGTCATGGCGACGCAGAACCCGATCGAGTACGAGGGGACCTATCCGCTCCCCGAGGCCGAGCTCGACCGTTTCACCATGCGGATCGCGATCGGATATCCGCCGCTCTCCGAGGAGGCGCAGATGCTTTCCGAGCAGGCGACCGACTCGCCGATCGAACGCCTTGAGCCGGTCACGACTGCGCAGGAGGTCCTCGCGGGGATCGAGGACGCGCGCCGCGTCTACGTCGAGGAGAGCCTCACCCGCTACGTGGTCGCGCTCCTGCGCAACACGCGCTCCGACAGCAGGCTCTACCTCGGTGCGAGCCCGCGCGCGGGCATCGCCCTGCTCCGGGTCGCAAAGGCGCGCGCGCTCGTGCTCGGCCGCGACTACGTCGAACCGGACGACGTCAAGGCCGTCGCGCCGACGGTGTTGGCGCACAGGCTCATCCTCGCCGCGGAGGCCCGCTCGTCGGGGCTCGATGCCGAGGAGCTCGTCCGCGACATCCTCGGGCGGACGCCCGTCCCCGTCTAGAGGGCCCTTCAGCAAGTGCTGACCGACCGCGGCCGCTGGATCCTCGCCTTCGGCGGCGCCGTCTACCTCGCTGCCTGGGCGTTCGGGACGACCGCGCTCTATCCCATCGGGCTCGGGCTCGTGCTCGCGGTCGCGGCCGCGGCTCTCTGGGTCCGCCTTCTCAACCGCCCGCTCCGGGTGCACCGAGTGCTCGGCCAGGGTGACCACCTGGCCGGAGACGACATCACCGTGCGGCTGGAGGTGGACTCCTCCGGGCTCATGCCATCGGGAGCGCTCACGGTGGTCGAGCAGATCGCCAAGTTCGGGGAGGTGCAGACGGTCGTTCTCAACCGGCACGGCCGCCTGCGCGGCGGCTACGTCCTCGAACGCGTCCCGCGCGGCCGCTATCCGATCGAAGCGGCGAAGGGCCTGCTCGAGGATCCCTTCGGGCTCGAGCGGGTCGAGATTCAGCTGCCCGCCGGAGAATCGGTGCTCGTCTACCCGCGTCTCGTCAATCTCGACGCTCTCTTCTCCGACTCGGGCGCCCGCGCTCTCGAGGGGCGCAGGCTCTTGCTCCGCCGGCCGACGGGCTTCGACCTCCACTCGGTGCGTGACTACGAGCAGGGAGAGTCGCTCCGCCGCGTGCACTGGCCCTCGACGGCGAAGCGAGGCCAGCTGATGGTGAAGGAGCTCGAGGATGCCCCGAGAGACGAGACTGCCGTCCTGCTCGACGGTGATGCCGCCTCAGTCGTCGGCCGCGCTCCGGACAACACGTTCGAGCTGCAGGTGCAGGCGGCCGGGTCGATCCTGAGAGCCCACGCCGCACGCGGGCGCCGCGCGGCCCTGATCGTGAACTGCGCCTCGCGCGCCTACCAGCGGGTGCACTCTTTCGACGGCGACTGGACCCGCGCCCTCGAGATGCTCGCTGCGGTCGAGCCCGACGGGCCGACGCCGCTCGCCGCGATGCTCGCGGACGAGGCCGGGCCGGCGGCCCGGGCGCTCGAGCTTACGGTCGTCACGGCGAATCTGAGCCCGCGCCTGGCCGAGAGGCTCGCCCAGCGCGTCTTCCAGCGCCATTCGGCCACCCTGGTCTACGTCGATCCCGCAAGCTTCGGGGAGGTCCCTGCCCGTGAGCTCGACCCCGCGGTCGCGGGACAGATTCTCCGCCTCGAGCGTGCCGGGGTTCCGGTCGCAATCGTCCGGCGCGGCGACGACCTCGTCGCGGCCCTGGGAGGCCAGCAAATGGGAGCAGCGGTTGGCTAGGACCGTCGTTCTCTTTCTGCTCTCCGGGGTGCTCATCGCCACGGCCTGGCTCCGGCTGGACTCGAACGACGCCGCGCTGCGGGATGTCGCGCTCGTGCTCGCGCTCGCGTTCGTCCCTGCATTCGCGATCTCGGTCGGGGCGAAGCGCCTCGTTGTTGCAGGGCTCACGGTCGCGGTCACTCTCGCCGCGTGCGCGGACGTCTTCGATACGTCGCTGCGAGAGGCGCGCCCGGGCGGCGAGCACGACTTCTTCGGCCCCGTCCTCTCGTCCTTCCGCGACGGCTTTCTGAACTTCTACGACACGACGCTGCCGTTCCGCCGCGGCGACTTCCCGCTCATGTACGCAGACGTCCTGCTCGCGATCTTCGGCTTCGCGCTTGCCGCTGGGATCCTGATCGCAGCTCGTCGCCCCATCGGGGCCGCGGTCGCGCTCGTCATCGGAATCGGCTGGCCGACGACGCTTGTGCCCGGCGACCGGCCACTCCTCCTGGGCGCGCTTGCGTTCGGGGGCGTGCTCGCCGTTCTCTTCCTCCTGCGCAGCGGGTCGCACCCCGCACGCGGCCTCGTCCAGGGAGTCGCCGTCACGCTCGTGCTCGTCGCGGCGGCGGCCGCCGCGTCTACCTCGGGCTCCGTCGCGAAAGGCGCGTTCCTCTCCTGGCAGCGATGGGATCCCTACGACCAGCCGGACGACCCGGTCGGCGTCCGCTACGTCTGGAACTCGCACTATCTCGGGATCCACTTCCCGAAGAAGAAGACGACCGTCCTGACCATCCACACGCCTGGCCCGAAGAGGAACCTGTACTGGCGCGCGACGACGCTGGACGATTACACGGGCACCGGCTGGCAAGAGTCCCTCGAACTCGACACGCAGGCGAGGTCCAACCAGATCGACTCCGACACGGCCCTGCTCCTACCCGCAGCTGCGCGCGATCAGTCGAAGTGGGTCAAGCAGGAGGTGACCGTCGGGGCGCTCAAGGACAACCACCTGATCGCCTCAGCGCAGCCCATGCGGTGGACGCCCCCCGCGGACTCGACGTTCCAGGACCAGAGCGGCGACGTCGTCGTGCTGACGCGCTCGCTCCAGCGCGACCAGCGCTACTCGGTCTGGAGCTATGCGCCGCAACCGACTCCGAAACAGCTCGGACACGCAGGGACGAACTATCCCGCGGCCATCCAGCGCTATCTCGAGGTCATCCAGACCGAGGGAGTGCCGCGGTTCGGGACGCCCAATCGCGACCTCCTCATGCACGTCTTCTTCGACGCTACGTTCCAGGACGATGCCCTCATGCAGGCGAATCGTCCGCTCTACGACATCGGCAAGCAGGTCGTGGGCGACGTCTCGTCGCCGTATGCCGCTGCGGCCGCGCTCGAGGCGTGGTTCCGGAAGGCGTCGCTCGGCGGCTTCGTCTACGACGAGCAACCGCCCGTACCGCCTCCGGGAGTGCCCGCCCTCGTTCAGTTCGTGACCCAGACGAAGCGCGGCTACTGCCAGCACTTCGCGGGCGCCATGACCCTCATGCTCCGGTACCTGGGCATTCCCGCCCGCGTCGCAGCCGGCTTCACGAGCGGGAGCTACGACTCCGACAAGCACGAGTGGACCGTGACCGACCACGAGGCGCACGACTGGGTGGAGGTCTACTTCCCGGGCTGGGGCTGGATCCCGTTCGATCCGACGCCCGGTCGCGGGACGCTCGACGCGCGCTACTCGTCCACGAGCCCGCAGTTCGACGGCACCCAGTTCAGCGACGCGGTCGGCGACCGCGGTGGTGCGACCGCGGCGATCAACGACCTGCTGCGCCAGGAGAAGGGACGCCCGGGGCAGGAGGCCTCCGGCATCGGGAACTCGCGCAGCGGCGGAGCGGTCGGAGTCGTGCGCGACAAGGGGCCGAGCATCGTCGTTCTCGCCATCTTCGTCATTCTCGCCGGCGCCTTCGCGATCTTCGCTCTCAAGACGATCCGCCGCAGCCTCCGCTTCGTCGGCCGCGATCCACGCGAGCTCGCCGGCGCATGCCGCCGTGACCTCATGGCCTACCTGGCCGACCAGGGCACGGAGGTCCCGCCGAGCGCGACGCTGCCCGAACTCGGAGCACTCGTCGAACGGTACTTCGCCGTCGACGCCGGTCCCTTCGTGCGCGCCGCGACCGTCGCGCGCTTCGGGAAGCCTGCCGAGGCGGCGGTCGCGCTCGTCCGCGCCCGCCGCGAGCTCCGGCGCATCCGGCGCGACCTGCGCCAACGCCTCGGCTTAACCAGCCGCGTTCGCGGCGCGGTGAGCCTCCGCTCCCTGGCGGTTTGACCCCACCTCTGCACGCGGTCGTCATGGCCGCGGGAGAAGGCCGGCGCCTCCGGCCGCTCACCGAGCGCTGGCCGAAGCCGATCCTCCCGATAGACGGCAGGCCCGTCATCGCGACGCTGCTCCGAGAGCTGGCGGCGGCCGGGATCGAGGAGGCCACCGTCGTGACCGGGCACCTCGCAGAGCAGGTCGAGGCGCTCGTCGGCGACGGCGCGACGTTCGGGCTCTCCGTCCGCTTCGCGCGCCAGCCCGAGCCGCTCGGCTCCGCGGACGCCGTCCGGCGCGCCTTCGACGCCGGCGCGGCGCCTCCGCTGCTCGTCTCGGCCGCGGACACCGTCTTCGCCCCCGGAGCCCTCGCGCGCGTCGCGGCCCAGTGGGGGAGGTCGGGGGCGGCCGCCGGTCTCGCCGTCCGCGAGAGCGGAGAGGAGGGGAAGACGCCGGTCCGAATCGAGGCGGGTCGCATCGTCGAGATCGACAGCCAGAGGGGGGCATGGACAGCCGCGCCTCTCTGGTTCCTCGACGCCGAGCTGCTACCGGCCCTGCGAGACGTTCCTGGGCCGCCGTACGAGCTCGCGGCCGCGTTTCGAAACGAGCTCGGCGCGGGCATCGAGATTCTCGCCCTCGAGGTCGGACCGACGCGAGACCTCACCCGGCCGGCAGACCTCGTGGTCGAGAACTTCCCGTATCTTTGGAGTTGGAGATGAGCGAGACCTACGACCTCTACAGACAAGGCCAGGAACACCTCTCGAAGGGGCGGGCGGCCCAGGCGACGGTGGCGCTCGAGAAGGCGAAGCGCCGCGAGCCGGACAAGGCCTCCATCCGCGAGGCGCTCGGGATCGCGTACTTCCGCATCCATCGATTCGCAGAGGCCGAAGCCGAGTTTCAAAAAATCCTCGAGCTGCAGCCCGTCGATCACTACGCCCACTTCGCGCTCGGGCGCTGCCTCGAGAAGCAGGGCAAGCCCGGCGAGGCGGTCGGCCACTACCGCATGGCGAGCTTCTTCCGTCCACAGAGCGAGGACTACCGCCGGGCGCTCGAAGCGCTCGAAGCTGCCTAGTTGAGGGCCGTCGTCCAGCGGGTTCGCGGGGCGCGCGTGCTCGTGGACGGAGCCGTGGTCGGTGAGATGAGGGCGGGCCTGTGCGTCTTTGTCGGCGTGGCCGATGAGGACGGCGAGGAGGATGCGCGACGCCTCGCGGGCAAAGTCGCCCGCCTGCGCATCTTCGAGAACGAGGAGGGGAAGTTCGACCGCTCGCTCCTCGACACCGGCGGCGAGGCTCTCGCCGTCAGTCAGTTCACGCTGATCGCGGACACCGCGAAGGGAAACCGGCCGAGCTTCTCCCATGCCGCCCGGCCCGAGAATGCCGAGCCCATCTACCAGGCGTTCTGCAGCGCTCTCGAAGCCGAAGGCGTCGAGGTTGCGCGCGGCGTCTTCGGCGCGCGCATGCAAGTCGAGCTCGTGAACGACGGCCCCGTCACGATTGTCGTCGAGACGTGAGGAACCCCTCGTTTGAGGACTGCTACGCCGGGACGGTCGGGTCGATCACTCATGCGTCCCCCTGCGGCACGGAAAGGAGCTCGGAATGACTGCGGCCAACCTCCGAGACAAGCTCCGGAAGTTCCCGACTTCCTGGGCCCGGACTTCCTAGTCCGACTCAATTTCAAAGGCTCCGCTCGAGCGGAGCCTTTTTCAT
>DATAOL010000198.1:0-2502 GCA_036265755.1 Gaiellaceae bacterium | reverse complement strand
AGGAGCGGAGGATCTCCTCCTGCCCGTGGGTCATGAGGTAGATGTTGTAGTGGTCGACGCCGATCGACTCGAGCTCCTTGAGCTTTGCCGTCACCTGGTCGACGCTGCCGATCACCGAGAAGCGGTCGCAGATCTCGTCCGTGACGAACTCGCCGTGCGCCGCTCCTTCGCGGCTGTGGTCCTTGTAGTCGTAGAACTTCCGCGCCTTCACGTAGTCGGTGAGCTCGCTGGGGATCTCGGAGTTCTCCCCGTAGCGTTCGATCAGGTCCATGACGTGGTTGGACACCATCGCGGGGAACCAGCGCACGGCGTCCCGTGCTTCCTGCATGTCGTCGGTGATGATGCTCGGCGCGCAGACGAGGCACTGAAGCTCGTCAGGGTCGCGACCCGCCTCCGTCGCGGCGGCGCGCGCCTGTTCCATGATCCACTCGATGATGACCGGGTCGGCGAGCTGGATGATGACGCCGTCCCCGACCCGCCCTGCCACGCCGAGCGCCCGTGGCCCGTACGCGGCCACGTAGAGCGGAATCTCCGGCCTGCCCTGTGCCCACGTCAGCTCGAGCTCCTTCCCGTTCCAATCGACCGGGCGGCCGTTCATGAGGTCCTTCATCATCGCGAGGGCGGCCTCGAACTCGGCCATCTTCACCGGCTTGTAGCCGATCACCCGCCGCGCCGAGTCGCCGCGGCCGATGCCCATCACCATGCGGCCGTCGGAGATGTCGTGCAGCGTCGCATAGGCGCTCGCCGTCACCGTCGGCTCGCGCGTCCCCGGGTTCGTGACGCAGTGGCCCATCTTCAGCCGTTCGGTGTGCACCGCGAGGAGCGTCATGAGCGGATACGCGTCCTGCCAGAGGATGTGGGAGTCGTACGTCCACCCGTACTCGAACCCGTTGTCCTCCGCGAGCTTCATCAGCTCGACGAAGCGCGCGTGCGGCGGATCGGGCAGGACGGTGACGCCGAATGTGAGCATCGAGGCCCTCCTCGGGATCGGGAGCCCGATTCTATGCGGGTCGAGCCGGCTCTTCACAGCGGCCGGACGGGAATTTTCTTTCGTCCGGGGCGTTGGAAGCCGGGGAAGGGGGGTAACGTTGCGCCTATGAAAATCGAGACCCTTGACCACATTGCGCTCTGGGTCGGCGACCGGGACGAGCTGGCCGACTTCCTCGTCGACCGCCTCGGCATGCACGTCATCGACCGGACCGACAAGTTCACCCTCGTGGGTGCGGATGCGCGCCGCGGAAAGCTGACGCTCTTCGCGGCCGAGCCCGAGCGTGAGCCCGGGCCGCTCGCACGGATCGGGCTGCGCGTCTTCGATCTCGACGAGGCTCTCGACGAGCTGCCCCCGGACCTCGCCGTCGAGCGCCGCCAGGACGGCCGCGTCGAGTTCACGGGCCCCCAGCGCATCTCCTTCGCCCTCGTCCAGGTGGAAGACGGCGTGGCGTACGACCTCGACCACGTCGCCTTCACCGTTGCCGACCCCGAGCAGACGTTCAAGGAGCTGAGCGAGCTCGGCTTCGACGTGGAGGACGGCCGGCTCAAAGCGGGCGACGCCTACGTCGACCTCGAACAGGGCGCGGCCGCGGAGACCGAGCGTCCGCTGCTCAACCATCTCGGCCTCCGCGTCGAGTCCGCGGACGACCACATCCGGGAAGCGGAAGAGCGCGGTCTCGAAATCGCCGACGTCGTCGACGCGGCGAACACGTACGCGGTCTTCGTGTGGGGCCCGGCCGGCATCAAGCTCGAGTACGTCGAGCACAAGCCGACCTTCTCGCTCGTCTAGGGCGCCTCGATTCGATGGCTGACCTCGTCGTCGCCGGGGCGGGGATGGCGGGGCTCGCCGCGGCCGCACGCGCGACGGAGCTCGGTGCCGACGTCGTCGTCTACGAGAAGGGCCCGCGGGCCGGCGGCTCGATGCTGCTCTCCAGCTGCGTCGTGTGGCGCTACCGGGAGTGGGAGCGGCTTCGGGAGGAGTGCCCGGGCGGGGATGAGGCGCTGCAGAGGGCCGTGTGGGAGGGGCTCGACCAGGCGCTCGCCTGGTTGGAAGCGCTGGGGGCACCCGTGGTCACGCGCGAGACCGGCAATCCGCTCACGACGGGCATCCGGTTCGATCCGGCCCGGCTGACCGAGACGCTTGCGCGACGGGCCGGCGAGGTCAGGCTTGAGGAGCCCCTGCGCGAGCTTCCCGACGGCATCCCGGTCGTGCTTGCGACCGGCGGCTTTCAGGGAGACACCGACCTCGTCCGGAAGCACATCACCTCCGAGGCGGAGAGCCTTGTCTTGCGCGCGAATCCATGGAGCGCGGGAGACGGCCTCGCCCTTGCTCTGGCGGCAGGCGCCTCCGAAAGCGCTGGCCTCGACGAATTCTACGGTCGCAACCTGGCGGCTGCCCCCAGCATCCGGCCCGCAGACTTCGTCCCGCTCGCGCAGGTGTACGCCAGGCACGCGCGCGTCGAAAACCTGGACGGCGAGACGTACGAGCCGCACACCTGGTCCGAGATCGAC
>DATAOL010000197.1:0-12378 GCA_036265755.1 Gaiellaceae bacterium | reverse complement strand
GACTCTCGAAGATTGCGAACGCAGTGATGTCGAGCGGCGTCGGGCTCGGCCGTCCCCCGGCAACCAAACGAGTCCTCTTGGCGCCCCAGCAGACTCTGCAGCGGCCGCGTCCGCGGGGGGTCGGAGGGCGAGGTGGGAAGGGCCAACCCCTCACCGCAAGACACGGGCGCGGCCACGTAACCAGATGCCACGGTTGGGTCGTTCTTGCGCGCAGCTCTTGCCGCATGCACGCCCTAGCGTTCGGTCCCAGCCGACAAGCGGAAGGGGAGACCCAATGGCCTTCATCACACCGGCGCGGCGTGAGGCACGAGCACGAGGACGGGACGCCCCGCTGATCCGCCGATGCTCGACACCGCCGTGCCGACCCGGCGCCCGGCGACCATCCCGCTGGGGCGGGGCCGGACCTTCGCTTGATCGACATCCGGCCGGCGCAGGAACCGGCCGGAGCCTCAGTGCTCGTGGGAGACGGGCTAGAGCGCGTACCGGTTGCGTACCAGTGAACGCCCGATTCCAGCGGTCTTGAGCAGTCTCAAACGGCATACAAGAGGCGGCCCTAAAGACGCCGAAACCCGCCTAGCAGAGCGGGTTTTGGCTTGATCTGGCCCACAGGGGCGGCAGGACTCGAACCTGCAACCCCCGGTTTTGGAGACCGGTGCTCTGCCAGTTGAGCTACGCCCCTAGAGGTTGCGCAGCGATTGTAGCCGCGGCCCTTCTAGAGTCTTTGCATGGCTCCGCCGCCGCCACGGCCCGTGCTGGGGGCGCTCTTTCTCGTCCTGGCGATTGCTTTCGCCGGGATCGCCGCGGCCGCGGTCGAAGCGGTCGACAGCAACCACGGCCTGGTGGTGCTCGTCGTGGCGGCCGGCGCGCTCGCGCTCTGGCTGCTCACCCTTGCGCTGCGGAACCTGAGGAGAAAACCGGACTAGGCCGTATTCTCTACCGATGGCCGCCGACGAGACGCAGGCGCTCTGGCGCGAATACGCCAAGAGCAAGGACCAGGCAGTGCGCGACCGGCTGATCCTCACGTACGCCCCGCTGGTCAAGTACGTGGCCGGGCGCCTCGGGAGCGGCCTGCCCGCGCACGTCGACGAAAACGATCTCGTCTCCTACGGCCTCCTCGGCCTGATCGGGGCGATCGAGCGCTTCGACCCGGCCCGCGACATCAAGTTCGAGACCTACGCGATCGCTCGCATCAAGGGCTCGATCATCGACGAGCTGCGGGCGATGGACTGGGTTCCGCGCTCGGTCCGCTCTCGCGCGCGCGACATCGAGCGGGCGATCGGCGAGCTCGAGCGCAAGCTCCATCGCGCGCCGACGGACGAGGAGATCGCGGAGAAGCTCGGCGTCTCGACAGACGACCTGAACGAGAGCCTGACCGAGATCGGTCGCTCGTCGATCGCGGCCCTCGACGAGCTCTGGACGATCTCGTCGGGAGGAGGTGGCGACCAGGTCGCCCTGATCGACACCATAGAGGACACGCAGGGCCCGGAGCCGCAATCCGAGCTGGCGCAGACCGAGCTGAAGGAAGCGCTGGGCGAGGCGATCGCGCGGCTCCCGGAGCGGGAGAAGCTCGTGGTCACCCTCTACTACTACGAGGAGCTGACTCTGCGCGAGATCGGCGAGGTGCTCGGCGTGACCGAATCCCGGGTCTCACAGCTCCACACCAAGGCGATCCTCCGGCTCAAGGCCCGCCTCGCGGGCTCGCCCGCCCGCGAGCCGCTCGGGCGCTAGCAGCGGCGGTATCCCGGGTGTAGATTCCCGGTTGGCCGTTCCGTTTGCCCCAGAAAGGGCAAACAGTCCCGTGAGAGGAGGGCCATGAGCGACGAATCGTGCTGTGGAGTCTTTCGCAGCCGGAGAGTCGAGGGGTCAATTCGAGAAAGGACGGGGATACGTGAAACGACGTAGAGCTCTAGCCATGCTGGGGTTGGTCGGCGCGGTCGCGCTGGTCGCCTCACTCGCCGCCGCGACGGTGGGGAACGCCCGCCCGACGGTGGCCAAGCAGTCGGCCGCCATCGGCGCGCCGCCTGTGCCCAACGCGGCCAAGCTGAAGGCGAAGTACAAGGGGGTCAAGCTCACGTTCGTGGGTGACAACGCCGTCGGCGGCAGCCACGTGCGCGACCTCGCGCTCGCCAAGCGCTTCACCAAGGACACCGGGATCAAGATCACGGTGCTGCCGCATCCAGAGAAGTCGGACGAGTCGTACTCGCAGCTCGCTCGAAACTTCTCGTCGCACTCGTCGGCGTTCGACGTGGTGATGATGGACGTCGTCTGGCCGGGCGCCTTCGCGCCGTACCTGGTCAATCTCAAGCCGGCGCTTGGCAACCAGGCCAAGCTGCACGCGCAGGGGATCGTCCAGAACGACACCGTCGGCGGCAAGCTGATCGCGATGCCGTGGTTCGGCGACTTCGGGATCCTCTACTACCGCACCGACCTGCTGAAGAAGTACGGCTACAAGGGCCCGCCCACGACCTGGACCCAGCTCGGCGTCATGGCGAAGAAGATCCAGGCAGGCGAGCGCGGAGCGAGCCCCAACTTCGCCGGCTTCGTCTACCAGGGCAACTCCTACGAGGGGCTGACGTGCGACTCCCTCGAATGGATCGCCTCGGTCGGCGGAGGTCACTTCGTCGACGGTGGCAAGGCCTCGATCAACAACTCGAAGGCTGCCGCGATCCTCAACCTGCAGCGCAGCTGGGTGGGCACGATCGCTCCGCGCGGCGTCACCTCGTACACCGAAGAGGAGGCACGGATCCCGTTCACCAACGGACAGGCTGCGTTCATGCGCAATTGGCCGTATGCCTACTCGTCCGGCGTGGCAGCAACCTCGAAGATCAAGGGCAAGTTCAGCGTGACCGTGTTGCCCCACGGCCCGGGCGGCAAGTCCGTCGGCACCGTGGGCGGCTGGCAGCTCGGCGTGTCGAAGTACTCGAAGCACAAGCCGGCCGCGATCGAGTTCGTTCGCTACATGACGAGCCCGGCGGTCGAGCGCTTCAACGCGATCACGAACAGCAACGTCCCGACGATCCCGTCGGTTGCGAAGGACCCGGCGGTCAGGAAGACCAATCCCTACCTCAAGCCCCAGATCGCCACGGTCGCCCGCGTCACGCGGCCAGCGAAGTACCTCAAGAGCCATTACAACGAGGGCTCCAAGATCATCTACCAGGGGATCAACCAGATCCTGAACGGTCAGGACGCAAAGAGCGTCCTCCCGGGAATCCAGTCGCGGTTGAACCGCCTGCTTAGGTAACGCATCTCGACGCATCGGGAAGGGTGGGGGCTTAGGCTCCCACCCTTCATTTTCGGACTGAAACGAGGAAGATGAGCCCGAACCCCGAGGCCACGAGCGCCGCCCCATCACGGCCGATACGCCGCCGGTCGCGTCTTCAGCGCAGCCAGACGCGCCTCGCCTGGCTCATGCTCCTCCCCGCGCTGGCGGCCGTGGGTCTCGTGGCCCTGTATCCGCTCGGGCAGACCGTCTACTACAGCTTCACCGACCAGCAGTTCCTGGCCGGCATCGAGCCGACCAGATGGGTGGGGCTCGAGAACTACAAGGACCTGATCCACGACACGCTCTTCCGCGACTCGGTCGTGCTCACGATCAAGTTCACCGTCATCACCGTCGCTTTCGAGTTCGTGCTGGGGATGATCATCGCGCTCACCGTCAACTCGGGCTTCAAGGGGCGCGGCGTGATGCGGGCAATGATGCTCGTGCCCTGGGCGATCCCCACCGTCGTGTCGGCCAAGATGTGGCAGTGGATGTACAACGACCTCTACGGCGTGGTCAACGACGCCGGCGTCAGGCTCCACATCCTCTCCCACAACGTCGCGTGGATCTCGCAGCCGAACACGGCGCTCGGCGCGGCGGCCGCCTCCGACATCTGGAAGACGACCCCGTTCGTCGCCCTACTCCTGCTCGCGGGGTTGCAGGTCATTCCGACCGAGCTCTACGAAGCCGCGAGGGTCGACGGCGCGAGCGCCTGGCAGCAGTTCTGGCGCATCACGATGCCGCTGCTGCGGCCTGCGATCCTCGTCGCGCTCATCTTCCGCACCCTTGATGCGCTCCGTATCTTCGACGTCTTCTACGTCTTCTTCGGGAACCGGCCGGACACGCAGACGATGGCGATCTTTGCTCAGGACACGATCGTCGGCACCGGGGATGTCGGGTACGGCTCGGCTGCCTGCGTGGTGATTTTCCTGATCATCGGGCTGTTCACGGTCATCTATGTGACTTTCATGCGGGTGGAGCAGCAGTGACGGCGGCCGCCGAAGCGACGACCGAAGCCCGCGGCGCCGCGAAGGTACGGGTCCGCAAGCCGCTGCGGAAGCGGCTCGCCCGGCTGCCCTTCTACCTGTTGATCGCCGCGATCTTCGTGTACACGATCTTCCCGTTCTACTGGGCGATCCGCTCGTCGATCACCCCTGATGGTGACCTGTTCTCCACGCCGCTCCAATACTTCCCGAACAACCCGACGCTCTCGCATTACCGCGAGGTGCTGAGCAGCGGCGACTTCCAGCGCGCGCTGCTGAACTCGACGATCGTCGCCGGCTCGGTGACATTGATCTCACTCGTGCTCGGATCCGTGGCCAGCTACGCGCTAGGGCGCTTCCGCTTCCGAGGGCGGGCCTTCGCGATGTACCTGATGCTCTCGATGACAATCTTCCCGCAGATCGCGATCCTGGGCGCGCTCTACACCTTGATCAACGACGTCGGGCTCTTCAACACCCTGGCTGCGCTGATCTTCAGCGATCTGATCCTCACGCTGCCCTTCACCGTGTGGGTGCTCACGAGCTTCATGGCCGCCCTTCCGAAAGATCTCGAGGAGGCGGCCTACGTCGACGGGGCCACGCCCCTGCAGGTCTTCTACAAGGTGCTGCTGCCGCTGATCGCCCCGGGTCTCGTTACCACGGGCTTGCTGGCATTCATCACCGCCTGGAACGAGTACCTGTACGCCCTGTCGTTCACCCAGACCACAGACAAGCACACGGTCACGGTGGCGATCACCTCCTTCACCGCGGGCAAAGGCCTCACCTTCGAGCAGCCCTGGGGACAGATCATGGCCGCAACCGTCGTCGTGACCGTGCCGCTGATCGTCCTGACGCTGATTCTCCAGCGCAGAATCCTCGCCGGCCTCACTGCCGGAGCCGTCAAGGGCTAGATCGCCGCGGTCGTCTCGGGGTCGAAGAAGTAGAGGCGGCTCGTGTCGACGGCGAGCTCGATCTGCGAGCCCTCCGCGATCCGCGTCCGTGGGCTGACTCGGGCCACCATTCGCGTCTTGCCGGCCTCGAGCGTCGGGTCGGCCTCGAGCCCTTCCGCGGCGGCGGCTTCGGTTACCACCGCGGTCGCGGAGACGGTGAAGTGGACGAGCACCTCCGAGCCGAGCGGCTCGATCAGGTCGCAGGTGGTCTCGAGCCGCCGCTCGGTCGGCGTGTCCGGCTCGAGCGCCGCGTCCTCGAAGTCTTCTGGCCGGATCCCGAGCTGGATCGTCTTGCCCACGTAGTCCTCCAAGCCGGAACGCCTCGACATCAGCTGCGGATCGATGGGCAGGCGATGCTCGCCGAAGGTGACCCAGAGGCCGTCGTCAGCGCGCTCGAGCTCGGCCTCGACGAGATTGATCGACGGTGAGCCGATGAAGCCGGCGACGAACTGGTTGACGGGGTTGTCGTAGAGCGTCTGCGGCGTGTCCACCTGCTGCAGGTGACCGTCGCGCATGACCGCGACGCGGTCGCCGAGGGTCATCGCCTCGACCTGGTCGTGGGTCACGTAGAGCGTCGTGACGCCGACACGGCGCTGGAGCGTGTGGATCTCCGCGCGCATCTGCACGCGCAGCTTGGCGTCGAGATTCGAGAGCGGCTCGTCCATCAGGAATGCCTGCGGCTCGCGCACGATCGCCCGCCCCATGGCGACACGCTGGCGCTGGCCGCCCGAGAGTGCACGCGGCTTGCGCTTGAGGAACTCCTCGATCTCGAGCGTCTCCGCCGCCTGGCGGACCCGCTGCTTCACCTGGTTTTTAGGCAGCTTGCGGAGCTTGAGCCCGAAGGCGAGGTTCTGCTCGACGGTCATGTGAGGGTAGAGCGCGTAGTTCTGGAAGACCATCGCGATGTCGCGGTCTTTCGGGGAGAGGTCGTTGACGATCCGCTCGCCGATCCGGATCTCGCCACCGCTGATCTCCTCGAGGCCCGCCAGCATCCGCAGCGCGGTCGTCTTGCCGCACCCTGAGGGGCCGACGATGACCATCAACTCCCCGTCTTCGATCGTGAGATCCAGGTCGTAGACAGCCTGCGTTCCGTCGTCGTAGATCTTGTCGACCGAATCGAACTCGATCTCCGCCACGGCTCTATTTTCGCACGATCGCGCCGACATGCGGTGGTAGTTCCTCGCCATCGTGCGTCGCGAGCACGAGCTCGCCGGGGGGCCGCGACCGTTTCTCCGCGGTCGTGTTTACCGCGACGACGTGATCGCCCCGCTCGTAGGACACGACCCCCGGCTCGGCCTCGAGAAGCCGGAAGCCTTCGCCGAGCCCCCGGCGAAGCTCGAGCAACCGTCGGTACAGCCCGAGCAGCGAGGACGGATCGTCGCGCTGCGAGTCGACGTTCCGCTCCTCCGGATCGACCGCCGACAGCCACGGCGTCCCGCCGGTGAAGCCGCCGGTCGGGCCGGCGTCCCACGCCATCGGGTGGCGAAGGCCGTCGCGGCCGGCCCGATCAAACGGCGGGTCGGCGCCGGGCCCGTTCGCCTGGCCGATCTCGTCGCCCTGGTAGACGAAGGCGACTCCGGGAAGCGTCAACAGCAGGACAGCGGCGGCGCGAAGGTTCTCCGCCCCGACGCGGGTCGCAAGCCGGTCGAAATCGTGGTTCGACATCACCCAGGCCACGCGTTCGAGCTCCACCGCCGGCTCGATCGCCGCGCGCAGACGCTCCGCGTCCCACGGCGAGAACAGGAGCTCGAAGGAGAAGACGAGGTCGAGCACCTCGAGGTAGCGCGGGTACCGGCTCGTCGGCTCGAACACCTCGCCGACGAGCAGGGCGTCGCCGGCGGCCTCCCGTATCGCAGCCAGAGCCTCCACGACCTCGGGACGGCCGACCGAGTAGCGGCGCTCGAGCGCGGCTGCGTCCGCGTGCAGCGGGAACGGGAACGCGCTCGTAGCAGGCGGCTCGTCGCGGAGCCGGACGTCCTTGACCATCCGGTCGATCGCGTCGAGCCGGAAGCCGTCGACGCCGCGCTCCAGCCAGAAGCCGACGACCGACTGCATCGCCTCGATCACTTCCGGGTTGCGCCAGTCGAGATCCGGTTGCTCCGGGTAGAACGAGTGCAGGTACCAGCGGCCGCTGCGCTCGTCGCGGCTCCAGGCGGGGCCTCCGAAGGCCGACACCCAGTTGTTCGGGGGGCCGTCGCCCGGCGACCAGATGTACCAGTCGGGATGCTCGCGGAACCAGGGATGCTCGATCGAGGTGTGGCTCGGGATCAGGTCGAGCAGGATGCGGAGCCCACGTCCGTGCGCGGCGTCCACGAGTTCGTGGAAGTCCTCGAGCGAGCCCAGCTGCGGCTCGACGGCGGTGTAGTCGGAGACGTCGTAGCCGAAGTCGGCGAGCGGGGACGGATAGATGGGTGAGAGCCAGAAGGCGTCGACGCCGAGCCAGGCGAGGTGGTCGAGCCGCTGCGCGATTCCGCGGAGATCGCCGACGCCGTCCCCGTCGGAGTCCTGGAACGACCGTGGATAGATCTGGTAGACAACCGCGTCCCGCCACCACATGGCGCGGGCAGAATAGAGGGGGTCCCGGGGGTAAGATCGTCGCTGCCGAGTCCCCGTCCGAGGAGGAGCCGTCGCCTATGCCCACCGAGCCCGGAAAGATCCGCAACGTCGCCGTTACCGGCCACCGCGGAACGGGGAAGACCTCGCTCGTCGAGGCGATGCTCTTCGAGTCCGGGGCAATCAACCGGCTGGGAACGGTCGAGCAGGGGTCGACCACCTCGGACTGGGACGAGGACGAGCAGCGCCGGCAGATGTCGCTCGCCTCTTCGCTCTGCCACCTGGAGTGGCAAGACCGCAAGATCAACCTGATCGACGCCCCTGGCGACGCCGGCTTCGCCGGCGACACGATCGCCGCGCTGCGTGTGGTCGAGGGAGCACTCCTCACAGTCAGCGCGGTCATGGGCGTCGAGGTGCAGACGAGCCGCGTCTGGGACCGCGCCGAGCAGCTCGACCTGCCGCGTCTCGTGTTCGTGAACATGCTCGACCGCGAGCGCGCCGACTTCTACCGCGCTCTCGAGCAGCTCCGGTCGCAGCTCTCCGAGCGCTGCGTCGCGGTCCACCTTCCGATCGGGAGCGAGCACGAGCTGACCGGGATCGTCGATCTCTTGCACCTGACCGCCTACACGAGCCCCGAGGGTGAGCGCGAGGGCGGTCCCAACGAGATACCGGAGGAGATGGCCGACGCCGTCCAGCAGCACCGCACGCAGCTGCTCGACTCGGTGGTGGAGACCGACGAGGCCCTGATGGAGCGCTACCTCGAGGGCGAGGAGCTCGGCACCGAGGAGGTCGCGCACGCGCTCAAGGACGCGGTCACCCGCGGCGAGCTCTTCCCGGTCGCCTGTGGGGTGGCGACCAAGAACCTCGGCACGACCGCGCTGCTCGACCTGCTCGTCGAGGGCGTCCCATCGCCGGCCAAGCGCCCGCCCGCGATCGACGTCGACGGCGCGGGCACCGCGGCGTTCGTCTTCAAGACCGTGGCGGACCCGTTCGCGGGCCGGATCAACCTCTTCCGCGTCCTCTCCGGGACGCTCGACTCCGACTCGACGGTCGTCAACTCCCGCAACCGCAGCAAGGAGCGCGTCGGCCAGCTGCTCACGCTCCAGGGCAAAGACCACGAGCAGGCCAAGGAGTTCGGCGCCGGCGACATCGGCGCCGTCGCGAAGCTGAAGGAGACGACCACCGGCGATCTGCTCCTGGACTCCGAGCGCGACCTCGAGCCGCCGGAGCTCGAGTTCCCGGAGCCGGTGATGAGCTTCGCGGTCACGCCGAAGGCAAAGGGCGACGAGGAGAAGGTCGCAAGCTCGTTGCGCCGGCTCGCCGAGGAGGACCCGACGCTCGTCCTGCGCCGCGATCCGCAGACCGGCGACCAGCTGCTCTCGGGAATGAGTCAGATCCACGTCGAGGTCGCGGTCGACAGGCTCAAGCGGCGCTTCGGGGTGGACGTCGAGCTCCACCAGCCTCACGTGCCGTACCTGGAGACGATCCGGAAGGAGTCCCGGGCACGGCATCGCTACAAGAAGCAGACCGGCGGCCGCGGCCAGTTCGGCGACTGCGAGATCGTGCTCGAGCCGCTGCCCGAGCGCGAGGGCTACGAGTTCGTCGACGAGATCGTCGGCGGCGTCATCCAGCAGGGCTTCCGCCCCGCTGTGGACAAGGGCATCCAAGAGGCGATGCAGCACGGCGAGCTCGCCGGCGCTCCGGTGCAGGGAGTCCGGGTCCGACTCGTGGACGGCCAGCAGCACTCGGTGGACTCCTCCGAGATGGCGTTCAAGATCGCCGGCTCGATGGCGTTCAAGGACGCCTATGCCAAGGCCGACCCGGTCCTGCTCGAGCCGATCATGGAGGTCGAGGTGAGCGTGCCCGACGATGCCGTCGGCGCGGTCAACGGCGACCTCAACTCACGGCGCGGCCGGCTGCAGGGCATGGAGCCCCGCGGCGGCATGACCTCGATCAAGGCCGAGGTGCCGATGGCGGAGATCCTCACCTACTCGCAGGCGCTGACCTCGCTCACGGGCGGTCGCGGCGACTACCACATGCACTTCCTCCGCTACGAGGAAGTTCCGTCGCATATCGCCCAGAAGATCATCGACGAGACCAAGAAGGAGCTCGAGGAGGCTAGGGTCTAGGTCCATGCGGATCACGCGGCAGGCTGTTACCGCGTCCCAAACGTGCGCCATCTGTGAGCGGACCCTGCTCGTCGGCGAGCGGGCGGTGCGCTATTCGCCCGACGGCGAGAACTTCGTCGACGTTTGCCCGCTCTGCCAGGAGATCGCCCTCGACCACGGGTGGCTGAAAGAAGGGAGCCCGACCACGCCCATGGTGTCCGAGCGCCGGCGCAAGCGCCTCCCCGGGCTCGGCTCCCTGTTCGAGTCGCGCAAGCCGCAGGTCGAGCGCGTCGTCGACGAGCCCATCCTCCGCCGGCTCTCGGGGCCCGAGGTGGCGATGGTCGAGGCGGCCGACCTCTTCAACGAGAGCGCGTTCCGGCGCACGATCGCGGGGATCGCGAAAAGCCTGGGGGCGCCGAAAGCCTCGATCGTCCCGCTCTCGGGGACGAGCAGCGAGGTCGTGCTCACCGTCGCCTGGGACATCTCGTGGTACCAGTACCGGATCACGCCCGAGTCCGGGCAGCCCGTCAAGCTGGCCGAGCGCGGGCACGAGCCGCGTGAGCTCGAGTCGCTCTTCACGGCCTGGAACGCGCGCCTGACGCAGGACGGCCGCATCGCCCCGGACATCTCGCCGGTCTAGCGCCGAGACCGGCCGTCCATAGAATCCGAAGCACCATGATCTATTGCGTCATCCCGCGTGAGCTCGAGGACGAGCTCTACGACAAGATGGTCGATTACTACAAGGACAACCCGCACGTGACCGTCATCGTCGATCGGCGGGAAGGCGACGACCGGCGCAAGGGCCGAGAGAAGGGCGGGAAACGCGAGATCCGAGACCGGCGCAGGGCCCGTGCGGCCGGCACGTTTCCCGGCACGGATCCACCCGAGAACGCGTAGGTAAGATCGCCCGCGTGGCGACCGCGGCGACGAAGACCTTCAAGAACTTCATCGGCGGGGAGTGGGTCGATGCCGCCTCCGGCGAGACCTTCGAGACGACGAGCCCCGCGACCGGCGAGACACTCGGCGTCTTTCCGCGCTCGAGCGCGGAGGACGTCGACCGCGCGGTCGAGGCTGCGAAGAGCGCTTTCGACGACTGGCGCCTTACCCCGGCCCCCCGGCGCGGCGAGATCCTCTTCCGCTTCGGCCGGCTCCTCGCGGAGCGCAAGGACGAGGTCGCCGAGCTGATGGCACGCGAGATGGGCAAGGTCGTGCCCGAGGCCGCGGGCGACGTCCAGGAAGCGATCGACATGAGCTTCTACATGGGCGGCGAGGGGAGGCGCCTCTTCGGTCAGACCACGCCTTCCGAGGTGCGCGACAAGTTCAACATGAGCGTGCGGCAACCGATCGGCGTGGTCGGCGTGATCACGCCGTGGAACTTCCCCATCGCGAGTCCGTCCTGGAAGATCGCGCCCGCGCTCGTCTGTGGGAACACCGTGGTCTTCAAGCCGGCGACCGACACCCCGCTCCTGGGCGAGCGCTTCGTCGAGCTGCTCGTCGAGGCGGGCGTTCCCGCCGGTGTGATCAACATCGTCCACGGGGGCGGGGGAGAGGTCGGCGACCGGATCGTGCGCCACCCCGACGTGCCTGTGATCACGCTCACCGGATCCCGGGAGACCGGTGTCGAGGTGATGCGCAACGCGGCCGACCACCTCAAGCACATCCACCTCGAGCTCGGCGGCAAGAACGCGATCATCGTCCTCGACGACGCCGACCTCGACCTCGCGGTCGAGGGGATCATCTGGTCGGCCTTCGGCACCTCGGGCCAGCGCTGCACCGCTGCCTCGCGCGTGATCGTGCAGGAGGGCGCATACGAGGAGCTCCAGAAGCGCCTCGTCGGCGCCGCAGAGAAGCTGCGTCTCGGCCCGGGCTGGGAGGAGGGCGTGGACGTCGGCCCCGTGATCAACAAGCGCGCGCTGGAGAAGATTCACTCCTACACGGAGATCGGCGTGGACGAGGGCGCGAAGCTCCTGACGGGCGGCGAGGTCGCCGGGGGCAACGGCCTCGGGGACGGGTTCTTCTACCGCCCGACCATCTTCGGCGACGTCGACCCGCAGATGCGCGTGGCCCAGGAGGAGATCTTCGGCCCGACCACGGCACTCATCCGCGTCCGCGACGTGGACGAGGCGATCCGCGTCTCGAACGGGATCGAGTTCGGCCTCTCGTCGTCGATCTTCACCCGGGATGTGAACACCGCGTTCCGGGCGATACGCGACCTCGAGGCCGGGATCACCTACATCAACGCCGGCACGATCGGCGCCGAGGTGCACCTGCCCTTCGGCGGCGTCAAGGGCACCGGCAACGGCCACCGCGAGGCGGGCCAGGCCGCGCTGGACGTGTTCACGGAGTGGAAGTCGATCTACGTCGACTACAGCGGCAAGCTCCAGCGCGCGCAGATCGACACAGAGAACTGAAGGCACGGCTTTCGACTGACGGGGGAGCGCGCGGGAATCCGGGCCCTGCCGCGTTCGGCTACGTGCTGGAGAGCGAGGACGGTCATGTCCTCGCGGCGCATGGTGAGGCGATCGGCC
>DATAOL010000196.1:0-33702 GCA_036265755.1 Gaiellaceae bacterium | reverse complement strand
CAGGCGGACAGGCGCCCGTTCGAGCCAGACACTCCCGTATTCCCTCACTGCCACGCGGCCGTCACCTAGGTCGACTCGCTTGGCTCCCGCCTGCGAGTCGAGCAACTCTAACAGCGCCCTCTCGATCGGCCTAGGCAGCTCCCGGCGCGTCTCCACGGCCCGGAGGACGTTCTCCTCGGCGGCGGGATGGAGCGCGCGAAGCGCCGGCACGATCTCGCGACGGATGAGGCCGCGCAGGGTGTCGTCGTTGCTGGAGTCGCGGCGGAACTCGAGGCCCTCCACGCGGCAGTAGGCCTCGGTCTCCTCGCGCCAGACCGTCAGGAGCGGGCGGACGACTCCGTCGTCCCGGCGGGCTCGGATTCCCGTCGTGGTCCCACTCGACGCGAGGCGGTAGAGGACGGTCTCGACCTGGTCGGACGCAGTGTGGCCCGTGGCCCGCAGCCGGCCTTGCGACATGCGCCTGGTCGCCTCGTAGCGGAGCTCGCGGAGCTCGGCCTCGCCGCCGTTCGTGGGCGCCGCGTCGACGACCTCGGCTCCCAGGCGCTCGCGGCAGAACTCGGCGTCCTTCTCGGACTCCTCTCCGCGGAGCCTATGGTTGACGTGGAGCGTCTCGACGCGGTAGCCGAGGGCCCCAAGCGCATGCCAGAGGCATGTCGAGTCCGGACCGCCTGAGACGAGGCAGACAACGTCCCCGCTCGGAAGAATGAGGTCGTGCCGGCGGATGTGCTCTTCGATCCGGGCGCGAAGCGCAGCGGCGTCCACGAAGCAATTTTACGGAGTGGCGAGCGTGGTCAGAGCAGTGTCGAGACATCGCAACCTCGTTCGTAGAGAGCGGGCTGGGCCTGCGCGAGGACGTCGTGGGCGAAGTTGGCGAGCCCGTAGGCCCGGTACATGCGCTCACCGGCGTCGCCGCCCTTGGCCTGGATCGTGATGGCGGTGCCGTACTCCTGGAACATCGCGTCCAGGTAGCGCTGCGCCGCTTGGAGTGAGGGATCGTCGGGATCCGCGTGCTGCACGCGCACGGCGGCGTCGAAGGCCTGTTGGGCGACGTCCTTCGCATCCACGTCGCCGCTCTGGAGGTCGGCCGTCAGCATCCCGAGGCCGGTGACGTCGTTGGAGGCCGTCTGGATGAAGCGCTGGTCCGGGGCGGTGCAGGAGTGCCCGTGGACACTCTTGGAGCCGCCGCAGCCTGCCGAGGCCGCAACGAGGACAAGCGTCGCCGCAATGACGCCGAGTCGCCGCAAGATGGCGACTACATCGGCGAAACGGGCCTCGGGCCTGCATCACTCGAATTGGTGCCCCTAAGCGCGGAGCAGCCAGCGCGCTGTCTCGACGTGATCCGGGTGGTAGTCGGAGTCGAAGCACCAAGCGATCGTTTGCCCGAGCGCCCACAGCCGTGCCCGCTCCCGGTCGAGCCCGAGCGCCTCGGTCAGTCTGTCGAGGCGAGCACGCACGGCGCCTTCCGAGTGGCCGAGCTCGAACGCGCGGACGATCGGCGCGGCCGAGAGCTCGCGCTCGCCGGCGAGCGGCTTGGGGTCGATGACCAGCCACGGCTCGCGCTCGGCGCTCAGCACGTTTCCCGGATGGAGATCCTGGTGCAGGAGCACCTGCTCGCCCTGGGTGGCCCGGAGCTGCCGGAGCGCCTCGAGCGCCGCGTCCAGCAGCGGGCGCTCGAAGGGCCGCCCCGCCGCCTCCCAGCGGTCCGGGAGGTAGGAGGCCCACCACGCCGCCTCGTCTGCGAGCGGCCGGAACGGCTCCGCAGCGGGAAGCCAGAGGCGAGGGAGCACCGAACACAGGACGTCGAGGGCCTCGTCCGGCGGCCGCTCGGCGAGCGGCTCTCCCGGACGACACCTCTCGAGGAGCAGGGCCCAGCGCTCGGCGTCGTGCGCGAGCAGGCCCACCGCTCCGTTGCCGTCCCACGCGCGCAGCGCATCCGCCTCGTGCTCGCTCTCGTGATGCGGGAAGCAGACCTTCAGGACCGCGTCTTGCCCTTCCTGCGTCGTCGCCGGGAGAGCCAGTGACGCGGCCGCGGCCGGGAAGGGATCGCCAAGCGTTAGCGACCATTGCTCCGCGCAAGCGGCGGCAATTGCGGGCAGCCGTTCGAGCCAGGCGCGACCCTCACGGGTTGCGCCCGCCCAGTCAGGCCCGTCGGTCACGCGAATATGAGGGAGCGATACGCGCCGACCCGGCGCATGCCGATCGAGTCGTAGAGCGCGATCGCCGGTTCGTTCTCCGGACGAACGAAGAGGCATACCGACGGAGTCCGCTCGAGCAAGAGCCGGCACAGGTCGCTCAGCCCGCGCTTTCCGAACCCGTTGCCGCGCACCGACGGGTCGACCCAAACCTGCTGGAGCTGAACCGTGCGGTCGGTCCATGCGGAGGCTTCGGCCTTGAACAGGATCGTCCCGTTCTCCTCCCACAGCCAGCTCCGGCCCTCCTCGATCTGCGTGCGCGTCCGCCACTCGAAGAGGGCCGGATCGCGGGCGTAAGCGTCGATGCCGACCTCCTCCAGAAACGCGGCCGCCGAGGTACGGACGAGCAGCTCGAGATCGTGAAGGGTTGCCTGCCGCAGAGCGGTCTTCCCTGGAGGCGGCATGTCGTCGAGGACGTAGACCGGCTGGCCGGGGCGGTCCTCACGCACCTCGGGCAGGTGTTCGCGGGCCGCCTCCCAGAGCTCCGTCACAGCGCGCTCGTCGCCGATCAGCATGCGCGGGCGTGAGCGCGCTGCGAGCTTCGCAAACGCACCGGTCCCCGCCCCGGAAGGCACGAGGTTGGCGCCGAGATGGCAGATCGCGACGAGCTCGTCGTCCTCCTTCAGCGCCGCGAAACGGCCGAGCCCACGGCGCGCCACGTCCTCCAGGAAGACCCGCTCGATCGGAGAGCGCCCGCAAAAGTCGAGGATGTCCTCGAGCGAAGGCCGCTTCACCAGTCGAGGCATTCTGCGCAACGATACGCCCGCCGCGCGCAACGGGATAGGCTCCCGCGAATGCCGATTCACGTGCGAGCCAAGGAAGGCGACTACGCCGAGGCGTGCCTTGTCCCGGGCGACCCGCTGCGGGCCAAGTACATCGCCGAGGCCTTCCTCGAGAGCGTCGAGCAGAAGAACTGGGAGCGCGGGATGCTGGGCTACACCGGCACCTACGAGGGGAAGCCGGTGTCCGTGCAGGCTACGGGGATGGGCTGCCCGTCGGCCGCGATCGTGATCGAGGAGCTCGTGATGCTCGGCGTGAAGCGGATTCTCCGCATCGGCACCTGCGGCGGCCTACAGCCGGATCTCAAGCTGGGCGACCTGATCGTGGCGGTCTCGGCCATCCCTCAGGACTCGACGGCGGTCCACTACCTCGGCGGGGAGGCGCACACGCCAACCGCGGACTGGGAGCTGGTGCACAGGGCGGTGCACGCGGCGAAGGAGCTCGGCAAGAGCGTCCGCGTCGGCCCGATCGTCTCGAGTGACATCTTCTACGACCCCGACAAGGAGCGGGCCCAGCGCTGGTCGGATCGCGGCATTCTCGCCGTCGAGATGGAGGCTGCGGTGCTCTTCACGCTCGGAGCGCTCCGGAAGTTCAAGGCTGGCTGTCTCCTGACGGTCAGCGACGTCGTGGTCGAGGGCGAGTTCGTTCGCATCACGGACGAGGAGATGAAGATGGCCGTCGACCAGATGACCGAGCTCGCGCTCGGCACGGTCACCGCCGCGCATTGACCGAGACTGTCTTCCTCGTCAACCCGGCGTCGGCGAACGGGTCCACGAGGAAAGCCTGGCCCGAGATCGCTCACCGCGCCGCCTCCGCGGGGCTTCGGGGCGAGGCGCTCTTCAGCGACGGCCCGGGCGGGATCCTCAAGGTGGCGGAGCGGGCCGCGGGACTGGGCGCGAAACGCGTCGTGGTCGTCGGCGGCGACGGCACCGTGAACGAGGCAGCGAACGGGCTTCTCTCCGTCGGGGTCGGCAAGGAAGTCGAGCTCGCCGTCATCCCGCGCGGGACCGGGACGGATTTCGTCCGCACCTTCCGCATCCCGACGAAGCTGGACGAGGCGATCGCCGTGGCGCGTGACGGGATAGTGCGCGAGATCGACGCGGGGCGCGTCTCCTACCGTGCCTGGGACGGGTCCGCCGGCAGCGCCTACTTCGTCAACATCGCGAGCGCCGGCATGAGCGGCGCGGTCGCGCAGCGGGCGAACGCGACGTCCAAGGCGCTCGGCGGAAAGGCGTCGTTCCTGTGGGCGACGCTTGTGGTGTTCGCCCGCTGGCAGAACGCCCGGGTCGCGGTCGACGTCGACGACACACATCGCGAGGGCAGCATGCTCGACGTCATCGTCGCGAACTGCGAGTGGCTCGGCGGCGGCATGCACATGACTCCGAAAGCCGAGCCGGACGACGGTCTACTGGACATCCTCCTCATCGGCGACATCACGAAGCGCGACCTCGTGCAGACCCTCCCGAAGATCTACCGGGGCACGCATCTCCCCCACCCGAAGGCGGAGGAGCTCCGCGGGACGACCGTCCGCGTGGACGCACCCACGCCGCTTCCGATCGAACTCGACGGCGAGCAGCCGGGAACGACGCCTGCGACCTTCGAGGTCGTGCCCCGCGCGCTGCGCCTCGTCGTCCCGGCCTAGGAAGCGCTCGACCCGCGACCCGAGCCCCCGCCGATCGAGCGGCCGGGGGAAGGCGACGGGGCCTTCTCGGTGTCCTTCTTCGCCGTCGTCGTGCGCTTCTTGGTCGTCGGCGTCTTCTTGGTCTCCGACTTTTTCGCAGTGCTCGTCTTCGCGGCCGGGTTGCTCTCGCTCGACTCGAGCTTCGCCAACCGGCGCTCGAGGCGCTCGATCTGCTTCCGGAGCTCCTTCAGCTCGTCGGCCGCAGCGACGCCGGCCTGGGCCAGGGCGCTCCGCGCGCTCTGGTCGATCTTCCCCTTGGCCGACATCGCGCGCCCAACCGCGTCGGTCACGCGCGGGTTCTTGCTCAGATCGTCGATCAGACGGGTGACGGCCTCCTCGCCACGCTCGGCGAGGCGGTTCACCATTCCACCGTCGCTTGGTTTCTTGCTCGCCATCGTTTCCCTCCGTTCGGTGTCCGCAAGGACCTTACCCGCAGGGCCGCCTCCCCTACGCGTGCACGAGACGCCGCCGCACGGCCCGACCGACGAGGAAGCCCAGCCCGAGGAGGACGAGCACGGGAGCTGCTACTGCGAAGCCGATGAAGATCCATCCGACGATCATGACAAACGCCGCTCCCGCGGTGGCCCACGCATCGACGATGCCGAAGCCCCCGCCCGTGGGCGCGACGGCGCCGGTCTCGTGCATCCCCAAGGAGATCATCGCGTAGGAGACCTGGTTGTCCAGGTACTGGAGCCGGCCCCGTGCCTGCTCCAGGTCGAGCTGCACCTGCGAGAGCTGCGACTGCACGGCAAGCGCCGCCGGCACGTCCTTCGCGCGCTGCAGGAGCTCGAGCAGCTGGGCCTCGACGGCCTCGAGCTGACGCACCCGCGCGTGCAGATCGACGAACTCCTGCGAGACGTCCTGTCCGCTCTCCTCGAGCGACTCGACCCTGCCGAGGCGGCGAAGCCGGGATACGGCCTCGTCGTAGCTCTCGGCGGGGATCCGCAGGACGAGCGATCCCGAGACGAGCCGCTGCTCGGAGCCCTGCAAGGCCGTCGAGCTGACCACGAACCCGCCGAAGGAGGCGGCGATCGTCCTCACCTCGTCGGCCTGGTCTTCGAAACGGCCGGGCGGGACCGAGAGGCGCATGGAGGCGTTCTGGATGATCTTCGGTCCGACCTGGGGCACGGCGGAGACGGCCACCGTCCCCGTTCCCTTCGCCCCTCCCTCGCCACCCGGCTCCGCGGAGCTTCTCCCGCCGGCCTCGCTGGCCACGGACCCCCCGCTGCCCGTGTCTTCCGCTGCCCCGCTCTCACCGCTGGAGCTGTTGCACGCGGCTGCCATCAAACCGAGCGCGAGCACGAATGGGACGAGCACGCCGAGCTTCTTCATCGCAGCCTCCTTGAAAGCCGTGTCGGTTGCTTCGACAGGCGGATGGCTGAGAAAGTTCCCGGCCCATGGACGGCTACCACTTCTCCGTCGACCTGCGCGTCCGCTTCAGCGAGACGGACGCCCAGGGGATCGCGAACAACGCCGTCTACCTGAACTGGTTCGAGGTCGCACGCGTCACCTACCTCGCGCGCTTCCCCGGCGGCTATCGCGGTCTCATCGAGCAGGGCGTCGAGGCTCTCACGATCGAGGCCTACGTCCGCTATCTGGCGCCTTGCGGCTTCGACGACGAGCTTCGTATACACACGCGCGTGACGCACCTACGCGGCGCGCGCTTCCGCTTCGAGTACGTCGTCGAGCAGCTCGGCGAGTCCGCCGCGACCATCGCAGAGGGCTGGACCGGCCACGCCTGCGTCGACGCGAAGACCTTCCGGCCCACGCGCATGCCGGCCTGGCTGGCCGAAGGAATCCGAGAGGTGGAGAAGGGCTAGCGCCCCGTCGTCGTCCCGCCACCGCGGGTCGTCGTCCCGGTCGTCGTCGTCCCGGCCTCGCTCGGTGGCGTCGAGGTCGAGGTGACGGGAACGGCCTTCGTCCCGTAGCGGACGACCTTCGGCTCGTCGACGTAGTTGGAGTACCACGTCGTGTCGAAGAGGATCTTGCCCTTCGCGTCGTAGACGATCCGCCGCACGGACACCGATCGGGACGGCTGGCCGAGCTCGTCGACGACCTTCTCGCCCACGTAGAGCTCGGGGTCCGGGACGCGCTTGACCGACGGACGACCGGTGACGCGCAGGGGCGAGGTCTCGGACTCCACCCTGCGGTGGAGCGGAGCGCCGAAGAGCCGCACGGTCAGCGAGGACGAGCCGACGAGGGTGCGCAGGAGCATCCAGTGGTCGGAATCGTTCTGGAAGGTGAGATCCGTGTCCGGAAAGTTGACGGTCGCGTCGCGCCCGAGTGGGTAGTGGTCGATGTAGAGCGCGTGGTTCGTCCGTGACGTGATCGGCAGCCCCGCCTCGAAGGCGGCGTTGAAGACCGTCGTGGATACCTGGCAGACGCCACCGCCCAGGCCCGTCTTGAGCTCGCCGTTGATGATCACCGGCGCCTCGAGAAAGCCCTGCGCGGCATTCCGCTCCCCCGTCGTCTTGTTGAAGGAGAACGTCGAGTGCGGAGCGATCAGATGCCGGTCGATGAGCCTGGCGACGAGCTGCACGTTGTGGATGCGATTCGCGTCGCCGCCATAGAAGGTCGTGTAAGTCCCCACGAGGCCGGTGATGCCGAGGGCCTTCGCGCGCTCCGTCGAGAGCTTCGGCAGCGCGGGAACCACGACGAGCTGCGCGACGCGCTGGGTCGGCTTCAGCGCGGCCGCGAGCAGCGCTTTCTCCGACGCCTCGACGTCGAGCCTACGACCGTTCCTGGACGGAACGAGGTGCGCCTTTCCGTTTCCGTCGACGGTGAAGTCGACCTCACGGGGCGCACGCCACACCGCGCGGCTGAGGTTGTCGAAGTACTTCTTGGCCGCCGGGCCGCCGATCCCGAGCGACCGGCTCCCACCATTCGGAAGCTCCAGAAAGGAGGCCATCTGGTCCGGCGTGACGGAGAGGTGCACGCCCCTGTACGCGAACGCCACGGGAGCGGAGAGCGCGGTCCGCACCTGCTGAAGGACCGGCGCGAGTGCGGCGCGATCGACGGAGGGCGGCGTGACCTCGACAGGAAGCGCGACCTCGCCCCCGCGCTCGAGCGAAACGAGCGCAGCAACCATGGTCGCAGACGCCTCTTCGGTGTTCAGGCTCCTGCCGGCCTCACCCGGGACGACGACGGGCTCGTCGTCTCGCAGGACGATGGCCGCCTCCCGATTGCGGACATTCACCTGCTTCGCGATCACCCGGAGCTGGCGTCCCAGGGCTCCCTCGTCCGCTTGGGCGGTGGGCTGGATCTCCGCACCGAAGAGCCGCAGACGCAGGCGCTCGAGCCCACGAAGCGGGAGCGGGCCGTCGCCGCGCTCGAGGGCAGCCCGCGATGCGCCGTTCCAGTCTCCCTTCACGGCGAGCTGTGCCGGCGCGATCGACCACTTTCTCCCCGCGCCGATGAACACGACCGGCTGCGTCGAAAGCGCGTGCGCGCGCGCCGAGAGCGTCGCCTCGGCCCGCTGGGCATCGAGGCCCCCAACATCGACTCCGGAGACCTTCACGCCGTCGGCGACGACGTCAGGCGATCCCGCATAGGCAAAGCCGACGGCGAGGACCCCCAGGAGGGCGAGCGCCGCGACCGCACCGAACGCCTTCCACCGCCGCCGGACCAGCGCAACCGGGTCCCTCCGGACAGGGGACCTCCGGCCCTTACGGACCGAGCCGACGCCGGCCTCCGCGCGCATCGAAGTGTCCGACTCTACCAACCCCCGCAGCTCGTCCTGCCAGTCCGCGGACACGTCCTCATGCGGCCTGGTGCATCCGCCGGAGCACTAGACTAGTCGCGTGGATTTCGAGCTCAGCGCGGAGCAGCGCGAGGTGCAGTCGACCGTTCGCCAGTTCGTCGAGGACCGTGTCCTCCCGAACGCGATCGAGAACGACATCAACCACCATCTGGACATGGACACGATCGCCGGCATGGCCGAGTTGGGCCTGCTGGGCATCGTCATCCCGGAGGAATACGGCGGCGCAGGCCTCGACTTCGTCTCGGAGGCGCTCGTCTGCGAGGAGATCGAGCGCGGCGAGGCCGCGTTCCGGACCCTCATCTCCGTCCACGTCGGGCTCAACTCCCTGACGCTTCTCCGCTACGCGGACGAAGCGCAGAAGGAGCGCTACCTCGCTCCGCAGGCGCGCGGAGACAAGCTTGCCTGCTTCGGCCTGACCGAGCCGGCCGCCGGCTCCGACGTCGCAGGAATGCTGACCAACGCGCGGCGCGAGGGCGACACCTACATCCTCAACGGTCAAAAGAACTGGATCTCCTACGCGAGCGTCGCAGACCACGCGCTCGTCTTCGCGAAGACGGACCCGGACGCGAAGCACCGCGGGATCTCGGCTTTCATCGTCGAGCGCGAGTGGCCGGGGGTCACGACGGCGGACACGGAGCACAAGCTCGGCGTGTGGGCGGGCTCGACCGGCGAGCTCTTCTTCGAGAACGTCGAGGTGCCGGCCGAGAACCTCGTCGGCGAGGAAGGGCAGGGCTTCGAGATCGCCATGTACGGGCTCGACCAGGGTCGCTTCACCGTCGCCGCCGGTGCGTGCGGCGTCATCCGCGCCTGCCTCGAGCAGTCGGTGGCCTATGCCCGCGAGCGGGAGGCGTTCGGCAAGCCGATCGGGAAGTACCAGTTCGTCCAGGACATGATCGCGGAGATGGTTCTCGGCTACGAGACGTCGAAGCTCCTCGTCATGCAGGCCGCGTGGCTCAAGGACAAGGGCGTCCGCAACACGCGCGAGACGAGCCTGGCCAAGTGGCACGCAACCGAGTCCGCATTCCGGGCGGCGCATCTCGCCATCCAGGTGCACGGCGCGTACGGCTACTCGGCGGAGTACGGCATCGAGCGCTACTTCCGCAACGCGCGCGCGCCGATCATCTACGAGGGCACGACCCAGGTTCACAAGATGATGCAGGCCGAGCACGCGCTCGGGTACCGGAACCTGAACGGGCGCGACGGCGACATCTCCCCCCTTGCGTCGTGGGGCCCCGCGCTCCTCGCGCGCTAGCCGCGGCGCTCTGCGTCGCCCTCGTTGCGGCTCCGGCCGCGTTCGCGCCTCCCCGCACCGGCGTCCTCGTCCCCGGCAAGTCGCTCGGCGGCGTCAAGCTCGGGATGACGAAGGACGAGGTGCTCCAGGCCTGGGGCAAGCGCCATGGCGTCTGCCGCGACTGCCCAGAGCCAACCTGGTACTTCAACTATCGGCCGTTCGAGCCTCAGGGCACGGGCGTCGTCTTCGACCACGGACGGGTGGCACACGCGTTCACGGTCTGGAGGCCCGTCGGCTGGAAGACGCCCGGAGGCCTCATCCTGGGCGCCGACGCGTCGGATGTCTCCCGGCTCTACGGCTCCCTCGACAAGCGCGAGTGCACCTTCTACGACGCGCTTCTCGTCCCCGGGAAGAGCGTCACGTCGGTCTTCTACGTCTTCCGGAACCGCGTATGGGGGTTTGGGCTCATGAAGCCGAACCGCTCTCCCTGCCTCTGAGGCCTCCCTCCGCCTCGGCGAGGAGCGCGACGAGCGGAATGACCACCAGGACAGGGATCGCGACCACCGGCCACACGACGCCGTAGCCGTCTGTCGAGCGGAAGTAGTCGTGGAAGATGTCGATGGCGGCTCCGGCGGCGAGCGGCCCGATGAGGAGGCCGATCCCCTTCGTCGTCGTCGCGAGCCCCGTGATCGTGCCGCGATCGGTGGGCGGCATGACCTTGAAGAGCAGCGCCCACGCGAGGGTCATGACCACTCCGCCCGCCATCGCGACCGGCGCGATGAGCGCGTAGTACCACCAGTGCCACGTGTGCGCGAACCCCGCGACGAGCAGCCCGAAGCCGTACACGACCGAGGCGCCGAGGATCACGTTCCCGACACCGAACCCGTCGCCGAACCTTCCCGCCAGGATCGCCGCGACGACGTACCCGGCGGCGACCACGCCGAGCACGCTCGAGGAGACGTAGAGCGGCTGATCGAGCCCGTCGATGATGTAGAGGACGACGAAGGTCCGCATCCCGGCGAAGGTCGCCTCCCAGGCCGTGTTGGCGATGAGGAAGCGGCGGACGTTCTTCTCGCGGCGCACCACTCGCCACGGGGCCGCAAAGATCGAGCGGAAGCGCTCGTACTGCGGCGCGGCTCCAGGCGCCTCGTGGACGAGGACGACGACGGCGCCGCAGGAGACGAGCGTCACGCCTGCTGCGAGGACAAATGGGAACGGCTCCCACACGGAGAGAAGGAAGCCGCCGCCGACCAGCGCCGCGCCGAGCGCGAGGCCGCGCAGCACGTGTTGCACCCCCTGCGCGCGCGCGAAATAGTCGTCCGGGACGCGGTCTGGATAGAGGCCGCGGTACGGCGGCTCGTAGATGTAGTAGGCGAAGAAGAATCCGAACAGCGCGAGCGCGGTCGCCTGGAAACCGGGCATGAACGGCAGCAGGGCGAGGCACACGGCCATCGGAGCGAGCGCGAGCACCATGAATGGCCGCCGGCGGCCGAGCGGGAGCTCGGTCGCGTCACTCAGAGGGCCGACGAAGAGCGGCATGAAGAAGGCGAAGAAGCCCTCCGCGGCCAGCACGAGGCCGATGAGCGTGCGCGACTCGGTGAACTCGCGCAGGAGCGGCGGGAGATACGCGGCCACCGTCGTGATCGACCAGGCGAGGCCGAACGCACCGAGGCCGAGCGACCACATGAGGCCGCGTACGGGCTGCTCGAAGGATTCCTCCACCGAGCGCGGGACGAGGCGAAGCGAGGCCCGGCTAGGCACCGGCGCCGCCGATCCCGATCAGCGCGGGGAGCGCGAGCAGCGTCGGCAGTGCGTCGTCCGCGCCGGTGCGGCCGTCCCGGTCGACGAGGTAGGCCGTCATCCCGAGCGCGCGGGCGCCCTCGATGTCGTCCTCGGCGGAGTCCCCCACCATCACCGCTGCTTCCGGCACCACGCCCAGCTCGTCCAGGACGGCTCGGAAGATCGTGGGGCTCGGCTTCACCTTCCCGTGCGTCCGCGACGACACCCACGCGTCGACATCGAGGCTGAAGTGGCGGACGAAGTCGTCGAGGTTGCGGCTCGTGTTCGACACGAGCCCGATCTTCAGGCCGTGATCCTTGAGCGCCGCGAGCACCGGTAGGACGTCCTCGTAGAGCTCGAAGTTCTCCGAATGCAGCCAGCGGTTGGTGATCGCCTGCGCGACCCCACGGCACGAATCTCCTTCCCCGCCCATGCCGCGGACGATGTCCTCGGTGAAGCGGAGCCAGATCTCCTCGTCGTGCTCGAGCTCCGGGTGGTGCCGCAGGTCGACGACGGCCGCCGCGCGAGCCTCCGAGTAGAGGTCGGGGTCGAGCTCGAGACCGAACCGCCTGCCGGCTTCCTGATACCCGCCGGGGCCGAGCAGGGGCCCGGGCTTGGCGAGGGTGAAGTCGACGTCGAAAAGGACAGCTGCGACTGTCAAACGCCCGTCGTGGAGCGGTAGGCCGCCGGCTGGCGGTTGGCGAGCGAGGGGAGGCGGCGGCGGATGTCCTCCATGCGGGCGCGATCGAGCTCGGCCGAGATGACGCAGTCCTCGTCAGGCGCCTCCGCCAGGACGACGCCCCATGGGTCGGCGATCAGCGAGCGCCCGTACGCGGCCTTGCCGTCGGCGAAGTTGCCCCACTGGTTCGCGGCGACGACGTAGCACTGGTTTTCCACGGCACGGGCCCGAAGGAGGAGCTCCCAGTGGTCCTTGCCAGTGAACATGGTGAACGCCGCGGGCACGGTCACGACCTCGGTGCCCTCGATGGCCAGCACCCGGTAGAGCTCGGGGAAGCGCAGGTCGTAGCAGACGGTCAGTCCGAGCTTCCAGCCTTCGACGTCGGTCGTGACGGTCGCGTCGCCGGGCTCTTCCGTCTCGGACTCCCGGTAGACCTGCCCGCCCACCTCGACGTCGAACATGTGGATCTTCCGGTAGACGGCCTGGATCTCCCCCTGCGGGTCGAAGACGACGCACGTGTTGGAGAGCTTGTCGCGGCCTTCGCGGCGTTCGACGATCGAGCCACCCACGAGCGTGATCCCGTGCGCCTTGGCCCAGCCGCTCATCGCCTCGACGGCCTCGCCGTCGTCGATGCTCTCGGCGAGGCTCCGCATCAGATCAGGCGGGCCGATGCCGGTCCACTTCTCCGGAAGGACGACCAGGTCGGCTCCGGTCGCCGCCGCGCGGGCGACCAGCGCCTCGGCGCGCTCGCTGTTCTCCGCCTTGGAGTCCGTCGAGTTGAGCTGCACGCAGGCCACGCGGAGCCGGTCGGACATGGGGTCAGGATAGCCTGGTGAGCCGAATGCGAACACCTGCGGAGATCCTCGAACAGGCACGCACGATCGCGCTCGTGGGCGCCTCCCCGCGGCCGGAGAGGCCGAGCAACGGCGTCATGCGCTACCTCCTCGACCAGGGCTACCGCGTGATCCCCGTACGGCCTCACCGTCGCGAGGTTCTCGGGATTCCTTGCGTCGACTCGCTGGCCGACGTCGAGGAGCCGGTCGACCTCGTCGACGTTTTCCGCCGCGAGGAGTTCTGCCCGGAGGTCGCCGAGCAGGCGGCCGCGGTCGGCGCGAAGGCGTTGTGGCTCCAGCTCGGGATCGTCTCGCCGCAAGCGAGAGCGATCGCCGAGCGGGCCGGAATGGACTACGTCGAGAACGCCTGCACTGCAGTCGTGCACCGGCTGCAGGTCCATCCTTGAGCGCGCGGGTCTTTTCGAGCTAGGCGTCGGCCCGGAAGCGTTCCTCCTCGGGGATGAGCTTGACGACGAAGTACAGGATCGCGGCGAGGAAGACGAGTGACTGCTCGACGTTCATGAGGATCCCGCCGAAGTTCTGATCCTTCTCCGCCGAGAGGCCCCAAAGGCGCGGCGCCTGGGCGTAGAAGTCGTAGAACGGCGTGGTGGCGAAGGTGAGGCCGAGCCCGAGGAAGACCGAACCGACGAAGGCCGCGCCGAGGTAGCCGATCTTCACGGGCGCGCCGACCTCTCGCGGCTCGTCCGCCAGCACCGGCCACCAGAAGAGGAAACCGATCGCGATCAGGAGCGCGTGCTCGATGTTCAGCGTCCACGCATGGCGCAGCGCGAAGTCGTACAGAAGCGCCAGATGGATCGCGTACCAACTGACGAGCCACATCGGTAGCGCGACCTTGGGGTCGGTGAGCGCCGCGAAGACCCTCCCTCCCCTCCGCGCGATCGCAGCGCGCATCTCGGGCGTGAGACCGAGGATGAGGAGCGGCGGGGCCCAGTCGGCGATCATGACGTTCTGCAGGAGGTGGAAGAGCAGCAGGTAGTTGACCGCGATCGTCTCGAGGGGCGAGTTCAGTGCGCCGGCGACGAGAAGAAGCCCGAGCGAGTACAGGACCACGCGCCATGCAGGCGCTCTCTCCGCGCGGGCCGCCCGCCCGTAGAGCACGGCAGCGACGACGACGAGCGCGAGGTAGAGCGGCTCGAAGGAGAACGAGGATGGGGCGGGGCTCACGCCGCCGCGCGCCGTTCCTTCTCGACCGGCGGAAAGAGCCTGCGGTGGTGAGCGACGACCATGACCCCGATGAACGTGCCGATGGTCAGCAGCTGCTCGACCATCATCACGAGGCCGGCGAGGCGCTGATCCTCGAGCGGCGAGAGACCGAGGAGGCGCGTGGGCTGATCCGCGTAGGCGCCGTACAACGGCTTCATCGCGAAGATGAGAACGTCGGCCAGAATCTGTCCCGCCGCGAAGAGGGCGATGGCGAACCCGATGCGGCCCACCCGGCTGAGCTCCCCGCGGCGGGCCGGGTCGACGAGCTGGATCCAGGCCAGCATGCCGACGACGACGAAGCTGAGGTGCTCGAGGTCGTGCACGAACTGGTGCGTGAGCGTGTAGTCATATGCTGCGGGAACGTGCCAGGCGGCGATCGTCACGGCCCAGAGACCGAAGGCGACCCAGGGCCGCAGGAGCACGCGAAGAGCCGAGCGGAGCCAGCCGAGCCGGGCCAACCTCCCGAGCAGGGCGGCAGGCAGGATGAAGAAGGTGAGCGGGCCTCGGATGGCCACCACCGCCAGCGCCACTGCCAGATCGCCGATGACGACGTGCTGGAGCATGTGCGCCGACAGCACGTACTCCTCCCCCACGTAGTCGAGCGGCGAGACGAGGGCGAGCGTCCCGAGGATCACCGCTCCCGCGAAGAGCGCGGCTCGGTCCCAGCCCGCGTGATCGCCGCGGCCGCGCCGCCGCAGCCTGAAGAACGCCTGCGCGAAGAGGGCAAGCGCCAGCGCGGAGCCGATGAGAACGGCCGGCGGCGCCTCCCAGGCAGACGCGATGCTCTCGGCGTGGTGGCCTGCGTGCGCGAGGATCAAGGAGCGGCGAGGACCTGGCCGAGCACCCAGAGGCCGGTGAAGGTGTACCCCACCATCAGAAGTATGAGAGGCACCTGGGCCATCACGGCGCGGCGGGCCTCGACATGGGTGGCCAGGGAGACTCGGTGCGCCTCGAAGACCGCGACCACGTGTCCCCACACGATCAACGCGACCTGGAGGTACCAGACGAGCGATCCGGGGACTCCCGTCCACGGCGTCGCGTCGGGAACCCACTCGCGCCCGAACGGATCGGCCACCGCGGCCCACGTGAACTGGGATGCGTAGATCAGGTAGAGGAAGTAGTGGGACACGAAGTAGACGGCCGCGATGGGGATGAGGGTCGGCGCGTAGCGGCGCGCGGCGTCCGTCACGGATGTCCCCTCCAGCCGCGATACGAGCGTGACGACGAGCACGAAGGCAAGCGCGAAGGCCCCGACCACGCCGACCATGATCAGCGTGTCGAGAAGGGTCTCGTGGAGCGCGAGCCACGTGGAGCGGTCGACGAACCAGCTCTGCAGGTCGACGAACTTCTGCGTCTGGGAGAAGCCGTCGTAGACGACCGTGGCGAGGAGCGCGAGGACGAAGGTCCCGCCCCCGATTCCGAGCGGCGGCTCGCGCCGGACTCCGGAGCCGTACGTGCGCAGGCGAAGCCCGCGATCGTCAGGGTCGGCATCGAGCCAGCAGGCGGGGCAGCCGATCCGCTCGTCCTCGACGCAACGCTCGGCACGGCAGGGCCCGGCCGGCCGGCGGACGTAGAGCTCGACGGGCGCGAAGCGGGCGAGCGTCCGGGCCACGACCGTGAACACCTCGCCGTGCGAGAGCCAGATCTCCGTGCCGAACGCGGCCATCGCCACCAGCTGGAGACCGATGTAGGCGAGGATGATGACCGTCAACGTGAACGGCTCCTTGGCGGGGTCCCAGACGAGCTCCATCCAGCTCCAGAGGAGGACGAGCGCCGTTGCGGGCCAGAGGCCGAGGCTCCTCGGATAACGAAGCTTCGAGGCTCCGCTCCAGGCCAGGCGGCGCTCTAGGGCCCGGCCGGCCGCCGACAGCGGGCTGATGAAGTCCCAGACGTTCGCAACGAGCGCCGAGGCGATCCCGAGCCCGACCCAGAAGTCGATCCAGACGACGATCGTGATCGGGTTCTCGAAGAAGTCGTCCGGCCCGAAGAGGCCGCCGACGACGCCGTCGACCAGGGCGACCGTGACGATGACGAGGCCGGCAACGCCCAGATGAAGCGGGCGGATCGAGCGATAGAAGTCGCCGCCGGTCCACGTCTTCTCCGAGCGCACCGCGAACAGCGCAGCCGGTGCGGAGGCCAGGACTGCCACCCCGGCCGCCATGGCGAAGAGCCAGATCGGAAGCGGGAAGCGGTAGTCGATTCCCGAGACCGCGTGGGCGAAGGCCGCGGTCGGGAGGATCAGCGAGAAAGCGACGAGAAATACAAGAGCGAGACCTGTCCTACGAGCTCTTCGCATCGCTAGTGGAATGGTCTCATATGGGTATCGGGGTGCCCGGATTTGAACCGGGGACCTCGCCGACCCGAACGGCGCGCGCTACCAGGCTGCGCTACACCCCGAGGCTCGAATAGGTTAGCGGAATGGCCTCCCGGGACGAGATCCTCGCCTTCGCCGCCGAGTACCTCGAGCTCGACGCCTATCCCGACTATGGGCCCATGGGCATGCAGGTCGCGGGAGCCGACGAGGTGGCGAAGATCGCGTGCGGCGTCTCGGCCTCCCGAGAGCTCTTCGAGCGGGCCGCGGATGCAGGCGCGCAGCTCGTCATCGTCCACCACGGCCTCTTCTGGGACAAGGACTCCCGCGTCGTCGACCGCGTCCTCCGCGGCCGGCTGCAGGCGCTCTTCGCAGGCGACCTCACCCTGGCGGGATACCACCTCGCCCTTGACGCGCACCCGGAGATCGGTAACAACGCGCTCCTCGCCGGGGAGCTCGGGGTCGCTACCGACCGGCGCTTCAGCCCGTGGGGCTACGGCGGGAAGCTCGCCGCGCCGACGACGATCAGCGACTTCTCCAACCTCGTGCAGGAAACGCTCGGCCGCATGCCCCTTGTCTTCTCCTACGGACCCGAGACGGTGGAGAGAGTGGCGATCTTGACGGGCGGCGCGGCGCGCTATGTCGACCAGGCGGCCGCGGAGGGCTACGACTGCTTCGTCACCGGCGAGGCGGACGAGCCGACGAAGCACGCCGCCAAGGAGGCGAGCATCCACTTCGTGGCCGGCGGCCATTACGCGACGGAGACACTAGGCGTCCGCGCGCTGGCGGCCAAGCTGGCGGACCAATTCGGCCTCGAATGGGAGTTCGTCGACCTGCCCAACCCCGTCTAAGAAGCGCTCGACGGTCTGCGCGCAGGGCTCGCCCAGCTCGCCGACGACGAGGTGGCCGGAAGCCGGCAGGACACGGATCGGCGCCCGCAGCCGGCGGGCGTACTCGAAGCCGTCAGCGAGCGGGACGAGGCGGTCCCGCGCACCCCACACGAGGAGAGCCGGACAGCGGACGCGGTCGAGGTCGGGCCGAGGGTCGTCGCCGAGCATGGCGCGCCCGGCGCTCCGCACGTCCGTGTGCTGGGACGGGCCCTCGAGGAAGCCCAGAACCGCGTCGGGGTCGAGCGCGGGTGGATCGGCAGCTCCCCAGAGACCGAAAGGAAGCCAACGCAGACGCGGGCGCCGCGCAAAAGTGCCGCGAAACCGCGTCATCACCTGCGCCGGCCGTAGAGCCGCGGTGACTGCGAGCCAGATCTCCGCCCGCTGCTTCGTCGAGACGATTCCCGCGGGCGCGACGAGCGCCAGCGCCTCCACGTCCTCCGGCGCCTCGACGGCCAGCCTGAGCACGACGACCCCGCCCATCGAGTAGCCGAGGACGGCTCCCGGAAGCATCCCCTCGTGGCGGGCCACAGCGCGCACGTGTCGCGCGTACGTGGTGAGGCCGTCGACCTCCGGAAACGGGTGCGACCGCCCGTGCCCGGGAAGATCCGGGATGAGGACGCGGCGGCGGCGGGCGAGGATCGGCGCGATCTTCGTGAAATTGACCGCGGCGCCACCCAGGCCGTGGACGAGCGTGAGCGGAGGGCCCTCACCTGCGAGGAAATAGCGTGTTCTCACCCCGTCGATTTCCGCAAAGTGCGGGGTGAAGCCCGGAAGGAGCATTGCCTCGCTCACGCCTGAAAAGTATCCTTGGTCCATGGACTTGGAAGGGGTGCGGAGCCTTTGAGCCACTCCGCCGACATGAAGGGTCGAAGCCAGCCCGCCCGGCAGCGCGCCGCGAGTGGGCTTTTTTGTGGGCAAATTCGAAAGGAGACGACGTGGCCAACCACCTGACGCCCGAGGAGTTGTCGAAGGAGCTGGGTCTGGAGCGGGACGAGGTCATCCGCGTCTGCGTCGAGGAGGCAATCCCGATCTACCACGGCAAGATCGACAAGAGCCTGTTCCAAGCTCAGCTCGAGGCGTCGGGTGCCGGCCGGGCGTCTGCCGCCTAGCGTCCGCTAGCAACTCAACAACAGTGCATGGCCCGGGCTTCGTAATCCCGGGGCCCGTCGCGCCGTCTCGCCGACCATTCAGACGACGCGCGGCTAGACGTTTCAATCGGCGCGCTAACCGGCTGCTGCGCGCTTCTTCGCGGGAACCTTCTTGGCCTTGGGCTTCGCGGCTGCAGGCTTGTCCTTGCGCGCCTGCGCGACGCTCTGCTTCAGGGCCTCCATGAGGTCGACCACGGGCGCTTCCTTCGGCGGCTCTGGGGCGACGATCTCCTTGCCCTCGAGCTTGGCCTCGAGCATGGCCCGCAGATCGCTGCGGTACTCGTTCTCGTACTCCTCGGGATCGAAGTCGCCGACGAGGCTCTCGACGAGTTGGCGCGCCATGTCGAGCTCGGGGCCTTTGATGTCGATCTCGCCGACCGCCTCGTCGATCTCGCTCCGGGCCCGCACGTCCTCGGCGTAATAGAGGGTCTCGAGCGCCAGGGAGTCGCCGAGCGGCCGGATGAGGCAGAGGTTCTCCTTGCCCCAGAGGACGAACTTGCCGACCGCCGCCATCTTCGCCTCCTGCATCGCCCGGAGAAGCAGGACGTAGGGCCGTCGCTGCGCCTCCGCGTCCGCAGGAGCGAGGTAGTAGGCGCGATCGAAGTAGATCGGGTCCACCTGCTCGATCGGCACGAAACGCAGAATGTCGATCGACTGGGAGCGCTGCAGGGCCACAGACTCGAGATCGGACTCCTCCACCATGACGAACTGGCCCTTCGCGAATTCCCAGCCTTTGACGAGCTCGTCGGCCTCCACGTCGCGCTCGTGGAACGGGCAGTAACGCTTCTGCTTGATCGGAGTCCCACACTCACGGTGGAGCGTCCGAAAGGACGTGTCCTTGCGCTGCTGGGCCACCGCCAACCCGATCGGGATGTTGACGAGGCCGAAATTGATGGATCCGTTCCAGATCGTGCGCATCGAGGACTAAGCCTAGCCGAGGGGCCTCCTACTTTCTGCGCCCACGCCCGCAACCCTCCCCCTCCCCCGGACGTTGAACCATTGGTGGGCGCCCACGACCTGAGAGCGACCGTTTCAAGCCAGAAAACCGCGGGTATCTCAAGTCGAGCGGGTGCCGGGGCGAGAGGCATGGCAGAGGCACCGACGACACTCCGATTCCGGCTCAGCAACGAGCCCGACGCGACGTGCAAGTTGCGCGCGGCACTTACCCATGTCGCCGAGGAGGTCGACCTCCCCGAGGAGGAGCGGTTCGAGCTCAAGGTGGCGGCGACCGAAGCTTTCACGAACGCGATCAAGGGCGCTCCCGGCGAGCACGCGGTCGAGGTCGCGATCAGGGGCTCGGACGCCGCCGTGGACGTCGAGGTCGTCGACCGCGGGCGCTTCGCCCTGCAGATGCGGAACGACGAGGGCCTCGAGGCCGAGAGCGGGCGCGGAATCCCGCTGATGCTGGCGCTCGTGGACGAGGTGGAGTTCGCCGCGATCGGCGACGGGACGCGCGTGCGCATGCGCAAACGCGCCAGACACCGCCGGCCTCACCTTTAGACAGCTACAGGCGGCGGGCGCCGACGTACGTCGACGCGTACCAGTCGGTCAGCGCCGAGATCTTCACGACGTCGCCCGTGTGCGGCGCGTGGATGAACTGGTTGCCGCCGATGTAGATGCCGACGTGGCCCAGACCGTTGAAGAAAACGAGGTCGCCAGGCTGCAGGTTCTCCCGCGAGACCGGGCTGCCGTAGCTGTACTGCATGGCGGCGTTGTGCGGGAGCGACACACCGACCTGGGCGAACACGTACATCACGAACCCGGAGCAGTCGAAGCCGCTGGGCGAGGCCCCGCCCCAGACGTATGGGACGCCGAGGTAGTTCATCGCGACGCCGACGACGCCGCCGTAGTGTCCGGCGGGATTGCCGCCGCCGCCGCTCGACGCGGTGGAGATTCGCGTCTCGGCCTGTTGCTGCAGCCGTGCCTGCTGGGCGCGCTCTGCCGCCTGGAGCTTCGCGATCTCGTCCTTGATCGAGCCGAGGAGCTGCCGGCGCTGAGCAAGCTGGGCCTGGATGGAGTCACGCTTGGCCGCCTGGGCCGCGACGACGCGGGCCTGCTCCGCGCGCGCCTCGGTGAGCTGCACCTCGCGCTGCTTGATCTCGGCGCGGAACGAACGAACTTCGTTGACGATCCGCGCGTCCTGATCCGACACGCGGTTGACCGTGTCGACGCGATCGAGGAGGTCGTCAAGGCTCGCCGAGCCGAGCAGCACCTCGAGGGTGCTCTCCTCCCCTGCGGTGTAGAGCGACACGAGGCGGGCGGACAGGAAGTTCTCGGCGCGCTTGAAGTTCGCCTTCGCGACGTCGAGCCGGTTCTCGTTCACCCGCAACTCGGCCTCGATGGAATCGAGCTTGATCTGAGCAGCGTTGTACGCCTCGATGACGTGCTCGAGGTTGGCGTCGATGGATTGGATCTCGGCGAGGACTTGTCGCGCCTGTGCCTGCTTGGATCCGACGGTGGGTGAGGCGGCGGCCCCGGCGGAGAGGTAAGCGGCCGCCGCGAGGGCGATCAACAGGATGAGGAAGAACGAATGTTTGGAAGTCGTTCGGATAAGAACCGCCTACTCAGGACCGACGCAAGCGCATGCTGGGGTTCGCGCCGCAGTCAAGGCGGGGATGTTAACAGGGCTTCCTGACGGGCCGCAAACGAGGTGTCGAGCCGTTGCGACCACAGGTTCGAGGCCCGTGTTAAGGTGCTGGGCTCGTGCGGGCGAGTTGCCACCAGCATCCGGCTCGGCTCGTCGTCTTCTGCCTGGCCTTGGTCGCCCTCTTCCTGGGGGCGACGCGTGCGCACGCCGACCAGTCCAGCGCGCGCGACCAGGCGGCCGGCCTGCGCGCGGCGAACGGAAACCTCGCCTCCCGCTCGCAGCAGGCGTTGCTCGAGCTCTACTCCCTTCAGACGCAGCTCAGCCGCGCGGAGCAGCGCATCGCGGGCCTCGAGGAGCGCAGCGCCGAGGTCGAGCAGGAACGGGCCGCGGCTCGCAACCAGCTGCGACTTGCGCGCGTCGACTTCCAGACTGCCGAAGGCCAGCTCGCCGCCCGCCTCCGGCAGCTCTACATCGAGGGAGACGTCGATCCGCTCGCCGTCCTGCTGGGAGCGCAGTCTCTCGACGACCTCGTCTCCGCGCTCGACGGGCTCAACCGACTGGCCGCGCAGGACAAGGACATTCTCGCCGAGCTCGGACAGGCGAAGCTGAGGCTGCGAACCGCCTCCGCGCGGCTCGCGGCCCGTGAAGGCGAGCTGCGCTCGCTCCTCGCGGATGCGCGGGCCACGCGGTCGGCACTGGCCGCCGCACGCGACCAGCGCGCCGCCTACCTGTCAGGCCTCCGGCGCCAGCAAGCGCTGAACCAGTCCCAGATCGCCCATCTCACCCAGCAGGCAGCGGCTGCCGAGGAGCAGACGCAGGGGCTGGCCTCGACGGGGTCGAGCGGGGGGGGCAACACGCTTCCACCGCCGCCGCCCGCGAACGGCACCAAGATGACGGTGTCGTCCACGGGGTACTGCCTCAAGGGGAACACGGCCACCGGTGTGCCGACGAGCCACGGAGTGATCGCGGTCGATCCGACCGTGATCCCGCTCGGGACGAGGATGTACGTCCCCGGCTACGGCGAGGGCACCGCCGCGGACACCGGCTCCGCCGTCAAAGGGCGCACCATCGATCTCTGGTTCGAGTCCTGCGCGGATGCGATGGCGTGGGGCCTGCGGACGGTCACCATCACTCTCCACTGAGCGGCTCCAAAGCGACTAGACTGCGCGTTCCAAGCGCGAGGGGAGGGGACTTCTTGAGCGCGCCGACGGCAATGGACGACCACCGAGAGCGGAAGGGCCTGGATGAGCTTCGCGTGCTCGTCGTCGACGATCACGACCTCTTCCGCACGGGCCTGCGCAACCTCCTCGAGGAGCAGGGCGTGAACGTCGTCGGTGAAGCGGGAGACGGCGAAGCGGCCATCCGGCTCGCAGCCGACCTCGCCCCGGATGTCGTGATCATGGACCTGAACATGCCAGGTGTCGGAGGCGTTGAGACGACCCGGAAGCTCTCGGGGCTGGCGCCGCTTTCCCGGGTCGTCGTCCTGACGATCTCCGACGACGACGACGACGTCATGAACGCTGTCATGGCCGGCGCCTGCGGGTATCTGCTGAAGGACTCGTCGATCCAGGATCTCATCGGCGGAATCAGGGCTGCGGCGGCGGGCGAATCCCTGATCTCGCCCCAGATCGCGGCGAAGGTCCTGCAACGCTTGCGCGCGCAGTCGAAGGACGACGACGCGGCCGAGACGATCCGTGCCGAGCTCTCGGACCGCGAGCTCGAGGTCCTGAAGCTGATCGCGAACGGGAAGGACAACGCCCAGATCGCGAAGGAGCTCTTCATCAGCCCGAAGACGGTGAAGAACCACATCTCGAACATCCTCATGAAGCTCCAGATCGAGAACCGCATCCAGGCGGCGGTCTACGCCGTCCGGAGCGGGATCGTCTGAGCCTGGCTAGGCCGCGCGGGTCTGCTGGAGGTGGCGCTGGAGCGCGCCGAGATGGCCTCGAAGGCCATCGAGCTCGAAGTCGACCGCGAGGAGACGCTCGGCGAGCGCCCTCATCTGGTCGGCCTGCTCGGGGCCGTCGATCGAGTGCGCTAGCTGGCCCATTTGCCGTTCCAGCCGCAGGCGCTCGCTCTCCAGCTCCAGCGCTCGCGCGTATCCGTCCGTCAACGTATCCTCCATCTCCGTGACGTTCCCGGGGTCGGCGGAGCGGTTCATGAGCAAGCTGCTGATGCGCTCGAGGAGAGGGGCAAGGTCTGCCATGAGCACCGCCAATTATCGAGCTTCTTCGGCGGCGGTTCATGGGCCGGAAGGCCTAACTTGGCCGAGACGCAGGCCCATCTCTCAGAAGCGTACGACGGCGATTCTCGGCGCGGCTCTCGCGGCGCTCGCCCTGGCCGGCCCCGCTGCAGGCTCGCTCCAGACCCAGCTCGACCGCGCGCTACGGGCGCCCGGCATCGCGAGCAGCCGCACCGGCGCGATCGTGTTCGACCGGACGAGCAGCCGGTTCGTCTACCGCCACAACCCGGGGATCGGGCTGCTGCCGGCCTCGAACGAGAAGCTCTCGGTCGCCGTCACCGCGCTGACACGGCTCGGCGGAGCGACGAACATTCCCACGGTCATCCTTCGCGACGGCATCGTGGGACGCGGCGGCGTGCTTCACGGGCGGATCGTCCTCAAAGGCTACGGCGATCCGGCCCTGTCGGGCGACAAGCTCGCCCGGCTGGCCCAGGACGTCGCAGCCGCCGGCATCGTGCGCGTCACCGGCGCGATCGTCGGCGACGAAAGCTACTTCGACACGATGCGCGTCGCGCCGGGATGGAAGGCGGAGTTCTACAAGGAAGAAAGCCCGCCGCTCTCGGCGCTCGTCGTCGACCGCGCTCGGGTCAAGGGCGGCGTCGCGACCTATCCCGCCAAGATCGCCGCCTGGCGGCTCAAGCGCAAGCTGAAGGCGCTCGGAGTCGCGGTGCCCGGCCGGGCCCGCATGGGCAGTGCGCCCGGCACAGCGGTCAGCCTGGGCCGGGTGTGGTCACCCGACATCGCGCGGCTCGTCCACGTGATGAACCGCCAGAGCGACAACTTCTACGCAGAGATGCTCCTGAAGACGCTCGGCGCGCGCCTGGGGGGCGATGGAACGACCGCCGCCGGGCTACAGGTCGTCCGTGCGGAGCTTCGGAAGCGCGGGGTGAGCCTGCGCAACACGCGCCTGGCGGACGGGTCGGGGCTCTCCCTCTACGACCGCCTGACCGCACGTGCCGTCGCAATGCTCCTCATCTCAGCCTTCGACGACGCCACGATCGGGAGCACGTTCCTGCGATCCCTGCCGCTCGCGGGCGTCAACGGGACGCTCTCCGACCGCATGAACAGCGGCCCGGCCTACGGCACGGTGCGAGCGAAGACCGGGACGACCGATGCAGCCTCCGCACTCTCGGGCTACGTCCGCAGTCGCTACGTGTTCTCCATCCTCATGAACGGCAGGCCGATCCCGTACTGGTACGCGCGCAAGGCGCAAGACCGTTTCGCCCAGCTTCTAGCCGGCCAGTAGCGACTCGAAGTCGGCCTCGCTGATCTGCGCGACGCCGGACTTCTGGGCCTTCGTGAGCTTCGACGCGCCGGGATCCTCGCCCACGATCAGCGCGGTGGTCTTGGAGGAGACGGAGTTCGTCACCTTGGCGCCCGCGGCCTCGAGAGCCTCCGCCGCCTGCTCGCGTGACCAGCGCTCGAGCGTACCGGTGATCACATAGATGTTCCCCGTCAGCGGACCTTCCTTCGGCTTATCCTCATCCCCAAGCTCGAAGCGGAGGCCGAGAGCGCGGAGTTCCTCCACCAGAGCTCGGTTCTGCTCGTCCTCGAACCATTCGACGATGATCTCCGCGCGGTCGGGCCCGAAGCCGTCCACCTCCTCGACGTCTTCCTGTGAGGCGGCCAGCAGGCGGTCGACGGTTCCGAAATGCCGCGCGACGCTCTGCGCCAGCACCCACCCGAGCTTGGGGATGTTGAGCCCGAGCAGCACCCGCGAGAAGGGGACGTTCTTGGATTCCTGGATCGCGTCGATCGCCGCGCTCGCGGAGATCTCCGCGAAGCCGTCGAGCTCGAGCAGCTGCTCCTTCGTGAGCCGGTAGAGGTCGGGAAGCGATCTGACGAGCCCTCTCTCCCACAAGAGCCTGATCGTCTGCTCCCCCACGCCTTCGATGTCCGCGGGGCCTTCGACCCAGTTGATCAGCGTCTCGAGGCCGCGGGAGGGGCAGGCGCGGTTCGGGCATCGGTGCATGACCTCGCCCTCCGGCTTGACGATCCCCGTGCCGCAGAGAGGGCACTTCTTCGGCATGCGGAACTGCTTCGTGCCCTTACGGTGCGGCCCAGCCGGCCCGACGATCTGTGGGATGACGTCGCCGGCGCGCTGCACGATCACGTCGTCGCCCTCGCGGATCTCCTTGCGGTTGATGTCCTCTTCGTTGTGGAGCGTCGCGCGGGAAACGGTGACCCCGCCCACCTCGACGGGCTCCAGCATCGCCCACGGGTTGAGCGCACCCGTGCGGCCGACCCGGATGAGTATCTTGTTCAGCCGCGTCATGGCAGTCATCGGCGCCCACTTGTAGGCGCGGGCCCAGCGCGGGCGCTGGTGGAGAGCGCCGAGTCGCTCCTGCTGCGCGAAGGCATCGACCTTGATCACGAGGCCGTCGATCTCGTAGTCGAGCTCGATCCGGCGCTTCTCCCAGTCGCGGCAGGCCTGCGCCACAGAGGCGATCGAATCGTGGAGCTCCGCATAGGGGTTCGTGCGGAAGCCGTGCTCGCGCAACCATTGGAGCGAGTCCCAGTGTCCTTCCGTCGGCAGCCCTTCGCGGCGCCCGAGACCGTGGATCCAGATGGAAAGGGGACGTGACGCCGTGATGGCCGAGTCCTTCTGCCGCAGCGAGCCCGCTGCCGCGTTGCGCGGGTTCGGCGTGGGCTTCTTCCCCTCGTCGACGAGTCGGCGGTTGAGCTCGTTGAAGCCCGAAAGCGGCAGGTACACCTCCCCCCGGGCCTCGAGGAAGTGGGGTGGCGCCTCGCCGTTGGACAGCTGCATCCGCATCGAGATCGCCTTGATCGTCTTCAGGTTCGGCGTGACGTCCTCGCCACGAAAGCCGTCGCCCCGCGTGGTGCCGCGAACGAAGACGCCGTCTTCGTAGAGGAGATTGATGGAGAGCCCGTCGATCTTCGGCTCCGTCACGTAGCGAATGGCGTCGGTGCCCAGCCGCTTGACGACATCCGCGTGCCATTTCTCGAGCGCCTCGTCCGTCGTTACCTTCTCGAGCGAGCCCATCGGCGTGGGGTGCTCGACCTTCGCGAACTTGTCGGAAGGAGGCGCGCCGACCCGCTGCGTCGGGCTGTCCGGCGTCTGCAGCTCCGGATGCTCGCGCTCCAGAGCGAGCAGCTCGTCCCAGAGGCGGTCGAACTCGGCATCCGGGATCTCAGGATCGTCGAGGACGTGGTAGCGGTAGAGGTGGTAGTCGACGAGCTCACGCAGCTCGACGACCCGCCCCGCGCCGGCCTTCGTCTTAGAGGACATCGAGAAGCTCCTCCGGTGAGTGGACGACGGCGTCTGCGCCGGCCTCGAGCAGCCGCTCGACGGGATGGATCTTCCCCCACGAGACGGCGAGGGTGAAGACGCCCGCCGCCTTGCCGGCGCCCATGTCGAAGGGGGAGTCGCCGACGAACACAGCCTCCTCCGGCTTCGACCCCAGACGCTCGAGCGCGGCGAGAACCGGCTCGGGATGCGGCTTGTGGTTCTCCGTCTCCTCGGACGTCACCACGGCGTCGAAGAAGCCCTCGAGTGGCAGAATCGCGAAGGCGAGGTCGACCGTCAGCCGACGCTTCGCGGTGACGATCCCGAGCCGCCGGCCCTCGGACTTCAGGCGCTCCAACACGCGCTCGATGCCCTCGAAGGCCACGAGGTCGTCGTGCAGCGGCTCGTTGTGCTCCCGGTAGACGCGCACGAGCTCTTCGGCGCGCTCCTCGTCGAACGCGCGCATCTGCTCGTAGATGTTGGAGCCGCCCACCGCCGAAGCCAGCACCTCGTCCGGGATCTCACGCGCCAGGACCGTCTGCGTGGCGTGGCGGAACGACGACAGGATGATCTCGCCGGAGTCGATTAGCGTGCCGTCGAGGTCGAAGAGGACGGTCGAGTAGCGCATGTCTAGTAGTGAACCTGCTCGAGATAGAGGCCCCAGGGAGGGGCGGTGGTGCCGGCTTCGTCGCGGGGACGCCCCTCGAGCAGACGCTTGAAGGCCGCCGGATCCACCTCGATCATCGTACCGACGAGGGTTCTCACCATGTGGCGCAGGAAGCTGTCGGCGGTGATGCGGAACTCGAGCATGTCGCCCTCGGATCGCCACTCCGCGCGCTCGACCACCCGGCCGAAGACCTCGTGCTGGGTCTCCGTGGGCGTGAAGGCCCTGAAATCATGCTCCCCCACGAGAGCGGCGGCGCTCTCGGCCAGTGCGCCCTCGTCCAACGGGCGCGGCCACCAGAGCGAGCGGCGCCGCTCGAGGGGCGACGATGTCGGGCGCCTCCAGATGCGGTAGATGTAGGAGCGCGCGCGGGCGGAGAAGCGCGCGTGGAACCCGGCCTCCGCCTGAGCTGCGGCGATCACGGCGACGTCCGGAGGGAGCTCTCCGTTGAGGGCGGTCGGCGTGCGCTCCGGCGGCGGCCCAGCCGCTCCGGCGGTGAAGCTTGCAACCTGACCTAGGGCGTGGACACCGGCGTCGGTGCGACCCGCGACGCCGAGCTTCTCCCAACCGGGGTAGACACGGCCGAGAGCCCTCCGCAGCTCCTCCTCCACGGTGCGTAGGCCGGGCTGGACCGCCCAGCCGGCGAAGTCCGTTCCGTCGTACTCGAGCGTGAGCTTGACAACAGCCATGGTAAGTTTATACTTACGGTAAGTTATGGCTTACGGAGCTGCCATTGCGGCCCTCGCGGATCCTACGCGGCGTACGGTGTTCGAACGCCTTCGCCGCGGCCCGCAGCCCGTGGTCGAGCTCGCCCGCGGGCTGCACGTATCCCGGCCCGCCGTGTCTCAGCATCTGCGCGTGCTCAAGGAGGCCGGCCTCGTCCAGGACCGCAAACAGGGCACGCGCCACTACTACAGCGTCGACAGCGACGCGCTCGCCGAGCTGCGCGAGTACTTCGACGCCTTCTGGGAGGACGCGCTCGCGGCCTTCAAGGAAGCGGCAGAGAAAGGAGAGGCAGATGAGCCAGCAGACCAGTGACCTCGTCATCCGCAAGTCCGTGACGGTCTCCGTCCCGGTGGAGCGCGCCTTTCGGGTCTTCACCGAGGAGATCTCCACCTGGTGGCCGCTCCGCACACACGCGGTCGACACCGAGCGTTCGGACGCGGTGGTCATGGAAGGACACGTCGGCGGGCGCCTGTTCGAGCGGACGCCCGGGGGCGAGGAACACCTCTGGGGGACGGTCGTCACCTGGGACCCGCCCCGCCACATCACCTACTCGTGGCATCCGGGCCGTGGCGAGGAGACGGCCCAGGAGGTGGACATCTCGTTCACGTCGGACGGCGGCGGGACGCGCGTGGACATCGCCCACTACGGCTGGGAGAAGCTCTCGGGCCCGATCGAGGACACCCTCGCCAGCTACCACGAGGGTTGGGACAAGGTCATCGGCCTCTACGCAGAGGCCGCGGAAAGGAGCTGAGACGGATGTTCATCCATCCCGACATCGCATTGCAGTTCGCCGCCGAGCGGCGGCAGGAGGACGAGCGGCGCGCGCGGTTGCGCAACCGGCCTCTGCCCGACCGGAGGACCGTGCGCGCCGAGCGTCCGCGCTAGCTTGCGGTCGCGGCGGCCGGCGCCGACGGAATCGCCGCGCCGCGGGGCACGTAGTCCACGAGCTCGAGATAGGCCATGGGGGCCGCGTCTCCCTGGCGCGGCCCGATCTTCACGATCCGGGTGTAGCCGCCGGGCCGCTCCGCGAAGCGAGGGGCGACTTCCGAGAAGAGGATGTGCGCGATCTCCTTCGAGCGCAGGAAAGCCACCGCCTGCCGGTGCGCGGCCACGTCGCCGCGCTTGCCGAGGGTGATCATCTGCTCGACGATCGGGCGCACCTCCTTGGCCTTCGCCTCGGTGGTCTTGATGCGCCCGTGCTCGATGAGCGACGAGGCGAGGTTGGCGTAGAGCGCCTTCCGGTGTGACGCATCGCGGCCGAGCTTCCTCCCGGACTTGTGGTGGCGCATCGGTCCGCTAGTCGTCCCTGAGCGTCAGACCGTGCGCCTGCAGCGTCTCGCGGACTTCCTCGATCGACTTCTTGCCGAAGTTCGGGATCGCGGCGAGCTCGCTCTCGGTCTTCGTGACGAGGTCGCCGATGGTCTCGATGCCGACGCGCTTCAAGCAGTTGTAGCTCCGTACGCCGAGCTCGAGCTCCTCGATCGGGAAGTTCTCCATTCCGTGAGCCTGCGGAGCCTCGACGCCGATCTCCTCGCCGACGGCCTCGCCGAAGCCTTCGATGCGCTCGAGGTCGGTGAAAATGGCGAGCTGGCGGATGAGGATCTCTGCGCCCTGCCCGATCGCGTCGCGCGGGGCGAGGGAGCCGTCCGTCGTGACGTCGAGCGTGAGCTTGTCGTAGTCGGTGCGCTGTCCGACACGCGCGGCCTCCACCTCGTACGAGACGCGCCGGACCGGCGAGAAGATCGAGTCGACCGGAATGACGCCGATCGTGTGCTCGGGCCCTCGGTTCAGCTCGGCCGGGACATAGCCCCGGCCGCGACCGATGGTCAGCGTGATCTCGAGCCGCCCCTTGTCGGAGAGATTCGCGACCTCCAGCTCGGGATTCAGGATCTCGAGGTCGGCCGGGGACTCGATGTCCGCGGCCGTGACGGAGCCCGGGCCCTTCTTGTCGAGGCGGACCTCGATCTCGGGCGAGTCGCCGTGAAGCCGGCAGATGAGGTTCTTCAGGTTGAGGATGATGTCGGTCACGTCCTCACGCACGCCCTTGAGCGTGGTGAACTCGTGCGCGACTCCCTCGATCTTGACCGAGGTGACGGCAGCTCCCTCGAGGGAGGAGAGAAGCACGCGGCGCAGCGAGTTGCCGAACGTGTAGCCGAAGCCGCGGTCGAGAGGCTCGATGACGAAGACGCCGCGGTCCTCGTTGAGTTCCTCGTGCGTGATCTTCGGCACCTGGAATTCCATGAGAGAAGTTCTTGTAGCCATGCCTTCCTTTGTTCCGAGTTACTTGCTGTAAAGCTCCACGATGAGCTGCTCCTGGACGGGCGTGTCGATGTCCGTCCGTTCAGGCAGCTTCAGGACCTTGCCGGTCAGGTTGTCGTGGTCGGCCTGGAGCCACGACGCGACCGAGGCGGTCAGGTCCGTTGCGTCCCGGACAACCTGCTCGACCGGGCTTCCAGCCTTCAGGGAGACCACGTCGTTGGGCTTCACCTGGTAGCTGGGGATGTTCACCCGACGGCCGTTCACCTGGAAATGGCCATGCCGGATGATCTGGCGCGCTTGGGCCCGCGAAGCCGCGAAGCCGAGGCGGTAGACGACGTTGTCGAGGCGCGTCTCGAGCATGCGCAAAAGCGCCTCGCCCGTGATGCCCTGCGCCTTGGCAGCCTTCTCGTAGTAGTTGCGGAACTGCTTCTCGAGGATGCCGTAGTAGCGGCGCGCCTTCTGCTTCTCGCGCAGCTGAAGGAGGTACTCCGACTGCTTGATGCGGCCTCGCCCGTGCTCGCCGGGCGGATAGCTGCGGCGCTCGACGGCGCACTTCTCGGTCAGGCAGCGCTCGCCCTTGAGGAAGAGCTTCATGCCCTCGCGGCGGCACTGCTTGCACTTGGGGTCGAGTGAGCGAGCCATCAGACGCGCCTCCGCTTCTTCGGGCGCACGCCGTTGTGCGCCTGCGGGGAGACGTCGCGGACGCCGAGGATCTCGAGGCCGGCGGCCTGGAGCGAGCGGATCGCCGTTTCGCGCCCGGAGCCCGGGCCCTTCACGAAGACCTCGACCTTCTGCAAACCGTGCTCCATGCCCTTCTTGGCGCAGGAGTCCGCGGTCACCTGCGCGGCGAACGGGGTGGACTTGCGCGAGCCCTTGAACCCCGCCGAGCCGGCGCTCTCCCACGCGATGACGTTTCCGTCCTTGTCCGTGAGGGAGACGATCGTGTTGTTGAAGGACGTCTTGATGTGCGCCTGGCCGATGGCGATGTTCTTCTTGACGCGGCGACGCGCGCGGCCCTTGGTGGCCTGTCTGCGAGGAGGTGCCATTTACGTCTTCGTCGGGGCCTTCTTGCCCCGCCCCACTGTCTTCTTCGGGCCCTTGCGTGTGCGCGCGTTCGTCTTCGTCCGCTGGCCGTTCACCGGCAGGCCACGGCGGTGGCGGAACCCGCGGTAGGCGCCGATCTCCTGAAGCCGCTTGATGGCCTGCGAGCGCTCACGGCGAAGATCGCCCTCCACCTGGAGGTTGCCGTCGATGTAGTTGCGAAGCTTGGTGATCTCGGGATCGGTGAGGTCGCGCACCTTCTCGTCGGCCGAGAGCGCGAGCTCGGCGCAGACCTTCCGCGCCGTCGCGGGGCCGATCCCGTAGATGTAGGTCAATCCGACCTCGAGGCGCTTCTCCCGAGGGAGATTAACTCCTGCAATTCGTGCCAATTCTTCCCTTCCTCAGCCTTGTCTCTGCTTGTGCCGCGGGTTCGTGCAAATGACCAGCACCTTGCCGTGCCGCTTGATCACGCGGCAGCGGTCACACATGGGTTTCACGGACGCTCTGACTTTCATGAGAATGCGCGGCAAGCCACGGCAAGACACGGCCCGGCCGCGACCCTCAATGCTAGCAAACGCCGTCTAGACCCGGACTTCCGCGAGCGTGAGGATGCGCGGGCCGTCCTCGGTGACCGCGACCGTGTGTTCGAAATGGGCGGCGAGGGAGTCGTCGCGCGTGTAGATCGACCAGCGGTCGTCGCCCGTGTACACCCCCGCATCGCCGGCGGTGATCATCGGTTCGATCGCGAGCGTCATGCCAGGCTGGAGCACCGGGCCACGGCCGGGCTCGCCGAAGTTCGGTATCTGGGGCTCCTCGTGCATCGAGCGCCCCACCCCGTGGCCGACGAGCTCGCGTACCACGGAGAAGCCGGCCTCCTCGGTCGCGCGCTGAACGGCCGCGGAGATGTCGCTGAGCCGATTCCCGGTGCGGGCCCGGTCGATCCCTGCGTCGAGCGCCGCCTGCCCGGCGTCGAGCAGCCTCTGCGCGCTCTCGGGCACCTCTCCCACCGGGAACGTGTAGGCGGAGTCCGCCACGAAGCCGTCGAGAGTGACTCCCACGTCGACGGAGAGCAGGTCACCCTCCTCGATCCGATACGAGCCGGGGATCCCGTGCACCACCATGGAATTCGGCGACGTGCAGATGGAGGCGGGGAAGCCGCGATAGCCCTTGAACGTGGGGACGCCGCCCTGGGCCCGGATGTGCTCCTCGGCGATCTCGTCCAGATCCTGCGTCGTGATTCCGGGACGGATGCTCTCGCCGAGCAGAGCGAGCGTGTCGGCGACGACTCGCCCGGCACGGGCCATCGTCTCGATCTCGGAGGTGGATTTTCGCTCGATCATCGGGTGGAGGCCGTCTCGAGGACTTCTTGCACCTCGGCGAAGACCGCATCGATGGGGCGCTCGGCGTGGATACCTACGAGTATGCCTTTCGAGCGGTAGTACTCGACGACAGGCTCCGTCGACTTGTGGAAGACCTCGAGCCGGTGCCTGATGATCTCGGGGGTGTCGTCCGTCCGGCCCTCCTGGAGAGAGCGGACATGCAATCGCTCGACGGCGAGTTCGTCGGGAACCTGGAAGTACAGGACGGCGAGGAGCTCGCGGTCGATCTCCTCCAGCACGCGGTCGAGCGCCTCCGCCTGGGCGACCGTGCGCGGGAAGCCGTCGAGGGTGAAGCCCTCGGAGGTGTCCGACACGCCGAGGCGCTCCCGGATGAGCTCGATCATCAGGTCGTCGGGGACGAGATCGCCCGCGTCGTAGATCGACTTGATGCGAAGACCCATCTCGGTCTCGTTCGCTATCGCCTCGCGCAGCATGTCGCCCGTGGCGATGTGGGGGATCCCCGCCTCAGCCGAGATGCGCTTCGCCTGGGTGCCCTTGCCGGCCCCCGGGGGGCCGAGGATGACGATGTCGAGGGCCAAGGGCCGACTCTACTTCGCGATCACTCTGTGAGCGACCAAGTCGCGAACAGAGAGGTCGCTCATTTAAGAAATCCCTCGTAGTGGCGCATCATCATCTGCGACTCCATCTGGCGCATGGTGTCGAGTGCGACGCCCACCACGATGAGGATCGAGGTGCCACCGAGGGCGCGATGCGTTGCCTGGGAGAAGCCGCCGTAGCGAATGAAGAGGGTCGGCAAGGTCGCGACGAGCGCAAGGTAGAGCGACCCGGGCAAGGTCAGACGGGTGAGAACACGGTCGAGATACTGCGCCGTCGGCGGGCCCGGGCGGATGCCGGGGATGTAGCCGCCGTACTTGCGCAGGTTGTCCGCCTGGTCGACCGGATTGAACTGGACCGAGGTGTAGAAGTACGTGAAGACGATGATCAGCACTGCCTCGATGCCGAGGTAGACGGCGCTCGTGGGCTGGAAATGACGGTTCACGAAGCCGGTCCACTGCGGCACGAACTGCGCCACGGTCGGGGGCAGCGCC
>DATAOL010000195.1:0-4990 GCA_036265755.1 Gaiellaceae bacterium | reverse complement strand
GGCGATGGAGACCGGTAGGCCGGCGTAGGAGTCGAGATCGAGCTCGAAGCCCTCGACGGTCGGAATGAAGCCCGAGAACGCCAGGATCGCGGCGGGCCTTGACCGGCCGGATCCAAGGCCCAGCGCATACGACATCACGGCGCCTTGCGAGAACCCGCCGATCACGGTCCGCTCCCAACCAATCCCGTGTTCGGCGAGGACGTCGTCGAGATAGGCGGCCAGCTCAGGGTACGTGGACGAGAAGGTGTCCGTGTCCGGATAGCCGATCTCGCGAACCACGTACCAGTGGCGGCCTCCCGGCGGCAGCGCGAGCGGGCCGCGCGGGAAGACTCCCAGCAGCCGGCGGTCAGGGTCTAGGAGCTCGAGGAGAGGCTCGAGGTCGCCCGCGTCAGCGCCGCGTCCGTGCATGAGAACGAGCGCGCCGGCGGGAGTTCCCTGAGTGGGCGGACGCAGGGTCGCCTCGATGGGACTTCGCGCCGTGGCCATGCCGGAGCCTAGAGAGTCATGCGCGTGGGGCGTCGAGTGCTTCTTGCGCGTCTTCAGTCGCCGTGCTTCGCCTTGTCGCCGTGCCCATGCTCGTGATGCCCCTCGTGCTCGTGCTCGTGCTCGTGGTGCGCCGGATGGCTCTCCGCGTGATGGCTCTCGTGACCGTTCCCGTGCTGCTCCTCGTGGCCGCCGTGCTCTTTCGACCCCTCGTCGTTGTCCTCGTTGTCCTGATCGTGATGACCGCCCTCGTGGCCCGAGCCATGGCCGTTCCCGTGGTGCTCATGACCCTCGCCGTCCCCGTGGCTCTGGTGGTCGCCTTCGTGATCCCCGTGTTCGTGATGACTGTGCTGGTCGTGGCAGTGCTCCTTGTCGTGCTCGTCGTCGTCCCGCCCGTGGCCCCCGTCGCCGCCGCCGCCTCCGGGCTCCCCCGGATCGGGGCGCTCGCCGACGCCGGGCTGCGGCGTGGCCGAGATCCCGCCGCCGGTGGGCGGCTGCGCGCTCTGCAGTCCACCGCCCGAGCGGGCTGCGGGGCCGGAGGCGGGCGAGGCAGGACCGGAAGTGGATGCGACTGAAGGCGGCGTCTGAGCGGACGCCGCCGTAACCGTCGGAGCTGGGCTGGCCGTACGCTGGGGAGGCCTCTGCGGGCGCGACAGTGGCGGTGCAACCACCGAGGCGACCTCACCCGATCCGGCGGGGGGAGCAGGCACCGCGGAAGGCGTGGAGTGGGAGTCGAGAAGACTTGGCGCAGCCAGTACGAAGCCGACCGCGACCACAACGGCGAATGCGCCGAGCACAGGTGCGGCTATACGCGAAAAACGACTCCCCACAATTTGTCCCATCGGCGCGCCAGCGCCTGCCTTGAATCTTAACGGGGGATCTCGGACTTCACGACCGGGAAGCCAGGATTTCCTTGAGCATCAGGGCGTTTGTCGGCGCCTGGGAGATCCATCTTTCGCGCCCGTCACCGTTTCCGGCTGCGCGCGAGCGGCCGTTGTTGTTCACCATCACATAGGCCTCCTTGGCCTTGGACGCCAGCTCCTCGACAGCCAGGGCCAGCTCCTCGAGCTCGTCCTCCGAGTAGAGATAGTCGAATCGCTCGGAGGCGCTCCGCCCGCGGACGTTCCATGTCTTCTCGTTGCGGCCGTGCAACCGCATGTAGACCATCGGGCTCGTGCGCGCCCAGACCGTCGGCACGAGGTTCTTGGCCTCGGTCTTCGGCGCATCGACGACCACGTATGTCGCGCCGAGCTCCTCGAGGAAGGAAAAGACGCGCTCGCGATTCTGCTCCTCGAGCCAGCTCCTGTGCCTGAATTCGACGAGCGCGTGATCCCCGCGGAGCTCCTCGACCGCCCATTTCAGATACTCGAACGAGAGCGGCTTGCAGACGATGTACGAGGGAAACTGGAGCAGGATGCCGCCGAGTTTGCCGGCCGATCGCAGTGGCTCGAGGGCAGCATGGAAGCGGGCGAAGATCTCCGAGCGCAAATCTCGCGGCGGCCGGTCGACGCGGCCGCGCTCGTCCACGGGTGCGGCTTCGCGGAGGTCGGGCGGCAGGACGTCGGCCTTGACGGGGTGGCGGGTCATCATCCCGAAGGCCTTCACGTGCATGACGAAGTCGTCCGGCACCCGCTCCGCCCACTTGCCGACGAGGTCCTCCTCCGGCAGGCGGTAGTACGTCGAGTTCGCCTCGACCGTGTCGAAGTGCTCGGCGTAGTAGCGGAGACGCTCCTCGCCCGAGCGGACGCGCTTCGGATACCAGTACTTGACGAGCGAGTCGTCCGCCCAGGAACAGGTGCCGATGCGGATAGGGTCGGTCAGACGGCCAACGCTAGCTGCTCCCGGCGCTCCGGAACCTCGCGCCGCGGAGAGTGCCCGCCCATGCCGTGGCGGAGCCTGAGCCGCGCGAATCGTTCACCGACCTCCTGCTGGTAGGCCTTCGGCGCGTACGAGCGCGACCCGTACAGCTCCGCGTAGCGCGGGTAGAGCCACGGATACGTTCGCTTCACCCAGGGCATGAAGTGCTCTCGGATCGTCGGGCGCACGTGGAGGACGATCGGCACCGCGTACGCGACCCCCGCCTGAGCGCAGGCGGCGAGCACGGCATCCAGATGCTCCTCGGTGTCGGTCAGCCCGGGGAGGATGGGAGCGACGAGGACGCCGGTGCGAATTCCCGCCTCGGAGAAGCGGGCGAGGATCTCGAGCCGCTTCGGGCCCGGCGGCGTCCCCGGCTCGACGACCCGCCGCACGTCCTCGTCGAGGGTGCCCACGCTCATCGAAATCGTCAGCGGCGCGACCTTGTTCAGGCGTGTGTAGACGTCGAGGTCGCGCACGATCATCGTCGACTTCGTCAGCATCGAGAGGGGGTTCTCGAAGAGCGCGAGCGTCTCGACGACCCCGCGCGTCAGCTTGTAGCGGCCCTCGCAGTGCTGATACGGATCGGTCGCCGTGCCCATGGCGATGGTTTCGCCGCTCCAGCGCGGGGAGGCGAGCTCGCGGCGCAGGACCTCGACGACGTTCGTCTTGACGATGATCTTCGACGAGAAATCCTCGCCGATTCCGAGGTCGAGGTAGGTATGGAACGCGCGCGCGAAGCAGTAGTGACAGCTGTGCGTACACCCGCGGTAAGGGTTGATCGTCCAGCGGAAGGGCACGTGGCTGGCCTCGGGCACCTTGTTGAGGGCCGTCTTGCATGTGTCCTCGAGATACTGGGGCCGGGCCATCGAGCGCTCAGTATAGAACATATGTTCGTACGAACCTGCACGCCGGCACCCCGACCACGGTTGTGGGCGATGATTCGAGGAGCACGCTGTTTCGTTCGACGGTGACCGGAGATAGGACTGACATGGACGCTGCACTGCAGGCCCTGCTCGACCGTGGGGAAGAAAGCGGCTGCATCGAGTACTCGGAGGTCGACGAGGTCTCGCAGTCGCTCGACCTCGAAGACGAGCAGGTGCAGGAGGTGTACGAGGAGATCGAGCGCCGTGGGATCGACCTCCGCGACAACTGCGCCCGCGAATCCGCCCCCGCGGCGACGTACGTGAACGGCGATCTCGCGCACGCCACGACCGATGCCCTCCAACTCTTCCTCAACGAGGTCGGCCGCCACCCGTTGCTGACGGCGAAGGAAGAGGTCGAGCTCGCGAAGCGGATCGAGAAGGGCGACCCTGAGGCGAAGGAGCGCATGATCAACTCCAACTTGCGCCTGGTCGTCTCGATCGCGAAGAAGTACCAGGGCCACGGCCTGAGCCTGCTCGACCTCATTCAGGAGGGGATCATCGGGCTCATCCGCGCGGTGGAGAAGTTCGACTGGCGGCGCGGCTACAAGTTCTCGACGTACGCGACCTGGTGGATCCGCCAGGCCGTCCAGCGCGGCGTCGCCAACAAGGCGCGCGAGATCCGCATCCCGGTGCACATCGTCGAGCGCGAGCAGAAGATCGCGCGCGCCGAGCGCGAGCTGACGCCGAAGCTCGGTCGCCCGCCGGTGGACGAGGAAGTCGCCAAGGCCGCGAAGCTCCCGTTGAAGCAGGTGCGGGAGGTACGCGAGGCGGCGCGCGCCGTGACGAGCCTCGACCGCCCGGTGGCCGACTCCGAGACCTCCCTCGGCGAGCTCATGGCCGGCGAGGACGCAGGGCCCGAGGAAGAGGTCACGATCAGCCTGGACATGGAGATCCTTCGCAGGGCCGTCTCGGAGCTGCCCGAGCGCGAGCGGAACGTCGTCAAGCTGCGCTACGGGTTGAACGGCGATGTCGTGCCCGTCTCCCTGGAGGAGATCGGCCGCCGGCTCGGCATCACCCGCGAGCGGGTGCGCCAGATCGAGACGGACGCCCTCCAGCGCCTCGCCGTGCAGCGCGAGATCGAGGCGCTCCGCGCCGCCTAGCAGGGCAAACGCCCTAGCAAGAAACCGGTAAGACCTCGTTCGAATCGGCGCAATTCACCCGGACGGGTTATTCGCGCTTCGGCGTGCCGGGCGATCTTCCGGGTGGAAGGAGTTTCCAATGCGGCGTCCCCCTCTTCGCTTGGCGTTCATCGCGGCCGCGGTCGTGTTCGGCGGCCTGGCCGCGACTGCCCTCGCTCAGATTCCGGACCCCGACGGGGTCATCCACGCCTGTTACCACACCTCGAACGGCGGCATCCGCGTCGTGAACGACGCCTCCGAATGCAGCACGAGCGAGGAGGAGCTCACCTGGTTCCAGACCGGCGCGCCCGGTTCGGTCGGCGAGGCCGGTCCGGAAGGACCGAAGGGGCCGGAGGGGCCACAGGGCCCCGCGGGGACGGACGGCGCCGACGGGGCGCCCGGTCCGCAGGGCCCGGCAGGCCCGCAAGGCCTTCCAGGCGCCGACGGGACGGACGGCGCTCCCGGTTCTCAGGGCCCCGCAGGGCCGGCAGGACCCGCAGGCCCAGCAGGCCCGGTAGGCCCACAAGGGCCCGCAGGGCCGGCCGGCGCGACGGACGGGTTCGTGACCAGCGTGTCGAAGGTCGCCCTCGGGACGAAGAGAACGCCGGT
>DATAOL010000194.1:0-3538 GCA_036265755.1 Gaiellaceae bacterium | reverse complement strand
ATGGGGCCGGTGCTCTGGCAGCTGCCGCCGACCTTCCGTCGGGACGACGAGCGTCTCGCCGGCGCCCTCGCGCAGCTGCCTCCTGGCCGCCACTGCTTCGAGTTCCGCCACGAGAGCTGGTTCGTCGACGAGACGTACGAGCTCCTGCGCCGCCACGGGGCCGCGCTCGTCATCGGCGACCACCCGCAGCGGCCCTGGCAGGGCCGCGAGCTGACCGCGGACTGGATGTTCATCCGCTTTCACTACGGCCATCGCGGCCGGAACGGCAACTACTCCGAGCGCGAGCTGGAGCAGTGGGCGAGGCGGATCGAGGGCTGGCGCGCCGGCGCGGAGGTCTTCGCGTACTTCAACAACGACTGGGAGGGCTACGCCGTCCGGAATGGTCTCTGGTTGCGGTCCAGGCTCGGCGTGGAATGAGGGTGTCATGGGTGAAGCGCTGCTGCTGGTCGACGTGCTCAAGGACTTTCGCCACGAGGACGGTGACGCGCTGCTCGAGAGCTACAGGCGCCGCCACCCCGCGCTCGTTGCCCTGCTCGAAGAGGCGCGCGGCACCGGCGTGCCGGTCGTCTACGCGAACGATCGCGGCGAGCTCGCGGATCCGGAAGCTGTCGTCCGCGAGGCGATCGAAGAGGGAAAGGCCGGTGAGCTCGTCGCCGCGGTCGCGCCCGGGAACGGCGAGCCGGTCGTGCTCAAGGACGGCTACTTGGCCTTCGAAAACACAGGGCTCCCGGAAGTCCTGAGGGAGCTGGGCGTGCAGAAAGTCGTCGTCGCCGGCGCCGCGACGGAGATGTGCGTCTTCCAGAGCGCGCTCGACGCAGGCCGCTCCGGCCTCGAGGTCGTTGTTCGCGGCGATGCCTCGGCGACGGTCGACTCCGAGAACGAGCGCATCGCACTCGACTACCTCGAGCGTGTCCTCGGCCTCGAAGTCGTTCGGCCTTCGGAATAGCGGCGGTTCGCGCTACGTTTCAGGGGCCATCGCGGTCCCGGCCCCCGATCCCCGCCGCTGGAAGGCGCTTGCGCTCGTCTGCGTCGCCTTCTTCATGACCATCCTCGACGTTTCGATCGTGAACGTCGCGCTGCCGTCCATCGGCGAAGCGCTCGACTTCTCGCGGGAGAACCTGCAGTGGGTGATCAGCGCCTACGCGATCACGTTCGGCGGTTTCCTCCTCCTCGCCGGCCGCGCCGCCGACCTGCTCGGCCGCAGGCGCGTCTTCATGGTCGGCGTGGGGGTCTTCACAGCGGCATCCCTCGTCTGCGGCCTGGCGAACACCGAGGGGGTCCTGATCGCCTCGCGCGCGGTCCAGGGTCTCGGCGCCGCGATCGTCTCGCCCGCGGCCCTGGCAATCGTCACGACCTGCTTCCGGGAGGGCCCGGAACGGAACAAGGCGCTGGGCATCTGGGGCGCGGTCGGTGGCAGCGGCGCCGCGGTCGGTGTCCTCATGGGCGGAATCCTGACCAAGTACCTCGGCTGGGAGTGGATCTTCTTCGTCAACGTGCCGGTCGGAATCGCGGTGCTCTCCCTGACGCTCTCGCTCGTCAACGAGAGCCGCATCGAGGTCGCGAAGCGCCGCTACGACGTCGCGGGCGCGCTCTCGGTCACCTCTGGGCTCGCCCTGCTTGTCTACACGATCTCGAAGGCGCCCGACGTGGGCTGGGGCTCGGCCCGCACGATCGGCCTCCTCATCCTCGCGGCCGTCCTCCTCATCGGTTTCGTCATCATCGAGATGCGGGTGGAGCAGCCGCTCATGCCGCTGCGTATCTTCAACGTGCGCACCGTCGCCGGGGCCAACATCGTCGGCCTGATCCTGGGTGCCGTCGTCTTCGCGAACTTCTTTCTCCTGACGCTCTACGTTCAGCAGGTGCTCGGCTACTCCGCGCTCAAGGCCGGCCTCACGTTCCTCACCACCGCTGGAACGGCCGTGGTCTCGGCCGGAGTCGCCCAGGCGCTCGTCACCAGGGTCGGAGTGAAGCCGATTCTCGCCATCGGCCTCGCTCTCATGACCGTGGGCATGCTCTGGTACACCCAGATCTCGGTGGGTGGTTCCTACGTGAGCGACCTCCTCGTCGGATACCTCGCGGTCGGCATCGGAATCGCGTTCTCCTTCGTGCCGGTGACCATCGCGGCCCTGGCGGGTGTCGCCGAGCACGAGGCTGGGCTCGGCTCCGGCCTCATCAACACGTCGCAGCAGATCGGAGGTGCGATCGGCGTCGCAATCGCGTCCACGATCGCGACGAGCCACTTCACGACGCTCGTGAAGGAGGGCACCTCGCCGCCCGAGGCTCTCACCTCCGGCTTTGCGTGGGCCTTCTGGTTCCTCGTCGTGCTCGGAGCCGTGTCGATCGTGGCGACGTTCGTGTTCGTCCACGACCGCGAGATCGCCACGTCCGCGGTCACGGAGCCCGAGCTCTATTCCTCGAGCGGCTAGCCCGAGTTCGAGCGCAGCCAGTCGGAGAGATCGCGCGCGTCGTTCGCAGGGTCGCCGCTCTGCGGCACGGGCTCGACCCCGCTCGGCGCCGGATTCCCTCCCGATGAGCCGTCGTCTTTGCCCGTGTTGGCAGTCGCCACGATGACGATCGCAGCGATGACGAGCAGCGCCGCGACGACCGCGAGAAGCCCACCGCGGCCGAGGGGCGGGCCGGCGCCGCGGCGGCGCGGTGCCGACGCCGTCGGGCGCTGAAGCGGAACGGTGCGCACCTCTGAGGCCCTGGCGCCGCTCGCCTGTGGGAGAGGCCGCGTCGCGTCCTCCGGGGAGGCCGCCTGGAGCTCCTCGGCAATCGCAGCCGCCGACGGCGGGCGATAGTCGGGATTGCGCGCGAGGCAGCGCATGACGACGGCCTCGAGCTCGGCGGGGACTTCCGGCCTGATCTCCCGCACCGGGCAAATGGGCTCGCTCTGATGCTTGAACGCGAGCTCTGCGAGCGTGTCGAAGACGTACGGCGGCCTCCCGGTGAGGCACTCGTAGAGGACGCAGCCGAAGGAGTAGATGTCCGCGGAGGCCGTCACCTCTTCGCCGAGCGCCTGCTCGGGGCCGAGGTAGGCGGCCGTGCCGAGCACGCTGCCCATCTGTGTCAGCCGCGTCGCCTCCGCCGCGCGGGCGATGCCGAAGTCCGCGATCTTCACGGTGCCGTCGTCTCCTCGTAGGAGGAGGTTGCCCGGCTTGATGTCGCGGTGGACGAGGCCGGCGGCGTGCGCGTGCTCGAGGCCGGCGCCCACTTGCACGCCGAGATCCACGACGCGCTCCGGGTCGAGCCGGCCGACCTCGTCGAGCTCGTCCGAGAGCGTGTGGCCGTCGACGTACTCCATGACGATGAACGGCGTCCCGTCGTCCTCGCCCGCATCGAAGATCTGCACGACATTGGGCTGGGAGAGCTGGGCGGCCAGGCGCGCCTCCCGCACGAAGCGGTCGCGGAAGCTCGGGTCGTCGGCGAGGTGGCCGGCGAGCACCTTGATGGCGACGGGGCGCTCGAGCTCCTCGTCCTGCGCGAGGTAGACGGTGGCCATGCCGCCCCGGCCGAGGACGTCGCCGATCCTGTAGCG
>DATAOL010000193.1:0-7551 GCA_036265755.1 Gaiellaceae bacterium | reverse complement strand
ACGATGATGCACATCCTCGCCGGCCTCGACCGCCCCACGTCCGGAAGCGTCCGGATCCAGGGCATCGACATCACGGAGCTCGGCGACAACGAGCTCACGAAGCTGCGGCGCCAGCACATCGGCTTCATCTTCCAGTTCTTCAACCTCCTCCCGATGCTGACGGCGGAGGAAAACGTCCGGCTGCCGCTCGAGCTCTCGGGCGGGAAGGTGGACGAGGAGTGGGTCGAAGAGGTGATCAAGCGCACGGGCCTGAGTGACCGGAAGACGCACCGGCCCGCCGAGCTCTCGGGCGGCCAGCAGCAGCGCGTAGCGATCGCCCGCGCGCTCGCCTCGCGACCGACCGTGATCTTCGCGGACGAGCCGACGGGCAACCTCGACTCGACCACGAGCAAGGAGATCCTCGACCTGCTTCGCGAGATGGTTTCGAACTACGGCCAGACGATGGTCATGGTCACCCACGATGCGAACGCGGCAGCGATCGCAGACAGGGTGCTCTTCCTCGCCGACGGCTGCATCGTCAAGGAGCTGCGCGGCTCCGACGCCGGCCAGATCCTCTCGGCGATGGAGGAAGTGAGCCGGGGATGATCAAAGTCGCGCTCAGAGGCCTCGCGGGGCGCAAGCTCCGAGCCTCGCTGACCGCGATCGCCATCATCCTCGGCGTGGCGATGGTCAGCGGGACGTACGTCCTCACGGACACCATCGACAAAGCCTTCAAGAACATCTTCAGCGAGACGTACGCCAACACCGACGCAGTCGTCTCGGGGAAGACCGCCGACATCGACTTCCAGGGCGACTCCGCGGAAACGCCGCCGATCGACCAGACGCTGCTGCCGAAGGTGCGGGCGCTCCCGGACGTCGCCTCGGCGACGGGCTCCGTCATCGACGACACGAACACGAAGATCCTGCAAAAGAACGGCAAAGCCGTGAACACGAACGGCGCGCCCTCGTTCGGTTTCGGGATCGATCCCGCGCAGGCACAGTTCAATCCGCTGAAGCTCGTCGCGGGGACATGGCCAAAGGGCCCGAACGACGTGGTCATCGACGCGAACACCGCCGACGAGCAGGGGTACAAGCTCGGAGACACGGTGCGCATCGCCACCCTCCAGCCGGTTCGCCCGTTCAAGCTCGTCGGTCTCGCGCAGTACGGCGACGTCTCCTCCATCGGATCGGCGACGTTCACCGTCTTCACGATCCCGGAGGCGCAGGCGCTCCTCGACCGCCCCGGCCAGTACGACACGATCGCCGTCGCCGGGAAGGACGGCGTCTCGCAGCAGGCGCTGGCCGAGGAGATCAAGCCGATCCTGCCTGCGACCGCCCAGGTACGGACCGGTGAGGCGCAAGCGAAGGAGGACGAGAAGAGCGTGTCCTTCACGAAGTTCATCCGCTACTTCCTGCTCGCGTTCGCAGGAGTGGCGCTCTTCGTCGGCGCGTTCGTCATCTTCAACACCCTCTCCATCACGGTCGCCCAGCGCGTGCGCGAGTTCGCCACCATCAGGACGATCGGCGGCTCGCGGCGGCAGGTGCTCTGGTCCGTCGTGCTCGAGGCGTTCGTGATCGGGTTGTTCGCTGCGGTGATCGGCCTCTTCCTCGGCCTCGGCCTCGCCGCCGGCCTGAACGCGCTCTTCAAGGCGCTGAACGCCGACCTGCCGACCCAGGGGCTCGTCTTCGCTCCTCGGACGGTGATCGTGTCGCTCCTCATCGGCATCGTCGTCACCGTGGTCGCCGGCCTGGTTCCGGCGCTCCGGGCGACGCGCGTCCCGCCGATCGCGGCGGTGCGCGAAGGAGCCGAGCTGCCCAAGTCGCGCTTCTCCAAGTTCAGCCCGTACATCGCGATCGTGGTCATCGCGCTCTCGATCGCGCTCCTCGGGTTCTCGCTCTTCAAGGACGACCTGGACACCGCGCCGCGGCTCATCTCGATGGCCGTCGGCGTCCTGCTCCTGTTCGTCGGCGTGGCCATGATCTCGTCGCGGACCGTGCGACCGCTCGCCGTCGGCACGAGCCCGATCGCCAAGTGGGGTGTCGTGGCCTTCTCGGTCCTGGCCTATCCGGTCACACTGACGTACTGGCTCCTCCGGTCGGCCGCATTCGACCGTGGCGCGAAGAAGCGAGTCACTTCGCTGCTCGAGGCGATCGCCATCGAGCTCGCGATCGCGGTGCTCGTCGGCGTGATCATCTCCTCGTTCCTCGGCATCGCACTGGCGGTTCTGTTCGTGCTCCTCGACCTCGCTGTCCTGATCATGTGGGCGCGCGGCAAGGTGCGCGGGTTCAGACCGGAATGGCCTGCCGAATTCCCCAACGTGCGCCCGGAGCGGATGGTCAACGGCGTGGCGAAGGAGAACTCGCGGCGGAACCCCGGACGGACCGCCTCGACTGCGGCAGCGCTGATGATCGGCATCGCGCTCGTCACCTTCGTCGCCGTCCTCGCGAACGGCATGAAGCAGTCCAACCGCGGCGCGATCGAGGACCAGGTCAAGGCCGACTACGTCGTCACGGCTCAGGACGGCTTCTCGCCGTTCGTCGCCGCGGCTGGCGAGGCCGTCCAGCAGTCGCCGGCCGCGCAATTCGTGACCAGCGTCCGCTCCGATCTCGGCAAGGCCGACGGCGAGAGTGGCTACATCACCGGCATCCAGCCGGGCGCGATCGCACAGGCATACCACTTCGACTGGAAGGACGGGTCCGACGCGGTCCTCGCCCAGCTCGGGCGCAACGGCGCGATCGTCTCCGACGACTTCGCGGACAAGAAGAACCTGGCGGTCGGCGAGATGTTCACGCTCCTGACCCCGAACGGCGACCGAACGCAGCTCGTGGTCAAGGGGATCTACCACCCGCCACCGTTCTTCCCGATGCTCGGCAGCGTCTCGATTCCGCAGTCGCTCTTCGACTCGATCTACGATCGCCCGCGGAACTCCTTCGTCTTCGTGAACGTCGCCGGCGATCCAACGGCCGCGACGACCTCCTCGCTCGAGGCGGCGGTGAAGGACTTCCCCGACTCCAAGGTGCAGACCCGAGTCGAGTGGATCGACCAGCAGGATCAGGACTTCAACAGCTTCCTGAACATGCTGTACGTCCTCCTCGCACTCTCCGTGATCATCTCGATCTTCGGGATGGTCAACACCCTGATCCTCTCGGTCTACGAGCGGACGCGTGAGCTCGGGATGCTCCGGGCCGTGGGGATGACGAGGCGGCAGGTGCGCCGCATGGTGCGTCAGGAAAGCGTGATCACCGCGCTGATCGGCGCGGCGCTCGGCCTTCCGCTGGGCATCTTCCTCGCCATCCTGATGACGAAGGCGCTGTCGCAGTTCGAGGTCCAGATCGCGATCCCGGTCCCGCAGCTGATCATCTTCGCCATCGTCGCGGTGATCGTGGGCATCCTCGCGGCGATCGCCCCGGCACGCCGGGCCGCGCGGCTCAACGTCCTGCAGGCACTGCAGTACGAGTAGCCGCAGCTCTCGAGGGGCTCGGTCTCACGGCCGGGCCCCTCTCTAGGCTTGCCGCATGGAGACCGGCAGGCTGGAGACGTTCGCCGATGGCATCTTCGCGATCGCCGCGACACTGCTCGTCCTCGAGATCACCGTTCCTCACCTTCCGGAAGGCGAGAGCCTCGGCAACGCCCTCCTCGATCTCTGGCCATCCTACCTCGCCTACGCCACCAGCTTCCTGACGATTGGGATCATGTGGGTGAACCACCACACCGTCTTCCGGCAGATCCGCGAGGCCGACCTGCCGTTCCTCTACCTGAACCTCGGCCTCCTCTTGCTCATCGCCTTCGTGCCCTTTCCGACCACCCTCCTGGCCGACCACGCCTGGGGCGACGAGGGGCGGGACGCGGCACTCGCCTACGGGGTTACGCTGACGATCACGGCCGTCTTCTTCAACGCCATCTGGCGCTACGCGATCTGGGACCGTCGCCTGCTTCGGGCTGACGCCGACCCGCGCGAGGTGAGTGGGATCACGCGGGCGTACAGACCCGGAATTCCCCTCTACGCGGGCGCAACGCTCGTCGCCCTGGTCAGCCCGAAGGCAAGCGCCGCGCTCTTCCTCGCGATCGCGCTCTTCTACATGGTCTCCAGCTCGTTCTTCGGCGAAGACGAGCCGGAAGCCGTCTAGTAGGGCGTCGGCGCGTCCCCGGCCAGCGCGACGGGGCGGTCGGAGCCGCTGAAGGCGCGTGCGGCCCCCGCGATCGCCTCCTCGATGTCCTCCGAGGAGACGTCCAGGTGCGTGAGAGCGCGGAGCACATCCTTTCTCGCCGCAAAGGACAGAAGCACGCCTTCGGCTCGCAGGCGGGCGATCGCCTCCTCGCCGGTCAGGCCGAGGCGCGCGGCGTCGAGCTGCACGAAGTTCGTCTCGACAAGCCCCGGGTCGACGGGGAGCCCCGCCTCGGCCAGCCCCTCGGACAGACGCTTCGCGTTGGCGTGGTCCTCGGCCAACCGGTCGACGTGGTGCTCGAGCGCGTGGAGGCCCGCCGCCGCGACGATCCCTGCCTGGCGCATCGCCCCGCCGAAGAGGTGCTTGAAGCGGCGCGCTCTGGCCATCCGCTCTGCGGAACCGGCGATGACAGCACCGAGCGGGCAGCCGAGCCCCTTCGACAGGCACAGCGTCACCGTGTCGAACTCGCGGCCGTACTCGGCGGCCGACGTGCCGCTGGCCACGGCGGCGTTCATGAGCCGCGCGCCGTCGAGGTGGACGGCGAGGCCGAGCGAGCGCGCCTCCGCGACCACCTCCCGCAGGTGGGTGATCGGCCAGACGCGGCCGCCGCCCCCGTTGTGTGTGTTCTCGATGCAGAGCAGCGCCGTCGGCGCCGTGTGGAAATCGCCCGGTGGGTTGATCGCCTCCCGCACCTGCTCTGCGGAGAAGACCCCATGCTCGGTCGAGAGGGACTTCATTGCCAGCCCCGAATGCACGGCCGGCCCGCCGAGCTCGTAGCGGAAGACGTGTGCCATCTCCTCCGCGAGCACCTCGTCGCCAGGCTCCGTCAGCGTGCGGAGCGCGATCTGGTTCGCCATCGTCGCAGTCGGGAGAAAAACCGCCTCCTCGTGGCCGAGGAGAGCTGCGGCACGCTCCTCGAGGGCGATGACGGTTGGGTCCTCGCGCTTCTGTTCGTCACCGACGACCGCGTCCGCGATCGCGCGGCGCATCTCGGGCGTGGGCTGGGTGAGGGTGTCCGACCGGAGATCGATCACGAGCTCAAAGGTACCGGGTTACTCGAAGAAGGTGTCGTCGTCCGCATACGGCGGCGCGCAGCAGCACAGGAAGCGTGCGCCCTCCGGGCCGGCCTCGATGCGATGCCACGCTCCGGAAGGGATGAGGACGGCGTCGCCCCGCTGGACCTCGCCCGACTCGCCCTCCACCTCCATTCGGCCGCTGCCCTCGAGAAAGACGTAGATCTCCTCCGAGCGGGCGTGGTAGTGCCGCTGCGTCGAACGACCAGCCTCGAGACTTGCCTCAGCGAGGCTCTGATTGGCCGCTCCGCCGAGCACGGAGTCGAGCAGGACCCGGATCGTCGAGCCGTCCAGAGTCGTGAAGGCGGCGGCGTCGGTCCGCGAGCGAACCTCCATCAGAACGGCATGCGGCGGTCGAGCTTGTCGATCGTGCGCTTGAGCCAGCCGCCCTGGACCGCCCTTCGGTCGAGCTCCGCGTTCCGAATCGCCCGCTCGCGCGAGCGCTCGAGGAGAATTTCCTTCAGGTCGGCCTGCTCTTCCGCGTCGAGCTCCTCGGCGAATTCAGCCACAGCGTCGGCGAACGCCTGGCCGTCGTACCGCTCGCGAAGCACGTTGACGCGGTCTTCGATGTCTCGCCGAGACCAGACCCGCGCCATCACGCGCCTTTCTGCGCCTCCACGGCCTCCCCGGCGGAGGGGCCGCCCCTGAGATCGGGGTGCTCGTCGAATCCGTACTTCACGATCCCGCGCTTCGCCGCCTTGACCTCGTCGAGCCGCCGCACCGGACGGCGATGCGGCGCCACCTTGAGGATCGACGGGTCGTCCGCTGCCTCCACGGCGATCTTCTCCATGGCGTCACAGAAGGCGTCGAGCGTCTCTTTCGGCTCCGTCTCGGTCGGCTCGATCATCAGCGCCTCGGGAACGATCAGCGGGAAGTAGATCGTCGGCGGATGGAACCCGTAATCCATGAGCCGCTTCGCGACATCGAGCGCATTGACTCCGTGATCCCGCTTCAGGTTCCGCGCCGACAGCACGAACTCGTGCATGCAGAGCCGCTCGAACGGGAGGTCGTAGGTTCCCTTCAGGCGGCTCAGCATGTAGTTCGCGTTGAGGACGGCAACTTCGGACATCCGCCGAAGCTCCGGGCCGTACGCGCGGATGAAGGCGTACGAGCGGACGAAGACGCCGAACGGGCCGGTGTATCCGCGAACCTTCCCAATCGACTTCGGCCGGTCGTAGTCGAGGCGGAAGCGGTCTCCGTCCCGCACCACGGCCGGCGCGGGAATGAAGGGCTCGAGGATGTCGCGCACCGCCACCGGCCCTCCCCCGGGCCCGCCACCGCCGTGCGGCTGCGAGAACGTCTTGTGCAGGTTGATGTGGACGATGTCGAAGCCCATGTCGCCCGGCCGCGAGATGCCGCAGACCGCGTTCAAATTCGCCCCGTCGTAGTAGACGAGCGCGCCGGCGTCGTGAAAGATCTCCGAGACTTCCTCGATGTGCTCATCGAAGAGCCCGAGGGTGGACGGGTTGGTGAGCATGAGCCCGGCGGTCTCCTCGTTCACCTTCGCGCGCAGGTCTTCGAGGTCGAGGTTGCCGCGCGCGTCCGTTTCCACCTTCTGCAGCTGGAAGCCCGCCATCGTCACGCTCGCGGGGTTCGTCCCGTGCGCCGTGTCCGCGGTGATGACCGTCTTGCGCTGCTCGCCCTCGCCGCGGTCGGCGAAGTACGCGCGCATGAGCATGAGGCCGGTGAGCTCCCCCTGGGAGCCCGCGGCCGGTTGGAGAGAGACCGCGTGCAGTCCGCAGACCTCCGCGAGGATCTCCTGCAGCCGCCACATCAGCTCGAGCGCGCCCTGTGCTCCGTCCTCCTCCTGGAGCGGATGTAGGTCACGGAAACCGGGAAGCGCGACGACCCGTTCGTTGACCCGTGGGTTGTGCTTCATCGTGCAGGAGCCGAGCGGATAGAAGCCGGTGTCCACGCCGAAGGTCCGATCGGCCAGCGCGGTGAAGTGGCGGACGATCTCCGGCTCGGCCAGCTCGGGAAGACGAGGAGCCTCGCGGCGACGGAGGTCATCTGGCACCTTCGCGGCGGGAAGGTCGTAGCTCGGCAGGGTCCCTGCGCGCCGGCCCTTCTGCGACTTCTCGAAGATAAGCCTCACCCGCCCAGCACCTCCGCGAGGCGGTCGATGTCGGCCGGCGAGCGCTTCTCCGTCACGCAGACGAGCAGCGCGTCCTCCATCCCGGAGTAATCGCGCTTCAGGGCGTAGCCCGGATGGACTCCCTGCGCGCGCGCGGCACGAATCGCATCCTCGGCGGGACGTCCGACGCGGACGGCAAACTCCTTGAACGTTGTCTTCTCTGGAAACACCAGCGGCAGTCCGAGGCGATCCTTCGCG
>DATAOL010000192.1:0-19171 GCA_036265755.1 Gaiellaceae bacterium | reverse complement strand
AGAACGATGGCTCCCACCACGAGCGCGCCGCTGATCAGCAGGTAGGGATCAGGCGGCCAGGCTTGCCGACCGGGCGGGCGCACCATTGTCGACCCCTCGACCGCGAGCTCCCGGCCGCACTCGGGGCAGAAGCGGCCGCCCTCCGGCACAGCGCTCCCGCAATGCGGGCAGTCAGGCATGGGCGTCCACCTTCGCGACCGGCACGGACTCGGCGGCGCGCGGAGGCTCGAGCGTCCGGAGAGCCTCGGCGGCCTCGCCGCGCAGGGGGCCCACGAGCTCCCCGTAGTCCGCGTCCGAGATCTTGCCCGTGCGATGGTCGAACTCGAGCTCCTTCAGCGCCGCGAGCGCTCGGTCGCGCTGCTCGACGAAGCGGAGCCGCTCTTGCTCGGCGGGCGTGAGACCGGCGAGGCGGTCATCGGCCGCCTCGGGTTCCACCAGGAAAGGGCGCGCGACGAAGGCGACGCAGGCGATCGCGAGGCAGGCGGCGAGGAGTAGAGCGATGATCCCCATCAGGCGCTGGCCAGAGCTCCTTCCTCGGCGAAGCGCCTGGCCAGGCGACGTTGCTCGCGCGCGTCCGGCCACATCGTGATCAGCGAGCCGGCGACGAAGAGGAGCCCCGCAAGCCAGATCAGGTTGACGAGGGGATTGATCAGCACCTTGAAATAGACGGACCCGTCGGTGTTGAACTGGTCGGCGATGACGAACAGGTCCTCTGCCCGCAACCAGTCGGTACGAATCGCCACCTCGTTCGAGGTCTGCTGCTCCGCGAGGTAGCGGTTCTTGCCGGCGAGCAGCGTGCCGAGGTCCTGCCCGCCGCGTGAGACCGCCACGCGCGCGCGCAGCTCTTCGGCGTTGGCGGCCTGCTGCTGCTCGCTGCCCAGGTAGGTGAGCGTGTAGCCCCCGATGCGCAAGGACTGGCCCTGGTCGAGCTTGGACTCCCGCGTCGTGCCGAAGCCGCCGATCCCGATCGCGCCGACGAGCAGGAGCACGATCGCCGCGTGGACGACGTACCCGCCGTACCGGCGCCGATTCCTCCCCACGAGACTGGTGAACGAGGCTGTCCAGGATCCGTCCCCGAGCGCATGTCTCGCGCGCGTCCCCCGCACGAACTCGAGGACGATCGCGACGAGGACGAAGGCGCCGAACGTGTACCCGACGAGCCCGGCCGGGCTCGACCCCGCGCCGGCGAGAAGGAGTGCCACGCCGACCGCGAGCGCGGCCGCCAGCGGCCAGAGCAGGGATCTCCCCAGAGCTGAGAGAGACGCGCGCCGCCAGGCGACGAGGGGCCCCACGCCCATGAGGAGGACGAGCGGAAGGCCGAACGCGATGGCGAAGAAGTCGTAGTACGGGGCGCCGACGGTGACAGCGACGCCACGAACGGCTTCGGAGACCAGCGGATAGATGACGCCCCAGAGGACGGTCAGCGCGAAGGCGACGAGAAAGAGGTTGTTGTAGAGGAACGCCGCTTCGCGCGAGACGAGGGATTCGAGCCGCGTGCGGGAGCGGAGCAGCGGCAGCCGGTAGAGGATGAGAGCAATCGACGATCCGGCCACGACGGCGATGAAGCCGAGGAACCAGGCGCCGATCGACGACTGGGTGAAGCTGTGGATCGAGTTGATGACCCCGCTCCGGGTCAGGAACGTGCCGAAGAGCGAGAGGCAGAAGGCGCCGGCGACCAGCACGGCATTCCAGACGCGGAGCATGTTCTTCTTCTCCTGCACCATCACCGAGTGGAGAAAGGCCGTCGAAACGAGCCAGGGAATGAGCGCGGCGTTCTCGACGGGATCCCAGGCGTACCAGCCGCCCCACCCCACCTCCTCGTAGGCCCATTTCGCGCCGAGGAGGATGGCGAAGCCGAGGAATGTCCAGGAGGCGAGCGTCCAGCGCCGCGTGGCGACGATCCACCGCTCGTCCGTGCGCCCTGACGCGAGCGCGGCCATGGCGAAGGCGAAGGGGATCGTGAGCCCGACGTAGCCGAGGTAGAGGAGCGGCGGGTGCGCGAGCATGTACGGGTTCTGCAGGCTCGGATTCATCCCCGCGCCGTCGAGCGGCGCCGCCTGCGTTCCGAACGGAGAGGCGACGAAGACGAGGAGGAGCGCGAAGAAGCTTGCGATCGCGCCCAGGATCGGGACGGTCCACGGAAGGACCGCGCGCACGAGGCGACGGTTCAGCGCCACGGCCGCCGATCCGATTCCCGTCAGGACGAGGAGCCAGAGGAGCAGCGAGCCCTCCTGTCCGCTCCAGAAGGAGGAGAGCGTGTAGCCCAGCGGCAGCTTGCGGCTCGTGTGCGAGGCGACGTACGAGAAGGTGAAGTCGTGCCGGGCGAGCGCCGCGAGCAGGACGAGCGCCGCGGCGGCGACGGCCGCGAATGCGGCGAAGAGCGAGTTCGTGGCCGACTCGAGCAGCCGCCTCCGCCCGCGAAACGCGGCGTACCCGCCGGCAAGCGCGGCGTAGGCCACGAGACCGAAGGCGACGACGAGCGCGGCACGGCCCAGCTCGGGCACTTAACTCGCCTTGTTCGTGTACTTCGAGGGGCACTTCGTCACGAGCTTGTCCGCGACGAAGACACCGTTTCGGAGCTGGCCTTCGACCGAGACGTCCCGGCCGGTCCGGAAGAGGTCGGGCACGGAGCCCCGGTAGACGACCGGAACCGTCGCCGTTCCCGAGACATCCCTCAGCGTGAAGTGGAGCCCGGTCGTTCCGCGGGCGCTGCCCGAGGGCTGGCCGACCACCTTGCCGGCCACGCTCACGCGGCCGTCTCGACCCGCGAGCTGGCTCGGCCTGAGCGAGGGCGTGCCGCCGGCGAGCGCGGTGTAGACGAGAAAGATCGCGAGCGTTCCCGCCACCGAAAGCGCGATGACTAGCCGTGCGGGACTTCGGCGCCGGGCCACGACACCGAGTTTAGCGGGGCTTTTCCGGCGGACGGGCTAGAGCTGCTCGTGCGCCGGCGCGATGCGCCGATCCGGGATGCGATAGCCGTGATCCCGGCACAGCGAGCCGGGAGCATCCTCGGTGAGCGCGTCGCAGTAGCCCTTGCCGTATGCGGCTCGGAGGAACGCCGATACCACCTCGAGGTTCCATTCGCTAACGCCGCAGGCCTCGCTCCAGAGATCGGAGAGCCTGAGGTCGATATCCAGCTCGAGCAACTCGATGCGAGACGGTCGCTTCGCCATACGCGAAAGACCGTACCCTTGCCATCGGACGACATGAAAACCCGTTTCGGCCCCGCACGCGTCCCCAGCCGGGAGAGCCCGGAAGCCGCTGTCGACCTCCTGTTGGAGCGCGGTTATTCCGCCTGCGAGATCGACTTCGAGGGCGGTTTCTGGATGAAGCCCGAGTGGGAGTGGGCAGCGCGCTTCGGAGAACTCGCCAGGACGAACAGGATCGCGCTCTCGATTCACGCCCCGATCGCCGCGATCCTCGGCCACCTCCCGGGAGACGAGGGCAAGCGGAAGCGCGCGTTCGGGATGATCGACCACTCGGCCGGAGTCGCGACAGCCGTCGGTGCGGAGCTCCTCGTGGTCCATCCCGGCTACCTCCTCGGCCGCGAGCGCGAGGCGGCCCTCGAGTCCGTCTCCGAGGACCTTGCCGCCCTGCGGGAAAGGCTCGAGCCGAAGGATCGTGCCGTGGCCTTCGGCGTTGAAGTCATGGGACGCGTCCGCGAGCTGGGGACGCCGGAGGACGTCTTCTGGCTCGCCGGGCGCTTCGACTGGGTCAGGCCCGTCCTCGACTTCGCGCACATGCACGCGGTCACCGACGGCGGCTTCACCGACGTCGAGCCCTTCGCGGGCGTGCTCGAGGCGGCCGACGGCGTCATGGAGCCCGGAGCGCCGTTCCACGTCCATTTCTCCGACATCGCCTTCGCCAACCGCAACGAAACGAAGCACCTTCCCTACGGCGAGGGCTCGCTGCGCGCGGAGCCGCTGAAAGCCGCGCTACGGCGCTTCAAACGCCCGGCGACGATCATCTCAGAGTCGCCGAACGAGGAGAGCCACCAGGCCGTGAAGGCGATCCTCGCGCCCTCCCGTAAACGGCGTTAGGGTCTTTCCGGATCGAGCTCGCAAGGAACGCCAACCTCGTCGTCCGCTTCGCGCTCGAGCTCTGCGCGCTCGCCGCCGTCGCCTACTGGGGCTCGCAGCAGGGCTCCGAGGCGGTGCCGTGGGTGCTCGCCCTGACGGCGCCGGCGGTCGTCGCGGTCGTCTGGGGAACGTTCCTCTCGCCGAAACGGAAGATCGACCTCCCGAAACCGGTTCGCTTCGTCGTCGAGCTCGCCGTCTTCGCCGTCGCCGCGCTTGCGCTTGCCGCCACGGGCCAGGACACGCTCGCGATCGTGCTCGCAGTGGCGGCCGTCCTCAGCGGCAGCCTGAATTACGTGGCCGGGGACGGTTAGGATCCGGCGATGGCGATCGACGAAGGCAACGGCACGGGCCGGTCCGAGGAAGAGCGCCGCGTCGAGTTCCGCGACCGGATGTCGATGTTCCAGTCGTCCTTCAGTCGCTTCGTCGCCACCGGGGGCATTCTCGGGATCGGCACCGGCGTCGCCGCGATCATGGGCTCCCAGGACATCAAGGCCTGGATCATCGGCATCGTCGTGTCGGGGCTGAGCGTAATCCTCGCCGCTGTGGTCTGGTCGACGAAAGTCGGCTAGCCGACGAGCCGGAACGGGTCCTGGCGGTCCGTCACGGCCACCGTGCGTTCCTCGCCGCCGTTCCGCCACGAGTCGCCGAGCCTCTCGTTCAGCTTCGCCTCGAGCCGACCGGTGGCCGCGAGCTCCTGGACGATGTCGGCGCCGCCGACCAGCTCGCCCCCGACAAAGACCTGCGGGATCGTCGGCCAGCTCGAGAGCGCGGAGAGCTCCTGGCGGATGGCGGGGTCGGGCAGGACGTCGACGGCCGTGAAGGAGGCGCCGACCGAGCGCAGCGCGTCGAGCGCCCGCTCGGAGTTGCCGCACATGCACTGCTCGTGCGTGCCCTTGATGAAGGCGACGACGGGCTCGTTGTCGATCGTCTGCTGAATTCTCTGGCTCAGCTCGCTCATGATTCTCCTCGCGTCGTGATTCGAAGCTCGTGGATCGTGCCGTCGGCGAGCGGCTCGGCCAGCGCGTCGTAGACGAGCCGGTGCTGGTCGACGAGGGAGAGACCGGAGAAGTGCGGGCTGACCACGGTCACGTGGAAGTGATCGCCCCCTCCGGTGCGGTCGACGACCTCGACCCCGCGGGCGTCGGGAAAGGCCTCTTCGAGCAGGTTCTGGAGCCGTTCGCTCACGGCTCCGAAGATACCAACCTAGTGAACGTGCAGGTCGATGCCGATCAGGATCAACGGCCATAGGACGACCGCGAGCACGGCGGACAGAAGCCGCTTCAGAGTGTCGATGTTCTCGAAGTAGTTGTGCGTGGCCGCGACGACCGCGCCGACGACGAGATAGATGACGCCCACCGCAGAAATGCGCATGGCGCGGTCATTCCCAGGCGTTGGAAGTGGAAAACGCTACGTGCCGAAGAGCGCCGAGAAGTCGACGTCGCACGAATACGCGCCGAGGTTCGCGAGGATGTCGGCCTCGTCGAGCGCGATGTCCGTGACCCGGTTGGAGAGGTTGAGGTAAACGCCCCTTCGCCTCTCTCGCAGGGCCTTGGACATGAGATCGAACAGATGCTCCTCTCGCGCGAAGAGCACGCGCACCGTCGCCACGTCGGCCCGGTAGCGCGGTGGGACGCGCAGCGCGAGAAAGCGGTCGTTCATCTCCTTGTTGTACTGGCGCACGCGCTCGAAGAACGCGACGGAGCCGCTGTAGGTGCCCGTGTCAGTGGCCTGGGCAGCGAGATTCTGGACGCCGGCCCGCGATTCCCGGCAGAGCGCGTTCGCGCTTCGCACCCACGCCTTCTCGGCCGGGGTCCTGCGCCCGGCGGAGGCGGCAACCGCCTTGGCTTGCTTCGACTGCTTCCCCGGCTTCGCTTTCGGGTGGTCGATCTTCACGGCAGGTGGAGGCGTCGGCGCGGGCGGGAGCGGATCCCACGCGCCGATCGCATTTCCGCCGTACACGATCGCACCAACGAACAAAGCGACCACGGCGGCGACGTAGAGGAGGATCCTCAGCATCTCGCGTGCCTTCTGGAACTCAGCTTCGGCGCAGTCCGGGACCGCATCGTCCCCCGGACGGGGTATTGCGCCGAGCGCTAGCCGAACGTGAAGGCGTAGGCCTCGACGCCGGGCGTGAAGGAAAGGTCGAGCGTGTGATCCGCGGCCTCCCCGGGGCTCGAGACGAGGGCGTAGAGGCGGTCGCCGGTCACGTCCACGGTCCGCTCCGGTTTCCCGTCCACGTGGACGCCCACCTCCCCCGAGCCGCCGAGGACGAGGTAGACGTCGCGCGCGTGGAAAGCGAGGCGAAGGCGCGCATCAGAGCCGGCGACGATGCGCTCCTTGCCGACCAGCCATCGCCCTCCGTACGCGACCCCGTTCAACGGCACGACCTTCGGGATGGTGTACGCCGCCTCCCGCCCGGGGACGACGGGCGAGCCGACGAAACTCTCGAGGCGTTCGGTGCCGAGGTAGGTCTCCGGCGTGAGCGTCTCGGTGGGCGTGCGGTCGCGGATGGACCCCGACACGGGCGCCGGTAGGTCCGTCTCGGCCAGGAGCGTGCGGATGACCTTCTCGGTCTCGCCGTAGTCGCCCTCGCCGAAATGCGCATAGCGGACGTGGCCCTCGCGGTCGATGTAGTACTCCGCGGGCCAGTAGCGGTTCCCCCAGGCGGTCCATGTGCCGTAGTCGTTGTCGAGCGCGACCGGGTAGTGGATCCCGAACGAGCTCACGGCGCGCTCGACGTTCCCGCGCACGTGCTCGAAGGCGAACTCGGGCGTGTGCACGCCGACGACGACGAGCCCTTCGTCTTTGTAGGTCTCGTACCACCGTTTGACGTAGGGGAGGGTGCGGATGCAGTTCACGCACGAGTACGTCCAGAAGTCGATGAGCACGACCTTGCCGCGCAGGGAGGCGAGCGTGGGCGGCTTCGAGTTCAGCCAGGAGGAGATCTTCTTGAAGTCCGGCGCCTGCCCGTAGTCCTGCAGCTTGCTCGCCTGGAAGTGGCTCTCGCCGGCGAGCAGCCCGTCGATCCGCTGCTGCGCGGCGGCGCTGTCCTCGAGACCCTGAAGGGCGCGTGTGTAGCCGGGGACGTGTGAGGCGAGCTTCACGTCCAGCCCGAAGGCCATGAGGAATCCCACGGCGACGACGAGGGCGCCGAGGGCCCGGCGGATCAGCGGAGCTCGACGGCGCAGCCCGGGCAGGCTCATTCCCCGTTGTGCGCCGATCGCGATCAGCAGCAGGACGAGCCCGGCCCCGAGCGCGTAGGACAGGGTGACCAGAACGCCCTCGATGGAATAGCGCTGCGTCGCCGCGAGCACCGCGACTGCCGCGATGACGGGCCCGGCGCACGGCGTGAAGAGAAGACCGAGGCTGACGCCGAGGAGGAAGCCTCCCCCGGTCCCGCCGGGGTTTCTCCGACCCAGCGCCTGGAACGGCCGCTCGACGAGCGCTCCCAGGCGCGGCCAGAGGAGGGAAAGCCCCATGAGCAGGACCGCCCCGATGGCGATGTTGCGCAGCAGGTCATCCGGCAGGCCGAGCGCGGAGAGAAGCGCGGTCGCGACGAGCGTGAAGAGCGTGAAGCTCCAGACGAGGCCCGCGACGATCGCGTAGGGACGGCGCGGCCCACCGCTCGCTCCTCCGGCGAAGACGATCGGCAGGACCGGCAGGACGCAGGGGGAGATCGCCGTCACGATGCCCGCGACGAAGGCGACACCGATGAGCAGGCCCATGGAGTGATAATGCCCGCATGAGCTTCGTGTCGCGCGGGTTCAAGGGCCGCCGCCGTGACGATGGCGACTCGGGTCGCGTCCCGCCGGGCCAGTATCTGGTGGACGACTTCCCTGTCCTCTCGGCGGGCCCGACACCGCACACGCGTCTCGAGGAGTGGGACTTCGCAATCACGGGCGCCGTCACGGACGAGAAGCGCTGGACCTGGGAGGAGCTCCGCGCCCTTCCGAGCGAGACGATCACGAAGGACATCCACTGCGTGACGAAGTGGTCGAAGCTCGACACCGAGTGGGAAGGCGTCTCGGTCGACACGCTTCTCGCTGACGTGGAGACGGACGCCGCGTACGTCCTCGCGTTTTGCGACGGCGGCTACACGACGAACATTCCGCTCGAAGACGTGACCGGCGGCAAGGCCTGGATCGCCTTCGGCTACGGCGGCGAACCGCTCGACCCCGAGCACGGCGGCCCCGCGCGGCTCCTCGTCCCGCATCTCTACTTCTGGAAGAGCGCGAAGTGGGTGCGCGGCCTGCGCCTCCTCGACGACGACCAGCCCGGCTTCTGGGAAGGGCTCGGGTACCACATGTACGGAGACCCGTGGCGGGAGCAACGGTACTGGGGGGACTGAGGGCTCCCGTCCGTCTCGAATGGCAGCTCTGCGACGTCGCCGAGCTCGTCGAGGAGACGCCCCACGTGAAGACGCTCGTCCTGGACACGCCGAGCTGGCCGGGCCATCTCGCGGGCCAGCACGTCGACGTCCGTCTCACCGCCGGGGACGGCTACCAGGCACAGCGCAGCTATTCGATCGCCTCCGCTCCGGAGAACGGCCGCCTCGCCCTCACCGTCGAGCGCCTCGACGACGGAGAGGTCTCGCCGTACCTCACCGAGGAGCTCGTGGTCGGCGACAAGCTGGAGCTGCGGGGGCCCATCGGCGGCTACTTCGTCTGGGAAGCAAGTGACGGCGGCCCGGTGCTCCTCCTGGGAGGCGGCTCGGGCGTCGTCCCGCTCATGGCGATGGCCCGCCACCGCCGCGCAGCGGGAAGCGATGCTCCGATGCGGCTGGTGTACTCGGCGAAGACCGAGGATGAGCTGATCTATCGCGGCGAGCTGAACGATTTGGCGTCACGAGGCGACGGCTTCGAGGCCGTCTACACGCTCACCCGGGAGCAGCCGGCCGGCTGGAAGGGATATACGCGACGGGTCGATGCCGAGCTTCTCGCCGAGGTCGCCTGGCCTGTGGCGATGGATCCGCTCGCCTTCGTCTGCGGGCCGACGGGCTTCGTCGAGGCGGTCGCCTCGAGCCTCGTCGAGTCGGGCTGGCCGCCGGGGCGCGTCAAGACAGAGAGATTCGGGCCGACAGGAGGATGACCATGCAGGAGCTGATGCTGGACGGCAACGCGGCCGCAGGGGCACTGGAGCAGATATTTCATTTCGAGATCACCACAGCGGTCGGCACGTGCGCCAATTGCGGTGCGACTGCCGAATTCGGGCGCACGCGCGTCTACGTGCAGGCCCCGGGCATCGTCGTCCGCTGCCCGTCGTGCGAGGCCGTGCTGCTCAGGCTGGTAGGCGACGGAGGAGGTCGCTACTGGCTCGAGATGACCGGCGTGCGCTGCCTGGAGCTGCAGGCCTAGGGATCGATCAGGATCGCGCGGGCAGGGCTGCCGTCCGAGCCGACGACGTCGAGCGGCAGGCAGACCAGCGTGTACGGGCCGGGCTCGATCTCGCGCAGGTCGAGCCCCTCCACCGGGACAATTCCCGCCCCGAGCAGCTCCCGGTGCGCCTCTCGGTCGCCGATCGAGAGGTAGTCGATCCCGAGCGTGCGGATGCCGCGCCCGATGACGAAGCGAGCCCCGCTGCCGTCGAGCCGGATGAAGTCGCGCGTGAAGTCCGTGCGCGCCCAGAGCTCCGAGTTCCGCGTCTTCAGCAGGACGCGCTCCGCCCCGTCGGGAATGTCGAGAGCGGCGAGGTCGGACTCGCCGAGGGCTTCCGAGGAGACCGCCGTTGCGTCGACAACGAGCGCCGGCCCGACCAGCGCGTCGAGCGGGATGCCTTCCGCCCCCGGCGCGCCGTCGATGAAGTGGAGCTCGGCGTCGACGTGCGTCCCCGTATGCACGCCCATTGTCAACTTACTCAGGTTGGCCGGCGCGCCGTCGGCGATCGAGTCGGCGCGCTCGAGCTCGACGCCGGGGTTGCCCTCGTAGATCGGCATGTCCGAGCGGATGGGCACCGAAACGTCGTGGATGGCCACGGCTCCAGTGTGACGACTAGGCGGGGAGCTCGCCGGGGGCGCCGAGGATGCGGATGCCGGCCGGCCCGGCGAGGACGGCAAGATTCGCCTCGTCCTCGGCGGTGAGCTCGGAAGGCTCCGCGACCGCGCGGAGAAAGTCCTCGTAGCTGCCGGCCGCGCGCACGGAGGTCGCGGCGACGAGCCGGACGCGGGGCGACTCGGCACGGTAGGTGTGCGGCTTACCCGCGGGGGCGACCCAACTCTCCCCGGCGCGGAGCTCGACCTGCCGCCCGCCCGCGAAGACCGTCAGGCGCCCGTCGAGGACGCGCAGCTCCTCGTCCTCCGCATGGACGTGGAGGGGAGGCATCTGCCGGGCGCGGAGTGAGAGCTCAACTTCGTTCATTGCCGTAGCTTGCCTCCCCCACGGGAGCCGGACAATGAGGCCACCCGGCATGTGAAGGGTGCGGATTCCCGCACCCTTCGAGGCGACCTTGGAGGGGGGCGGACGGGGCGCCGGACGCGCCCCATCCGCCCGGTGACAGGTGGTGGGGAGTGCCCTATTGCTCCCTGACGACCACCTTCGTCAGGTCGATCTGGTTCAGGAGGTTGACCGTGAAGCTCTCCTTCACCGACAGCTTCTCGAGGTTCGGGTACGTGTACCAGTAGAGCGGCGTGAACGGCAGGGCTCCGTCCTGGCCCACGAGCTTCTGCTCGAGCTGCGCGTAGATCTTGTAGCGCGCGTCGTTGTCCGGCGTCTGCCGGGCCTGCTCGACGAGCGCGTCATAGTCCTTGTCGCAGTAGTTCGAGTTGTTGTTGCCGGAGTCGCACGTCCACAGCTCGAGGAAGTTGATCGCGTCGACGTAGTCGCCGATCCAACCGTTGCGGTAGACGTCCACGGCCTTGTTCGGCGGCGGGCCGAGGAACTCGAGGAACTGCGCCCATTCCTGCTGCTTCAGCGTCGTCTTCACGCCGAGGTCGCTCCAGTTCGCCTGCACGGCGGTCGCGATCTCCTTGTGACCCGGCGAGTCGTTGAAGAACAGGTTGAGGGTGGTCTTCGGGTTCTGCGCCTGCGACATCGCGTCCTTCGCGGCGTCGAGGTCGCCGCTCTCCGGCGTGTACGGCGAGTTGGGGTTGAAGACGTCGAACCCCGGCAGGCCCTTCGGCGAGAAGCCCGTCGCCGGAACCTGGTCGGCCTGCGCGATGTTGTCGACGATCGTGCGCCGGTCGATCGCGAGCGAGAGCGCACGCCGCTCCTTCAGGTCGGGCAGGTTGTCGAGGTTGAACCCGTAGTAGTAGGTGCCGAGGGCCGGATAGGACTCGTACTCCGGCGTCTCCTTGAGACGCGCGATCTCATCCGGCGGCAGGCCGCCCGCGTCGAGGGCGTCGACCTCGCCGGCCTCGAAAGCCTGCACGCGTGTCGTCCCGTCGACGATGATCTTGCCGTTCACGCGCGTGAGGCTGACGTCCTTGGCGCCGCGCCAGGCGTCGTTCTTGACGAGGTTGATGGACGAATCGTGCTCCCACGACTCGAGCTTGAACGGGCCGTCCGTGACGATGTTCTCGGGATCGGTCCAGCGGTCGCCGAACTGCTCGACCGTGGCCCGGTGGACCGCGAGGAACGAGTGGTGGCTCACCTGCTGCACGAACCACGGCTGCGGCGAGGTCAGATGCACCTCCAGGGTGCGGTCGTCGACCGCCTTGATGCCCACCTTGTCGGCGAGCGCGTCGCAATCCTTCTGGCACGCGTTGTAGTCGGCCGCGCCCACGATCCCGTAGAACTGGTACGCGTAATCGGCGGCTAGGTCGGGCGAGATGGTGCGCTTCCAGGACCATTCGAAGTCCTCTGCGGTGACGGGGTCTCCGTTGGTCCACTTCCCGTCGCTCCGCAGATGGAAGGTGACGGTCTTGCCGTCCTCGCTCACGTCCCAGCTCTCGGCGAGCCCGGGGACCGGCTCGAGGTCGCCGCCCAGCGTCACGAGCGGATCCATGATGTTCAGCAAGATGTTGGACGACGTCACGTCCGTCGCGAGGCCCGGGTCGAGCGACGGCGGCTCGGCACCCCAGGCAATGGTGAGGACCTGGTCCGCGGCCTTGGCGCCCGTGGCGGCGGAGGAGCCCGACTGACCCGCGCTCCCGCCGCCGCTCGACCCGCCACAGCCGGCTGCCGAGACGACGGCGGCCGTGATGACCAAGAGTAGAAAGACCAGCCGACTGTTCGTTTTCACGCCTGCCTCCTTGGTGTCGTCGACGCTTCGGACGCCCACCTGCACGGCAGGTTTGGCCGGGCTGACAGGAAGTTGCGCGGCTGCCGCGACACGGCTGCGCGCGGCACAAACCGCCCTCAGTCCGCGCCGGAAGCCGCCGAAAGACGCACGATCTTGTTAGCCGAATGGCGGGCGAGAAGGTCGCGGAGCTTCGTCCGCCCGACGCGCCCGCGTAGCGCCGACGGGGCGACGCCGAAGGTCTCGCGGAAGGCTGCGGTGAAGTGGCTGTGGCCGGAGAAGCCGAGCTCCGCCGCGAGCGGTGGGAGCGAGACGCTCGGGTCGGCCAGGCGCTCCAGCGCGGCGCGCAGGCGCAGCTGGTTCCGGTAGCCGTGCAGCGAGAAGCCGGTCGAGGAGCGGAAAACCCGGCTCAGGTGGAAGCGAGAGACGCCGATCGCCCTCGCGATCTCCCCCATCGTCAGGCGCTCGCGGTAGCGCGCGGCGAGGAGCTCCTTCGTCTGGTCGACGATCTCGCGGTGCGCGGCGCGGGTCCCCTCCCGCCCCCGGTTGCGCCGGGCATGGAAGCCTCGCGCGCGCTCGAGCGCGATCCGGACCGCCTCGGTGATCGCCTCTTCCACGAGCGCCGGATCCGGGCTCGGCTCGCGCAGGTGCCGCACGGCGAGCCGCTGGAGCAGGAAGGCCTCGGGGTCGGAAGGGCCGAAAGCGAACGGGAAGCTCGTCAGTCCCCCGCCGAGCCGGAACATGAGCTCCGGCGCGAGCTCGACGTAGTACGAATGGTCGCCGTCCCGGCTCCGCAGGGAGCGAAAGAAGCGCTGGCCCGGGTTGAAGAAGAGGACGTGGTTGCGGTCGCAAACGACGGGCTCGCGCCCGAGCTGGCGGATCGTCACCGGCGTGTGCGGGAAGATGACGTGTGGCGCGGCGGAGACGCTGTTCAGGCCGCTCCAGCACGCGCTTTCCGCAGGGCACCAGAACTCACCGACCACGAGCCGGTCGTTTTCGAACAGCCTCCGGTCAATCGTGTCTGCCTGCACTTACTCGATCTGACGACAAACTTGGGCAGAAGTTCATCCGCGGAGCCGGGCGAACGCGAAATGGCATGCTGGGGCCGTGAGCAGCGAGCTGGCGATCAGGCTCCGCGGAGTCGTGAAGCGGTACGGACCGATCACGGCCGTCGACGGGCTCGACCTCGACGTGCCCGAGGGGACGTGCGTCGGCCTGCTCGGCCCGAACGGCGCAGGCAAGTCCACGACGATGCGGCTCCTCACGGCCCAGTCGATCGCCGACGAGGGAGAGCTCGAGGTGCTCGGCTACCGCCTCCCGCGTGAATCCAAGTCCGCCCGCGCCCTGTGCGGCGTGGCTCCGCAGCTCGACAACCTCGACGTCACGCTGACCGTCGAGCAGAACCTCCTCGTTTTCACGCACCTTTACCGCATCGGCCGAGCGGAGCGGCGCGGGGCGATCGAGAGCGCGTTGCGGATGGCCAACCTGGTCGACCGGCGGGACTCGCGTGTCGACAAGCTCTCAGGCGGGATGCGCCGCCGCCTGCTCATCGCACGCGCCCTCGTGCACCGCCCGCGCCTCGTGCTTCTCGACGAGCCGACGGTCGGACTGGACCCGCAGGTGCGGCAGGAGCTGTGGGCGCTCATCGACGCGCTCCGCGCGAAGGGGACGACGATCCTCATGTCCACGCACTACATCGAGGAGGCGGAGCGCCTCGCGGACACGGTCCTGATCATGTCCCACGGCCGCGCGGTGGCCGCAGGCACGCCAGCCGATCTGATCGCCGAGCACGCGGGGAAGACCGCGATCGAGGTGTATGGACCGCCGGCGAGGCTCGCCGAGGTGGAGGCGGGCGCGCGCTCCGACGGCTACCAGACCCGGAGAACGGGTACGAGCATCGCGGTGCTCGGCGCCGAGGGCGCCGACGGACAAGCGCCGGAAGGCGAGCGGCGGCCGGCGAACCTCGAGGACGTGTTCGTGCTCCTTACCGGGGAGCAGATCGACTGATGGCGACGAACGCGGCGACAAGAGCCTCGCGCGCCGTCCGGATTGGACGGCTGGAGCGCCCCGCGCTGACCGGCGTCCTCGTGCGCGAGATCGTCAACTTCTCGTCCTACTGGCGCTCGGCGACCTTCTCGTCGACGGTCGAGCCGACGATCTATCTGCTCGCCTTCGGCTTCGGCTTCGGGTCGCTCGTCAGCACGATCGGCGGCTACGACTACGTGGAGTTCGTCGGAACGGGCACGGTGGCGACCGCGGTCCTCTTCTCCAGCGCCTTCCCGGCCATGTTCGGGACCTTCGTCAAGTACAGCTTCCAGCGTACGTACGACGCCATTTTGGCCGCTCCAGTCGACACCGAGGAGCTCGTCACGGCCGAGGCGCTCTGGATCGCCACGCGCGCGGGCGTCTATGGCTGCGTGCCGCTCATCGTCGCGATGTTCTTCGGGCTTCCTCCAGCGTGGGGAATGCTCACCGTGCCGCTCATCGGCTTCATTGCCGGTTACGGCTGGGCCAACTTCGGGATCATGACGGCGGGCTTTGCCAAGTCCATCGAGAACTTCAGCTACATCATCAGCGCGGTGCTGACGCCGCTCTTCCTCGTCGCGGGCACGTTCTTTCCCATCGACGGGCTGCCCGAGTGGGCACAGGTACTAGCGCAGTTCAATCCGCTCTACCATTGCGTGCAGCTCGTCCGTGACGCCGCGTTCGGATTCGCGGGCTGGGCTGACCTCTACCACGTCGCGGTCATCGTCGCCTTCGGGCTTCTCATGTGGCGCATCGCCATCTTCGCGATGGAGCGGAAGCTCGTGAACTGACGCGGCTACGCGGTCGCGGGACGCTCACGCGGGCGCCAGAACGCACCGACGACGAGCTCGAGGATCACGGAGACGATCGCCATGATGATCGCCGCCCAGATCGCGGTCCAGAAGAACTCGTCGATCGTGAGGCGGTCGGTGATCCAGTCCGTGAGCTCGAGCAGGGCCGCGTTCACGATGATGGCGAAGAGCCCGAGTGTGAGGATGATGAGCGGCAGCGTCAGCAGCCGGACGATCGTCCCGACGATCGCGTTGACGAGGCCGAAGATCGCGGACACCCAGACGACGGACCAGAAGCCTCCGTTGATGGTCATCCCCGAGAGGATCCAGCTGGTGATGGCAAAGGCCGCCGCGAGCAGGGCCCACCGGACGAGGAGCGCGATGAACATGGCGAAAGGATACTCCTGAGCCCGGCTGTCACTCCAGAGCGGAGATCGCGAAGGCGACTGCGAATCCGAACGTGGTCACGATGCCGACGAGCTTGCCCCCGTAGAGGAAGGCCTGCGGCATCATCGTGTCGGCGAGCATCGTGAGGATGGCGCCGCCGGCGAACGCCAGCACGAAGGCAATCGCGCTCGGGGGAGCGTCGCCGAAGAGGCCGTAGCCCGCGAGCGCGGCGAGCGCGGAGACGAGCGCGACACCCGTCCAGAGCGCGGTGATCTTCCTGCCGCTCCAGCCGGTGATCGAGAGCCCGGTTGTCGCCGCAATCGCCTCCGGGAGGTTGGAGATGAAGACGGCGACGAGGACGGCGACCCCGACGCCTGGGCCCTCGAGCAGCGTCAGCCCGATGACGACGCTCTCGGGAATGCCGTCAAGGACGATGCCGAGAACGATCGCGAGCGGCGAGCCCTCTGCCTGCTCGCCCTCCCGGCTCTTGCGATCCGCGCCGCCCATACGGTCGATGACCTCGTCGCCGAGGAAAAAGGCCGTCGCCCCGCTGAAGAGGCCGAGCGCGACGCCGCCGCTCCCCGCTGAGGTGTCGGCGGCCTCGCCGACGAGGTCGTAGGCGACGGCGCTTATCAGGACGCCGCTTCCGAAGCCCATGACGAGCCCGAGCAGGCGGCGGTTCATGGGCAGGACCAAAGCGATCAGTCCGCCTAGGACGAGCGACGAGCCGGCGACCAGCCCCCAGAAGAATGCCTCGCCCATGCTGCTGATTCTGCAGCGGCAGCCTGTCCGAGTCCACGAGGCGGTCCGCCGGTTCTGCGAGGATGGATCAACCCTCCAAGGAGAACCAATGCGTCAGTTGTCGTTTGAAGAGTCGGACTTCGTCGAGAGCGCGGCAGGCGTCTGGTGGATCTTCCTCGTCACCGGGATCGCGTGGCTCTGGGTCTCCCTCATCCTCTTGCGTCTCAACGCGGAGTCGGTCTCTGCGATCTCGATCATGTTCGGCATCGTGGCAATCGCCGCGGGCGTGAACGAGTTCATCGCCATGCCGAGCTCCTCCACCGGCTGGAAGATCGCGCGCGGCCTGCTCGGCACGCTCTTCGTCATCGCGGGGATCGTGGCGTTCTTCAAACCCGCGGGGACCTTCGTCGCCCTCGCTTCGCTATTCGCGTGGGTGGTCCTCTTCAAGGGGATCTTCGACGTCACGGTCGCGCTCGTCGGGCCCAAGATCGGCCTCTGGTGGGTGATCCTCCTGATCGGAATCGCGGAGATCCTCCTTGCCTTCTGGGCAGCCGGCTATTTCGCGGGCAAAGCCGTCCTGCTCGTTGTCTGGATCGCTGTGTTCGCGCTGTCGCGCGGCCTGATGGAGATCTTCACCGCCTTCCGCCTGCGCGGACTGAAACGGGAGCTCGCCGCGGGATAGCCTCGGGAGAGAACGTCGGTGAGGGGCTGGACGCCGCAGCGGATCGCGACTCGCGCCGTCCTCCTGCTCCTCACCGCGATCTCCCTCTACCTGCTCTTCCCCAGCCTCGTCGCCGTCTTCGGCTCGTGGCACGACCTCTTCGACCTCGAGCCGCAGTGGTTCGCCATCGCGCTCGGCTTCGAGGCGGCCAGCTTCGTCGCGATCTGGACGCTGCAGCGAATCGCGCTCGGCACCCCCAGCTGGTTCGCGGTCGGAACCTCACAGCTCGCCGCGAACGCGCTCGGGCGGGTCATCCCGGGCGGTATGGCTGCGGCGGGCGCGCTCCAGTACCGCATGCTCGTCCGAGCGGGCGTGCCGTCGCGACGGGTTGGATCGGCGCTCGCCGCCACCTCGGGACTCCTCTTCGCCGGCCTCGTCGTCCTGCCGCTGCTCGCGATTCCGGCCGTCATCGCGGGCACCCCGATCGAGCACCGCCTGCTCCACGCCCTCTGGCTGGGAGGCGTCGTCTTCGTCCTCATGGCCATCGTGGGTTCGATCGGGCTCGGCTTCGACCGGCCCCTCGTGCTCGTCGGGCGGGCGCTCGAATGGATCCTCCGCCTCGTCAGGCGCCCACGCACCGGCCCGCCGCTCGCAGACGTTCTCCTCGCCGAGCGGAACCAGATCCGCCGCACGCTGGGCGAGCGCTGGAAGATGGCGGTCACGGCCTCGGTCGGGAAGTCGCTCTTCGACTACCTGGCTCTGGTGAGCTGCCTCTACGCGGTCAGCGCGAAGCCCGATCCCGCGCTCGTCCTGCTCTCCTACGTCGCCGCCTCGTTTCTCGGGATGATCCCGATCACGCCCGGAGGACTCGGTTTCGTCGAGGCCGGCCTCACGGGGACGCTCGTCCTCGCGGGCGTGGACGCGGCCGCCGCGGCGACGGCGACTCTCGCGTACCGCCTCGCCTCTTTCTGGCTTCCACTCCCCGCGGGAGCGGTCGCCTACTGGCTCTTCGGCCGCCGCCTTAGATCTGAGCCTGCTCCTGCGCCGCCCGAAGTGCCTCCTCGGCCTCTGGGGTGAGCTCGGCGACGAGCAGCTCGCCCGCGTGAGGAGCCATCCCTTCCCTCACCCTGACCCAGTCGGCCTGACCGACCAGGGCGCAGAGCGCGGCCTGGCCGGTTTCCAGCTCCCCGCCGAGGCGGCGCATGCGCCCGTCGTCGATACCCGTGTCGAACGCGCCCGCGGCTGCGCCGATCGCGATCCCGGCCGCAGGGAGCGCGATCGGAAAGCCGATGACGAGCCCGGCGAGAATCCCCGCCACGCCTCCGCTGACCGCTCCTTCTCCCGCGGAGAGCTCATGCCGCTGGTGCAGCTCGACCCGCCCGTGCGCGGTTCGCTCCACGATCGCGACGTCGACGAGGTGTAGCGCACCCTCGCGCCCAAGGACCTCGAGCGTCTCCAGGCCCGTTTCCGCGGCCGACCGGCTCGGATAGGCGGCGGCGACGAAGCTGCGCGGCTTCTTCCTCACGCGTCCGCCCTCGCGACAGCGAGCTCCCTGGTCTCTCCGAGCGCGAGAATCTCGACACCGGTCTCCGGCGCTTCCTCCCCGACCGCGTCTCGAAAGTCCAGCGGGGGCCGCGTCAGGTAGTCGCCGCGACGCTGATGCACCGGGTAGTAGGTGCCCCAGTGGATCGGCACGACCGTCCGCGCGCGGAGAAGGGAGGCCGCCTGCGCCGCCCGCATCGGATCGAGGTGTCCCTCGCCCAGAGTCGGGCCCCAGCCCCAGACCGGCAGGAGCGCCAGGTCGACCGGGCCGAGCTCTTCCATCCCGGAGAAGAGATCCGTGTCGCCGGCGAAATACACCGAGGCCGACCCGAGCAGGAGGAAGCCCAGCGCGTCGCTCTTTCGCAGCCCTCCCCCGCCTTCGTGCTCGGCCGGTGTCGCCCGGACCGAGACCCCGTCGAGGGTGTGCTCGTCCCCCACGCCCAGCTCGACGACGTTCCGGCCCGCGCGACGGAGGATCGCCGCAGCCCCGTGGGGCGCGAGCACCGGGATCGCGGCGTCGAGCTTGCGCAGGGACGGCACGTCGAGGTGGTCGTAGTGGCCATGAGAGACGAGGATGGCATCGACGCGGCCGAGCACGCCGAAATCGACGGGCTGCACCCGGCGCAGATGAGTGACGTGGCCGCGCAGCATCGGGTCGGTCAGGAAGCGGACGCCGTCGATCTCGAGGACGACTGTCGAGTGCCCGACCCAGGTGAGCTTGACCGTTCCGGTCTCAGGCGCGCTGTTCGCCATACCCGTCGTGGCCGAGCTCG
>DATAOL010000191.1:0-6517 GCA_036265755.1 Gaiellaceae bacterium | reverse complement strand
AGAGCGCGTTGAGCTTCTCCTCCCGTTGCAGCGTGAGGACGGCGACGTCGCCCTCCCTGCGGACGCCGACAGGCTTGCCGCTCAGGCCGCCATCGCCTCCCTCACCTCCGCCAGCTCGCGCGCCACGCGCTCCATGAGCGGTGCTGGGCCGACGGTGATGCGCACGTAACCGTCGAGCCCGAACTCGCTTCCCGGGCGGACGAGGAAACCGCGCACGACGAGTTCGGAGGCGAGCGCGGCGTCGTCTCCGCCCACGTGGACGAGGAGGAAGTTCGCCTCGGAGGGGAGCGAATCGACGCCCGACTCGGCGAGCAGGTCGGCGAGAAGGGCCCGCGCCTCTGCCGACTCGCGCCGGCGCTCCGCGATTCGCTCCGGGTGCGCGAGGCAGGCGCGACCGGCCGCCAGCGCCGCGCGGTTCACGTTGAAGGGCTCCTGCACGACGTCGAGGAAGGGCGCGAGCTCCGGGTGGGCGACGGCGTACCCGAGGCGAAGTCCTGCCAGGCCGAAGATCTTCGAGAAAGTACGAAGCAGGACGACGGGCTTCCCGGCGAGGACATCGGGCTCGCGCGGGACGAGCCGGTCGGGGTCGGCGTACTCGCGATAGGCCTCGTCCACGACGGCCACGGTGTCTGGTCCGAGCGCGGCGACGAATTCGGCCCACTCGCCCGCTTCGACGAGGGCCCCGGTCGGGTTGTTCGGGTCGCAGACCCAGACGAGTCTCGCGCGCTCGTGCAGGGCGGCTTTGGCGAGCGCAGTGAGGTCGAGGCGAAAGTCGCGGTTGGGGACGCGGACGACTCCGGCGCCCGCACCCGCGGAGACCTGCGCGTAGAGACCGTAGGTCGGCTGCGGGATGACGACGGCGTCTCCCTCGCGTATGAAGGCGTGCGCAACGGCTGCGATGAGGGCCTGGATGCCGTGGGCAGGGACGATGCTCTTCTGGGGCACGCCGAGCCAGCCGGCAACGGCCTCGCGCAGGTCGCTGTAGGCCTGTTCCGGATACATCCAGGCGTTGACGAGCTCGTCTCTGACGGCATCGAGCGCGCCCGGGAGCGGGCCGAAGAGATCCTCGTTCCAGTTCAGCTTCGCGATCTCGTCGAGGCCGTGCTGCTTGCGCAGCTCCGAGAGGCTCGGCCCCGGCCGGTACGGCTCGAGGCCGACGAGCGAAGGGCGGACGAGGTTGCTCCAGTCGGCCATGGTCAGCGGGTCGGCGACCACATCTCGAGGTGGGCGGGAAGGTGGACGACGGCCGGCCCTTTCGTTGCGAAGGCACGCTCCAGCGCTCCGGCCAGTGCGTCCGGGGTCGTGGTCTCGACCGGCACGCCGAAGGAGCGCGCCAGGTCGGGGAAGTTCGGCTGTTCGAGGTCGACGGCGAACGTCTCACCGTAGGCGTCGCGCTGGTATTCGCGCAGGATCCCGTAGCCGCCGTCGTCCACGAGCAGAAGGGTCGTGTGCAGGCCGTGTTGCTTCGAGGTCGCCAGCTCCTGCACGCCGTAGAGGAAGCCGCCGTCCCCGACCACGGCAAGCGTGGGCCCGCCGAGGGCGACGGAGGCCCCGAGCGCCGCGGGCCACGCGTAGCCGAGCGTGCCCGAGCCGAGGGGGTAGAGGAAGCGCCGCGGCGTGAGGACCGGGAAGTGCGCGCCTGCCCAGTAGGCGAGGATCGTCATGTCCCAGGCTCCGACCGCGTCACGCGGAAGCGCGGCGCGGACGCTGTCGAGCAGTCCGCTCTCGAGAGTCCGGCCCTGCTCGGCGAGGCCCGCGGAGATCCGGTCGCGGACTGCGCGAGCCCGTTCCTCAGCGCGGCCGTCGGGCTCGCGCCTCGGCAGCCGCTCGAGGAGAGCGGCGAGCGTCGCCTGCGCGTCGCCGACGAGGCCGTGCGCGGGGAAGGTGGCTCCGACCCGCTGCTCGTCCGCATCGATCTGGACGAGCTCGCCTCCCAATTGCAGCGTGTACTGCTGCGTCGTCTCGGCGCCGAGCTCAGTTCCGACCGCGAGCACGGCGTCCGCGCTCTCGACGAGCTCGCGGAAGGCCCCCTCGTCGCACCCCGACCCGGCCGAGAGCTCGTGATCCTCGGGGAAAGCGCCCTTGCCCATGTAGCTCGTGACCACGGGGGCGCGCACGGCCTCGGCGACCTCGAGCAGCCCGTCCCACGCTCCCGAGCGGAGGACGCCGCTCCCCGCCCAGAGGAGCGGCCGCTCTGCTCCCGCGAGCACGCGCGCCGCCTCGTCGAGCGCGGCCGAACTCGGGACCGCCGGCGCGGGCAGGCTCGCATCCAGGCCCGAGGCGCGCATCTCGGTCTCGCCCGTCAGAACGTCGACGGGGATCTCCAGAAAGACAGGGCCGCTCGGCGGGGTCTGCGCTCGCCTCCAGGCTTCGGTGAGCAGCTCGGGCACGTCCTCCGCGCTTCGCGCCCGCGCAGCCCACTTGACGATCGGCTCGAAAGAGGCCCGCTGGTCGCGGAGCTCGTGCAAGTAGCCGCGTCCGCGTCCGATGAGGTCGCGTGGGATCTGACTCGCGATCGCGACGAGCGGGACGTGTGAGCTCGAGGCTTCCATGAGACCGGTGAGCGAGTTGAGCGCGCCTGGCCCCGTGGAGAGGAGCAGCGCGGCCGGCTTCCCGCCGGCGCGCGCAAACCCGTCTGCGGCGAAGGCGGCGTTCAGCTCGGTGCGAAAGCCGACGTAGTGGACTGAGCTCGCGCGCAGCGCCTCCCAGATTCCGAGCGCGTGCACACCTGGCAGGCCGAAAGCCGTCTCGGCGCCCAACTCCTCGAGGGCCTCGACGACCACGTGGCCGCCGATGCGCGTTCGCACCGCTTCGCTCACCGAGCGATCCTAACCCGCGCCATGAGAGGATCTCGCCGGTGACGACCCGGACCGAGTTTCCGCGCCCGATCCGGGAAATCGAGCACACCTGGCTCACATTGTCGGACGGTTGTCGGCTCGCCGCGCGCATCTGGCTCCCCGAGGACGCGGAGGCCGACCCAGTGCCCGCGATCCTCGAGTTCTTGCCGTATCGCAAGGTCGACGGCACGGCTATCCGCGATGCGCGGCGGCAGCCCTACGTCGCCGGCTTCGGCTACGCGACCGTTCGGGTGGACATGCGGGGCACCGGCGAGTCCGACGGCCTCATCACCGACGAGTACACCGAGCAGGAGCATGACGACTGCCTCGAGGTCCTGGCCTGGCTCCGGGACCAGCCCTGGTGCGACGGCAACCTCGGCATGTGGGGAATCTCCTGGGGCGGATTCAACGCGCTCCAGGTCGCTGCCCTTCGCCCGCCTGGTCTCAAGGCGATCATGACGCTCATGTCGACGGACGACCGCTACGCGGACGACGTCCACTACCGCGGAGGGTGCGTGGAGGCGCTCGACATGCTCCACTGGGCCTCCTCGATGCTCACCTGGAACGCGCGGCCGCCCGACCCGCGCCTGTTCGGCGACGGATGGCATGAGACGTGGCTCGGGCGCCTCGAGGGGGCGAATCACTGGATCGAGCCGTGGCTCGGGCACCAGCGGCGCGACGAGTATTGGAAGCACGGCTCGGTCTGCGAGGACTACGCGGCCATCGAGGTGCCCGTCTACGCGGTCGGCGGCTGGGTGGACGGCTACACGAACGCGGTGCCGCGGATGCTGGAGGGCCTGTCCGCCCCGCGCAAGGGGCTCATCGGCCCCTGGGCGCATGCCTTCCCGGACGACGCGCTGCCCGGCCCGAGCATCGGCTTCCTCCAGGAATGCGTGCGCTGGTGGGATCACTGGCTGAAGGGGCTCGACACCGGGATCATGGACGAGCCCGTGTTCCGCGCATGGATGCAGGACTCGGTCGAGCCGAGGACGGCCTACGAGGAGCGGCCCGGGCGATGGGTCGCGGAGCGGGAATGGCCCTCGGCGAACGTCGAGGTGCAGGCTCATGAGCTCGGCGGGGAGCCGCGCTCGCTCCTCGGCGTCCAGACGTGTGGGATCGAGGCCGGGGTGTGGACGGCCGAGGGGGGGTCGGCCGACCTGGCCGGCGACCAGCGCGCGGACGATGCCGTTTCCCTGACGTGGGACCTCGAGCCTCTGAATGAGCCGCTGGAGATCCTGGGCCACCCCTCCGTGACCCTCGAGCTCGAGGTCGACCGACCTCAGGGGCTCGTCGCCGTTCGCCTTTGCGACGTCGCGCCGGACGGCGCCTCGCTCCTCGTCACCCGCGGGCTTCTGAACCTCGCCCATCGTGAGAGCCATGAGCATCCGGATCCGATCGAGCCGGGAGAGCGCTACGAGATCACCGTGCCGCTGGACGTCATCGCGCACGCGTTCCCCGTAGGCCATCGCCTGCGGGTCGCGGTCTCGCCGACGTACTGGCCCTGGGCCTGGCCCTCCCCGGAAGCGGTGACGCTGACCGTCCAGGGAGGACGGCTCGAGCTGCCCGTGCGCAGACCCCGCGCCGAAGACGCCGACCTCCGGCCCTTCGAGGAGCCGGAGCACTCCGCGGCGCTCGCCGTCCAGGAGGTCGAGGGGGATCCCGGCGGCCGCTATCTCCGCAAGGAGCACGCCACCGGAAAGGTCGAGCAGATCTTCGACTGGGCGCTCGGGGGCTCGGTTCGTTTCGTCGACGCCGAGCTGGACTCCGCCGACACGAGTCACTGCGTCTATTCGATCGTCGAAGGCGACCCGCTCTCCGCCGAGGTGCGCTTCCACGCGACGTCGGACATGGCGCGTGGCGACTGGCAGGCCCGCTCCGAGGTGACGAGCTCGATGGCGTCGGGGGCGGAGGCGTTCCAGATCGAGAGCACGCTGGACGTCTACGAGAACGGCGAGAGGATCTTCACGCGCTCGTGGAGCCTCGGCTTCCCGCGCGACAACGTCTAGGCCATCCGCCTAGGGGAAGTCGCTGCGGTAGTAGCTCTCGCCGGAGAGATTCGCGCGCAGGGCCTGGCCGTCGACCACGGCGTCGAAACGCACGCGCTCCGGCGACCACTCGGCACCGATCCTGAAGGCGTCGTCGCCGAGCGGGGTGAGCGGCTCCTCCTGTCCCCAGGGATACACGAGCCCCGGGCCGCTCTCCCACTGGACGACGCGGAACCCCGGCGTCCAGGGATTGTATGCGCGGTAACGCCCGTAGAGACGCGACCACTCCTCCAGCGGCTCCGCTTGGGGCGTCGGCCGGCGGGGCTCGGGGCCTCCGGGCGGGGACGGGCTCTCGCCGCGCGCCTGCCCGAGCGCGTATTCGGCGAGTTCTTCCGTGACATCGTGCTCGTCCGGCCCGTTCAGGAGCACCGCGACTGCGAAGCCGGTCTCCAGATCCCCGAGCATCGTGCAGCTCTGCCCGGGCATCGAGCCTCCGTGACGGAACAGTTCCTTCTTCCGCTCCAGGCCGTAGCCGTAGCTCCATCCGTCGTCCGCCTCGAGGAGAAGGCCGCCTGTCAGGCGCTCGGCCGGCCCGCCCAGCAGGAAGCGGGCGAAGCCGGCGAGGTCCCCGGTCGTGCCGGCGATGCAGCCGTCGCCCGTATCGGTGTCGACCCAGGTCGCGGGCACGAGCGGGTCCTCCGGATCGGGAATCCGGTCGTCATGGAGCCGCTCGTACGCGACCGCCAGACGAGGGCGGACGTCCGGCGTGAGCTCCGGCACCGTGTGGGTCAGGCCAAGCGGTTCGAGCAGGCGGCTCCGGACGAGGTCGGGATAGCGTTTGCCCGTGATGTCTTCGAGCATGTAGCCGAGCGTTCGATAGCCGACATTGGAGTAGTAGTGGCGCTCTCCGGGCGGAAAGGCTGCCTCGGTCTCCCTCAACGCCCAGACGTCGAAGCGCGAGTCGGGGCTCATCTCCTGACCGCGGATCAGGCCCGCCGAGTGCGTGAGCAGATGCTCGACGGTGATCGTTTCGAAGTCCGAGCGGACCTCGAACCAGGTGAGGTACTCGGTGACCGGGGCGCCGAGATCGATTGCTCCTTCGTCGACGAGCTGGAAGACGAGCAGCGCGGTGAACGTCTTTCCGACCGAGCCGAACTCGAAAAGCGTTTCGCGGTCGATCGGCTTGCGGCGTAGCTCTGCCCAGCCCTTGCTCACGAACGACCGCTCGGAGTCCCCGTCCGTCACGGCGATCGCAATACCGGAAAGCCCTCGCCCCTTCAGGAAGGCTCCCAGCCAATCCCAGTCCTCGCTGGTGGACGACACGTCGGGTGGACTATCGTCCTTTGCATGATCGACTGCGACATCCACCCGCAGATCGGCGACGTCGAGGAGTTCCTCGGCTACGTCGAGCCGGGCCAGCGGGAGTGGTTCCGCGCGCAGGGGCCGTCGCTCGGCATCCCGGGATACTCGTGGTCGCACCCCTCCTCATGGTTCCGTGCAGACATCGAGCAGAACGGCCATCCGCCGGCCTCCGACCTCGAGGCGGTGCGCGGGGAGCTGCTCGACCCGAGCGGCACGGAGATCGGAATCCTGAACGGGGACGACGCGTTGCTCGTCTCCCTCATGCCGAGCCCGTACCGGGCAGCAGAGCTCGCCCGCGCCCACAACGAGTGGCTGCGAGAACGCTGGCTCGCC
>DATAOL010000190.1:0-3830 GCA_036265755.1 Gaiellaceae bacterium | reverse complement strand
GGCAAGGAGGATGTCCGTGCGCGGAGGCTCGAGCAGCTCGGCGCCGTGCCAGTCAGCCGGTCCGCGCTTGATGCGGATCGCCCTCAGCCCTCCGTCCTCGAAGACACCGAGCTCATGGCGGCCGAGCGCGCCGGGGTCTGCGTCTCCGGCCGGCCGATAGCGGAGCGAGAGACCGAGACCGGACGCGCGCGCCTCCCCTGGTCGGAGGCGAAGCCGCGCGCTCCGGTAGGGCGCGCCGAGCAGGAGCCCCGGCAGGCCCCCGGCCGTCACGCGCGAGCCGAGGAAGAGCACGGCGGGCTCATCCTTCCACGTCACATATGTGCGCACGTTCACCTGCGAGAAGGGGAGCGTCGGCAAGACTCCGACCCGCCCGCTCCGAACCCGAAACGAGACGAGGGAGACGAGAAAGCGGCCGTCGACGTCCGCCGGCTCGAGGCCAGGGGGCGTCACGCGCTCGACCGATTCGCGATCGGTCTCCCAGCTCGCGATGAGGAGATCCTGGACGTTCAGCCTGATCCGCACGGGCAGGAACCCTAGTTCGCAGGCGAAAAACCCTGCCGTGGACACGCGCTCCGCCATCGACCGGTTCCTGGAGAGCCCCTCGCTTTCGGACGCGACCCGACGCGCCTACCGGGCGGACCTCGAGGAGTTCGCCGCCTGGCTGCGACGACGCGGTCTCTCGCTCGACAAGGTAGACGCCGCGACGCTCTCGGACTACGCGGCCGAGCTCGGCGCGGACCGGCCGGGTAGAACGCCGCGCAAGCTCTCCGCACCGACCCTCGGGCGCAAGCTCGCCGCGGTGCGTTCGCTCCTGCGTTCCGCGCTCGGCTCCGCCCGGGTCCCGGAGGTCGCGCTCTCGGGACGCCGCAGCCGCCGCCTGCCGCACGCTCCCCGGCCCGAAGAGACCGACGAGCTTCTGGCCGCCTTCGACGGCGATGGGCCGCTCGCCCTCCGCAACCGCGCGCTCTTCGAGGTCGTCTACTCGGCCGGGCTGCGCGCACAGGAGGCCGTCGACCTCGAGCTCGCGTCCGTGGACTTCGAGCAAGAGGCGCTCCTCGTGCGCGGCAAGGGAGACAAGGAGCGCATGGTTCCCCTCGGCGAGGAGGCCGCCTTCCGCCTGCGGACGTATCTGGAGCACGGAAGGCCGGCGCTGGCTGCGGGCGCCGACGATCACGTCTTCCTCTCCGCGCGGGGCCGCCCACTCAACACCTCGACGCTGCGGCGCCTCCTTCCCAACCCGCACAAGCTTCGCCACGCGTTCGCCACGCATCTCCTCGAGGGCGGCGCCGACCTGCGAACGATCCAGGAGCTGCTCGGACACTCCTCCCTCTCGACCACCCAGGTGTACAGCCATGTCGACGCCAAGCGACTCCGGCGCGTCTACGACCAGGCCCACCCCCGCGCCTGACCCGGCGGTCAAGGGCTTCCTCGCCCTGCTCGCGGCCCGGCGCGCGCCGCGAACCGTCGACGCGTACCGCCGTGACCTCGCCGACCTCGCCGGCTTCCTCGGACGATCGCCGGCGGACGCGAGCAGCGACGACCTGCAGGGCTGGCTGGCCGACCTGCGAGGACGCGGACAGGCGCCGTCGTCGATCGCCCGCCGGGCGGCCGCGGCTCGCTCCTTCTACAACCACCTCGTCCTCCTCGGACAGCGGGAGGACAATCCGGCCGCGGAGCTCGATCTCCCGCGGAGGAGGACGCGCCTCCCGCGCACGCTCTCACCCGGAGAGGTCGAGAGGCTCATCCAGGCGGCGAATGGCACGACGCCCCGCTGTCTCCGCGACCGTGCGCTCGTCGAACTGCTCTACGGAGCCGGGCTCCGCGTGAGCGAGGCCGTCGGGCTCGACCGCGGCCGCATCGACCTCGACAACCGTCTCGTCCGCTGCCTCGGCAAGGGCGACAAGGAGCGCATCGTCCCGCTGGGACGCGAAGGCGTGGAGGCCATGCGGCGCTATCTCGCGCGCGGGCGCCCGTACCTCGACCGCCGGCACCGGCCGGAGCTCTTCCTGAACGCCCAGGGCGGCGCGCTGACCCGCGCCGGGGCCTTCCTCATTCTCCGCCGGCTCGCAGCGAAGGCGGGCCTCGACCCAGTTCGCGTCCATCCGCATCTCCTGCGCCATTCCTTCGCGACCCACCTGCTCGAAGGAGGGGCCGACCTCCGCAGCGTGCAGGAGATGCTGGGGCACGCAGACCTCGGCACGACCGAGCTCTACACACATGTTTCGGACACGCGTCGGCGTGACACGTATTTCAGTGCGCACCCACACGCCCGCCGTCAGCGCTAAAAGGAAACGAGCTCATGCCCAACGACCCTCATATCCTCGGCGTCCTCATCACGACCACAGGCGTCGGCCTGGCCATGACCTGGGCCGCCGCTCGGATGAGCCTCATCGAGCTGCGCCGCCCCGAGAAGAAATGCCCCGCATGCGGTCGCCTGCGCCACTCCGGCGCGTGCGGCTGCAGCTAGCGCGTCGAGGCTTTCTTCTTCAACGCACGGTGCACCGCCGCAGCGGTTTCCCGTAGCTCGCGATCCTCCGACTCCTCGGCGAGATGCGCGAGCAGCGTCTGCGTATCCTGCATGGGCGATCCGTTCTTGAGGGAGAGCACCGCAAGGCGGCGGACTGCGGCGTTCGGATCGTCGTTTGCGAGCGAATGGAGAAGCGGTCTGGTGCTGTTGACGAGCCGCGGGTGGTCACGGGAGAGGAGCTCCAGTGAGAGCAGCGCCGAGCCGCGGCAGGCGGGGCTCTGGTCCTCGAGTCCGCGCCGCAGGAGCTCCGTCTTCTGGTTGAAGCGCAGGAGTCCGATCGCGCGGTAGGCGAGGGCGCGCTCCTGGTAGTCGCCGCTCCGGGCAGCCGCCTCGAGGTCTTCGTCCACCTCGCGCCGAATCTCGGCGAGCGCGCGCTCCGTCTTGGCGGCACCCGCTCTCGCGACGGCCTCTGAGAGCGTCACGCCGAGGCGATGGAGCGAGGCGCGGGTCCAACGTACTTCGCCGACGGGCGGATGAGCCGGCCGGTGCGCATCTGCTCGAGGATGTGCGCCGACCACCCGGCGACGCGCGCGCATGCAAAGAGCGCGGGAAAGAGCGGCGGCGGGATGTCGGCGATGTCGAGCACGACCGCCGACCAGAACTCCACGTTCGTTGCCAGCACCCGCTCGGGGTGTCGTGCCGCCAGCTCCTCGAGCGCCGCCTGCTCGAGTGCCTCCGCCACCTCGACTCGGGGCGACTCGAGCTCCCGCGCCGTCCGGCGGAGCACCCGGGCGCGAGGGTCTTCCGCGCGGTAGACGCGGTGCCCGAAGCCCATGATGCGCTCGCCGCGGTCGAGAAGGTCGCGCACGTACTGGTCGACATCGCCGGCGGCTGCGACCTCGTCCAGCATCTTGAGGACGCGGGTGGGGGCACCGCCGTGGAGCGGCCCGGAGAGCGCACCGACGGCCGCGGACATCGCGGCCGCGCAGTCTGCTCCGGTCGAGGCGACGATCCGACCAGTGAAGGTCGATGCGTTCGCGCCGTGCTCGGCGGCGGAGACCCAGTAGGAGTCGATCGCGCGGGCGTGGCGCGGGTCGGCCTCGCCCCGCCAGCGCAGGAGGAAGCGCTCGGCGGCGGTGTCGCCCTTGGCGACCACGTCGTCGGGCACGCGGTCCTGTCCTCGCGCGGACTGCGCGACGATCGAGATCATCGTCGCGGAGAGTCGCGCGAGGTCGTCACGGGCTTCCGTGTCCTTCATGTCGATCAGCTGCTTGAGGCCCCACTGGCCGGCCAGCGCCGCCGTGGCTCCCTGGAGGTCGGCCATGGCGCTGCCCGTCTTCGCGGGGAGGTCGACGTTCTCCGC
>DATAOL010000189.1:0-11904 GCA_036265755.1 Gaiellaceae bacterium | reverse complement strand
GCTTCCATACTTCGGGACGCGGTGTGCGGGGAGTAGAGTCGGCCCATGGCGACCTACCGCTACGTCCTCGTAGACGTCTTCACGGACACGCCCCTTGAGGGCAACGGTCTCGCCGTCTTCACGGATGCCCGCGAGATTCCGGAGGACAAGCTTCAGCCCATCGCGCGGGAGATGAACCTCTCAGAGACGGTCTACGTCTACCCCGCCGAGCAGGGCGGTCACGCCCGCATTCGCATCTTCACACCGATGGACGAACTGCCCTTCGCCGGCCATCCTGTCCTCGGCACGGCCTTCGTTCTCGCGACGCCGTTGCAGCTCCCGGAGATCGTCCTCGAAGCAGGGGTCGGCCCCATCCAGGTGCGCCTGGAAAGGGATGGTGACCGCATCAGCTTCGGCTGGATGAGCCAGCCCGTACCCAGCTTCGAGCCCTTCGCGGCGGCCGACGAGCTTCTGGCCGCGGTCGGCGTCGAGAGGTCCGAGCTGCCCGTCGAGCTCTACGACAACGGTGTTCGGCACGTGTACGTGGCGCTGCCGAGCGTGGAAGCCGTCGGGGCTCTCGAGCCCGACCTCCAGGCACTCAAGCGGCTGCAGGGAATCGTGGGCACGAACTGCTTCGCGGGCGAGAATGGGCGCTGGAAGACCCGCATGTTCGCGCCGGCGGACGGCGTGCCGGAGGATCCTGCCACCGGCTCGGCAGCCGGGCCGCTCGCATGCCACCTTGCGAGGCACGGCCGGATCGAGTTCGGGGACGAGATCCAGATCACGCAGGGAGTCGAGATCAAGCGGCCCAGCACGCTCCATGCGCTGGTCACGGGCAGCGCGGAGCGGATCGAGAGCGTGGAGGTCGGCGGGTCGGCCGTCGTCGTCGCCCGCGGCGAGTTCAAGCTGGGCTGAAGCTTCCCTTACAGCCAGGCGATGTCGTGGATCTCGGGTAGCTCGACCGCGAGGGCCCGCCAGAAGACGCCGCCGTCGCGGGAGACGAAGATCCGGTTCCTGGCCGCGTAAAGCATGTCGTCGGGGCTCTCGCCGACGGCCACCGCGCGGCCTGGCGGAAGCCCGGAGCCCCGCTCGCTCCAGGTGGCACCCGCGTCGCGGGAGACCATCAGCGGAGGCCGGCGGTCGAGCAGCAGCACGATGGTGGATCCGGCGGCATCGACGTCGAGCGTCTGTCCCGCTGCCCAGGAGGGGGCGAGATCGAGGGGCCGGTTGCGGGCTACGGCGCCGCCCTCCTGCCGTTCCAGGAGCTCGTCCTCCTCGGCGTCGGTGCCGATCTCGATCAGGTAGAGGCCATCGTCGCAGCCGACCTCGGCCTTCATGCGGCGAGGAGGGCGCGGACGACGGCGCCGGCGAGCCGGGCGGCCGAAGTAGGGCTGTGACGCAGGCGCCGGTAGGTGAGGTAGGCGGCCATGAACCTGTCTCCGGAGCCCGTGGGATCGCGCGCCTCCACGGGTCGCGCAGGGACGAACTCCGCGAGGCCGTCCGCGAAGACGACGGTCCCGCGGCTCCCGAGCGTGACGACGACCTCGGGGACGCCCAGAGAGGCGAGCGACTGCTCGTCCAAGGTGAGCCCGAGAGCCTCTGCTTCCTGCTCGGACAGCTTGAGGATGTTCACGTGCCGCAGGACCTCGGGATCGAAGTCCCCATCCACCCGCACCTCACCGAGCTCCCCCGGGCGGACGAGGCCTTGTCCCTCGAACGAAAGCACGCGGCTGCGCCCGAGCAGGGCGAGAGTCTCCGCTGGGAAGTCGGCGCGCGTCAGGGCTCCCGCGTGCACCCAGTCGGCCTGGCGGAGAGCATCGTCGAGCCAGTCGCGCACGTCGTCCGGAGTCCAGGGATCGCCGAGCTCCTCGATCTCCATTTGCCGATGGTCACCGTCGTTCTCGATCCGAAAGGAGATGGTGCGCGCCGCGGGCCGCGAGTGAACGGGAACGCCGAGCGCATGCAGGCCGCGCACGCTGTCCTCCGGCGCGATCTTCGTCGCGATCAGCGCGGGCTGGCCGAGCAACCGCAGCGCGTTCGCGGCGTAGAACGGCGCGCCGCCCAGCCGCGGCAAGCCGCCGTCAACGCGATCCAGCGAGATGAGCCCGACGACGCCGAGCAGGCGCATGGGCGTACCGTAAGGCCGTGAAGAGGGCGAAGGCGAGAGCGAAGGACGGGAGCGACGCCCCGCCGCCGAACCGCCCTGCCCCCGGCACGTCCTCGGCAAGCCCGGTCCACCACGAGGGGCCGGTCGGCTGGATCCACTGGTACAGCGCGACTCCCGCGAGCCAGGCGGCGAGGCCCGTCCATCGAACTGCGACCGGCCGAGGGTCGCCCCGGAGGAATGAGGCGGCGAGCACGCCGAAGAGCGGGACGAAGAACGATCCGAGCAGGAAGAGAAAGCTCTGGTACTGGACGAGATCGATCACCAGGGCGCCGGCGATCGCGAGGCCGCCGACGACAGCGACGAGAAGGCGCTGGGGAGCTTCCGGGACGAGGTTCTGGAGCGACACTGCCGCCGAATAGACGTTCGCGAACGGCTCGTCGGTCTCGTCCACGGTGAGCGCCACGAGGGCGAGGGCGCTTGCGAGGCCGCCGCCCGCCACCGCGGTCAGGAGGGCCGTCGTGTCCCCGAGGCCCTGCGAGAGAAAGAGGAGCGCTCCGAGCGAGTAGAGCCAGACGAGCGGAAGGAGGTAGCCGGTGGCTGTCCCCCAGAACGCGTCGATCGGCCGCCGCGAGAAGCGGGTGTAGTCGGCGGCGAGGGGAAGCCAGGAAGCCGCCATCGCGACCGTGAGGTCGACGCCCTGCCAGAAGGTCAGCCCGCCGCTCGCCGGCGCCGACCAGAGGGTGCCGAGGTGCGCGCTGTCGAGAGCCCACCACGTGAGGTAGCCGGTCGAGGCGGCGACCGCCCAGATCGCGTAGCGACGGACGTAGCGGCGGACGAACGCAACCGGCCCTGCGAGGGCGAGCGCGAGCGTGATCGCGCCGAAGACCAGCACCCAGACCCAGCGCTCGCGAAAGCCGAACGCCTTGTCCGCGAGCGCGTTCGCCGCCGCCGCGATGACGATCAGCTCGAAGGACGCCCACCCGAGATTCTGAACGACGTTGAGAAGCGTAGGAGCGTACGAGCCACGGAGGCCGAGCGGTTCGCGCATGAGGACCATGCCCGGCACTCCGCGCTCGGCGCCGATGTAGCCCGCGAAGCCGAGGAGTGCGCAGCCGAGGACTCCGCCGACCGCGATGGCGAGAAGCGCCTCGGGGAGGCCGAGCGCCGCGAGGTAGGTCCCGGCAACGAGAACGAGCAGGCTGATCCCGAGGTTCCCCCAGAGCAGGGTCAGGTCGGAGAGAGACAGCGTGCGCAGCCGGCCGGGAACCGGTGTCACGCCCCACGTTCGCTCGCTCTCCATGCGCTCCCTTCGCTGGCATTACCCAGATCAGGTTCACGGGTCAGGGCCTTCGGCCCACTCTCAGCCGCATCGCGGCTCCCCGGTTACGTCTTTCCGAGTCTACCCGGCGAGGATCGCATCGATGCCGGTCGCGGCGCGCCCGAGCGAGGCGTCGTCGAAGAGGTAGGGGACGGCGTTCGCCACCTCGTGTGCGGGCCCGTCCAGAGAGTCGGAGCCCCTGGCGCCGTTCAGGGCGTACCGGATCGGGATCTCGTGCGTGACGACGAGGACGTTTCGGTGCGGGAGGCGCAGCAGCTCGCCGAAGGCCTGCGCGTAGCGGCGCGCCGCGTCGTCGAGGCTCTCGCCGCCCGGAAACGGGACGCTGCGGGGATGGGAGTGCTTCCAGGCCCGATACGAGTCGAGGTCTTCGCCCTCGAGCTCCCCGATGTCGATGTCGTCGAGGAGGGGCAGCTCGAGGAACGGCACGTCGCGATCCTGCAGCGCGAGCTCGGCCGTCTGCCTCGTCCTGCCGAACCGCGTGTGCACGCAGGCCTCCAGTGGGACGTTCGCGATCTCGGCCGCGAGCCGGTGGGCCTGCGCCTCGCCTTCCTCGGTGAGGGGGACCTCGACGCTCGGGTCGCCGTTGATGCGCCGCTCGAGGTTGAGAACGGATTCCGCGTGCCGGGCGAAGAGGAACAGGCGCACGCGGGGAGGCTAGATCACGAAGGCTTCCTCGCGGGCCTCGCCTTCCCGGAACCGCGCGGCGGAGAAGACCGAGAGGTCGAGGGTGGGGCGAGCACCGATGATGCGTTCCGCCAAGTGCTCTCCGATCGCCGGGCTCTGCTGGAAGCCGTGGCCCGAGAAGCCGGTCGCATAGAGGAAACGGGACGGTTCTGTCGCTTCGCCCACGATCGCGTTGTGGTCGGGGCTCATCTCGTAGTAGCCCCACCACGACGACTGGATCGGCAGCTCGCTCAGCATCGGCAGCCGCCGCGTCCCTTGCGTGGCGACGCCCTCGATCGTGGGCTCGCGGCCGCCGAAGACGAGGCCGGGCCCCTCGCGGTGGAAGTAGAAGCCGGTGCTGAAGTCGACCGTGAGCGGCACGATCTCGGGGAGGCCCGGGGACTCGGGCGTGTAGTGCATCCAGCGAACCTCGCCCTCCACCGGCAAGTTCATGCCGATCAGCGCTGCGACGTCCTTCGACCAGACGCCGGCCGTGCAGACGACGATGTCGGTCTTGATGCGTCCCTCCGTCGTGTCGACGCCGAGGATCTTGTTTCCAAGCACGGGGATGCGGGTGACGTCGACGCCCTGCTTGATACGGACGCCGCGCTCCGCTGCGGCCGCTGCGTAGCCGCGCACGACGGCCTCGGGGGTCGCGAAGCCGTCGCGGGGGCAGTACGTCGCGCCGCGCAGGCCCTCGGTGTTCAGCTGGGGGACGAGCTCGAGGACCTCGTCGAGCGTGAGCTCCGTGGAGAGCACGCCGAGCGAACCCTGCAGCCCGACCGCCTCGCGAAAGATGCGCACGTCGTCGTCCGAGTCGAGGAGAAAGAGGTAGCCGGTTTCGCGGAAGTCGATGTCGACGCCGACGCGCTCCTCGAAGTTCCGGAACTCGAGCAGCGAGAGCAGCGCGATGCGAATGTTGATCTCGTCCGCGAACTGGGCGCGGATGCCGCCCGCCGACTTGCTCGTCGAGCCGCTTCCAAGCGTGTCGCGCTCCAGAAGCACGACGTCGGTGACCCCGAGCTGGGCGAGGTGGAAGGCGGTGCTCGTGCCCATGGCACCGCCACCGATGATCACGACCTGCGCTGAATCGCCGGGCATCGGTGGATTTTCACCCGTTGACGCGGACGGCGCGAGCGCGCGAGAGTGACAGTGTGGACGGAAGGGTCGCAGTCGTCACGGGCGCGGGCCGCGGGATCGGGCGCGCGACCGCCCTCGCCCTCGCCGCTCGCGGAGCCCGCGTGCTCGGCGTCTCGCGGACGGAATCCGAGCTGGCCGCCCTGGCGGCGGAAGCCCCCGTGGAGGTGCTGACGGAGTCGGTTGCCACCGAGGAGGGATGCGAGCGGGTGATCGCAGAGGCCAGGAGGCGGCTCGGGCCGGTGGAGATCCTCGTTCTGAACGCAGGCATCGGCTCGGGACACGAGCGTGCGATCTGGGGGCAGGACACGGAGGTGTGGCGCGAGACGATGGCGGTCAACCTCGACGGGCCCTTCTTCCTCACCCGCCTGGCCGCCGCGGACATGAAGGAGCGCGGCTGGGGCCGCATCGTCATGGTGAGCTCCACGTCGGGGGAGCTCGGCGCGCCGAGGACGTCCGCCTACACGGCGTCGAAGCACGGGCTCATGGGGCTCATGCGTGCGGTCGCGCAGGACATCGGCCCGTTCGGGGCGACCTGCAACGCCGTGCTGCCCGGGTGGGTGAGAACCGAGATGGCCGAACGCTCCGCCCGGCTGGAGGCAGAGCGCCGGGGCGTGACCGTGGACGAGGTCTGGGCGGAGCGCGCGGCGACGTACCCCGCGAACCGCGTCGTCACCGCGGAGGAGATCGCGGCGACGGTCGCGTTCCTCGCAAGCGACGAGGCGAGTGGGATCAACGCCGAGGGCATCACCGTCGCGCTCGGCGCTCCGTGGTAGCGGTTTCGCCGCTTAGGATTGAGCGGTGAGCAAGGTCGCCTCCCAGCCGTTCGGGCTCTCCGACGAGCAGCGCGAGATCCAGGCCCTGTGCAGGGAGTTCGCGCAGCGCGAGATCAGGCCCGTCTCGCAGGCCGTCGACGAGGCGGACACCGAGATGCCGTGGGAGGTCTGGTACAAGGGAGCGGAGGTCGGCATCACGTCCTTCATGCTCCCCGAGGAGCTCGGCGGGGGCGGCATGACCGACTGCCTCACGGGCTGCGTCGTCCAGGAGGAGCTCTGCTGGGGGTGCTCCGGGATCGGCAACCTGCTCACGTCGGGCGGCTTCTTCGCCGAGCCGGTGCTGGCCCTGGGCTCCGACGAGCAGAAGCGACGCTGGATCGAGCCCCTCACCGGCGACAAGCCGGTGCTGACCGCGCTTGCGACGACGGAGCCGGGCGCCGGATCGGATGCCGCCTCGATCCAGACGAGCGCGGCGAAAGCGGGGGACGGATATGTCCTGCGCGGGCAGAAGAGCTGGATCTCCAACGGCGGTATCGCCGACTTCTACGTCGTCTTCGCGACCGTGGCGCCCGGAACGCGCTCGAAGGGCGTGACCGCCTTCGTCGTCGAGAAGGACGACCCGGGTGTGTCCTTCGGCGCGCCGATGAAGAAGATGGGTCAGCGGGCGATCCTGAACGCGGAGATGTTCCTCGAGAACGTCGAGCTGCCCGGGGACCGGCGCCTCGGCGACGAGGGCCAGGGTTTCTACGGGTTGATGCACACGTTTGACCGCTCTCGCGTCACCCTCGGCGCGGCCGCCACGGGCCTTGCCCGCGCGGCGCTCGAATACGCGGTGGAGTACTCGAAGTCGCGCGAGCAATTCGGCAAGCCGATCGCGGAACACCAGGCGGTCGCCTTCCGCCTGGCGGACATGGCCACACGGGTCGACGCCGCGCGGCTGCTCGTCTGGCGCGCGGCGCGGAAGCTGGATGCGGGCGACCCTGCGCCCCAGGAAGCGGCCATGGCGAAGCTCTTCTCCTCCGAGACCGCGATGTGGTGCACCTGGGCCGCCGTCCAGACGCTCGGCGGGTGGGGCTACTCCCGGGAATATCCCGTCGAGAAATGGATGCGAGACGCCAAGCTCGAGGAGATCGAGGAAGGCACCTCGGACATCCAGCGCCTCATCATCTCCCGCCGGCTCCTGGAGTCTTGAGAGACCTCCGCCCGCTCTTCGACCCGCGCTCGGTCGCGATCGTCGGCGCGTCGAACGACCCGGCGAAATGGGGGAACCGGCTCGCTCTCGGCGCGCTCCGTGGGGAGGCGCGGCGCCCCGTCTACCTCGTGAACCGCAAGGGCGGGGAGGTCCTCGGCCGCCGCGCATACCCGTCCGTCGCGGATCTGCCCGAGCCGCCCGAGCTCGTCGTCCTCTCGGTTCCGGCAGACGGCTTCGAGGATGCCGTGGACGCGTCGCTCGCGGCCGGCACGAAGGCTCTCGTCGGGATCACGACAGGCCTGGGCGAGACCGACGCGGACGGGCGGACGCGGGAGGCGGCGGTCGTCGAGCGCGTCCGGGCGGCGGGAGCGGTTCTGCTCGGGCCGAACTGCCTCGGAGTCTTCGACGCGGAGAGCAAGCTCGATCTCGGCTGGAGCGAGCTCCAGGCGGGCGCGATCGGTCTCGTCTCGCAAAGCGGCAATCTCGCGCTCGAGCTCGCCCTGCTCGCCGATGAATACGAGCTCGGCTTCTCCCGCTTCGCCTCGCTCGGCAACCAGGCGGACATCGAGGCCGGCGAGCTCGTCGCTAGCCTCGTCGAGCACGAGCCGACGCGCGTGATCGCCCTCTACTGCGAGGACTTTCGCGACGGTCGCGCATTCGCCCGCGCCGCCCACCGGGCGGTCGAGGCCGGGAAGCCGGTGCTGCTCCTCACCGTCGGTGGCGGGGAAGTGAGCGCCCAGGCCGCCCGTTCCCACACGGGGGCCCTCGTGAGCGACGCGAAGGCGGTCGAGGCGGCCTGCCGGGCGGCCGGGATGATGCGCGTCCGGACTCCGCGGGAGCTGGTCGACCTCGCGCAGGCGGAGCTCGCGCGCGTGCATCCGCGCGGCCGCCGGGTCGTCATCGTCGGCGACGGAGGCGGCCACGGCATCGTCGCGGCCGATGTCGCCTCGGGCCAAGGGCTGGAGCTTCCTCCGCTCTCCGACGACCTCCAGGAGCGCATTGCCCCGCACCTTCCCGAGGCTGCACCGAGGCGCAACCCCGTCGACTTCGCCGGGGCCGGCGAGCAGTTCCTGAGCATCTTCGAGGACGTCACGAGGATCGTGCTCGACTCCGGTGAGGTCGATGCCGCCCTCGTGACCGGCTACTTCGGTGGCTACAGCGAGTTCTCGGACGAGTTTCGCGAGCAGGAAACGGGCGTCGCGCTGGGCATGGCTCGCGCAGCGTCGGACAGCGGCCGCGCGCTCATCGTCCAGTCCATGTACCCGCGCTCTCCGGCTCTCGTGGAGCTTCGCAAGGCAGGCGTGCCCGTGTACCGCGAGATCGAAGCCGCCGCATGGGCGCTCGCCCGGCTGGCGGACCAGGCAGAGGAGACCCCCCGCGGGGTACCGGATCTCCCGCCTCCGGCCGGCGCCACCCCGGCCGACGGCTACTGGTCGGCCCGGGAGCTCCTGTCCGCTGCAGGTATTCCCTTTCCTCCCGCGCAGCGGGTGGTCGGGCGCTCCGAAGTGAGAGTGGCCGCGTCCGAGCTCGGTTATCCGGTCGTCGTCAAGGCGCTCGGGCCGCTGCACAAGTCGGACGCGGGCGGCGTGGCCCTCGGGATCGAGGACGAGCAGGAACTCGACGCGGTGTTGGCAATGATGGCAACATTGTCAGCCGAAGGGTACTCCGTGGAGCGGATGGCACGGGTGGAGGGCGGGGCCGAGCTCATCGTCGGCTGTCGGCGAGACGTCCGCTTCGGGCCGATCGTGCTCGCCGGCCTCGGCGGGATCTACACCGAACTCCTGGACGACACCGCGGTCGCGCTTGCTCCCGTCGACACCGCGCAGGCCGAGGAGCTGATCCGCTCCCTCCGCGGCGCGCCCATGCTCACCGGCGCGCGCGGACGCTTGCCTCTCGATGTCGCCGCGGCCGCGGAGGTGCTCGCAGCGCTCTCGCGCCTCGCGGCCGAGCGGCCGGATCTGGCCGAGGTCGAGATCAATCCTCTCCTCGTCACGCCGACCGGTGCGCTTGCCCTCGATGCGCGGGCCGTGAGCGGGGAGAATGCCGCCGATGCTCGCTGAGGGAACGTTCGCCGGCAAGGTCGCGGTCGTCACAGGCGGCGGCAGCGGGCTCGGGCGCGCGTTCGCGCTCGAGTTCGGTCGGCTAGGCGCGCAGGTGGTGGTCGCCGGGCGGCGGCCGGAGCCGCTCCAGGAGACCGTCGCACTGGTCGCGGGACGGGGCGGAGAGGGGCTCGCTCACCCGACCGATGTCCGTGACCCGGAGGAGGTCGATGCGCTCGTGGCGGCCGCGGTGGAGCGCTTCGGCCGTGTCGACGCCCTCGTCAACAACGCTGCGGGCAACTTCGTGGTCAAGGCCGAGGATCTCTCGCCCAACGGCTGGCGGGCCGTCGTCTCGATCGTCCTCGACGGAAGCTTCCTTTGCTCCCGCGCCGTCGGGAAGCAGATGATCGAGCAGGGCGACGGCGGCGCCATCCTGAGCGTCATCGCGAGCTACGCGTGGACCGGCGGGCCCGGCACGATTCACTCGGCCGCGGCCAAGGCGGGCATCGTCGCGATGACCCGCACGCTCGCCGTCGAGTGGGCTCCGCACGGGATCAGGGCGAACTGCATCTGTCCGGGGCCGGCCGACACCGAAGGAGCCGGACAGGCGCTCTGGCCGACCGAGGAGGACCGCAACCGCGTCGCCGCCACGGTTCCGGCAGGCCGGCTGGCCACGCCGGAGGAGGTCGCGTGGTGGGCGACGGCTCTGTGCTCCCCGTATGCGGGCTACATCACCGGCGAGACGCTGACCATCGACGGCGGCCACTGGCTCGAGCAGGAGTCCTACCTGCCCGCGCTCGGCAAGTCGCCGCGAAACTGAACCTCAGCTCGCCGCGGCGGGCTCGGGCTTCTCGTCGGCTTTGAGGGACGGAGCGTCGCCGATGCCCGAAGGAAGTACCCGGAGCGCGTCCTGCGGCAGGTGCAGTTGCACCGGCGTGCCCTGCTCGAAGGCAATCCCCTTGCCGGTGTTCTGGACGAGCGCCTGAAGGCTCTCGCCTGTCGCCGCCCGGACGATCACCTGGACGGCCGATCCGACGTAGACGAGACGCTCGACCATGCCCGGCAAGCGGTTCTGGCCCGAGGGGGCGCCGTGCTCCTCGAGCTCGATGCGTTCGGGCCGTATGACGATCTTCGCCTCGCCGGTGACGTTGAGCTCGGTGCCGCGCGTCTCGAGCTCGTAGCCGTCGACTGCGACGCGGCAGGCGCTCGCCCCGGCGCTCACGACACGTGCCTCCATGAGGTTCGACACACCGAGGAAGTCGGCCACGAAGAGAGTCTCGGGATCCTCGTAGACGTCTTGGGGCGCGCCGACCTGCTCGACGCGGCCGCCGTTCATGACGGCCAGGCGGTCGGACATCGTCAGCGCCTCCTCCTGGTCGTGGGTCACGTAGAGGAAGGTGATGCCGACCTCCTGCTGCAGGGACTTCAGCTCGATCTGCAGTGCCTTGCGTAGCTTCGCGTCGAGTGCACCGAGCGGCTCGTCGAGGAGCAGCACCGCCGGGTTGAGGACGAGCGCGCGGGCCAGGGCGACCCGCTGCTGTTGCCCGCCCGAGAGCTGCGAGGACTTGCGCCTCTCGTAGCCCGAGAGCTGCACGAGCTCGAGCGCCTTCCCCACCCGGTCGCGGACCTCCGCCTTAGGCCGCTTGGCGCGGCGGAGGCCGAAGGCGATGTTGTCGAAGACGTTCAGGTGCGGGAAGAGCGCGTAGTTCTGGAAGACGGTGTTCACGTTTCGCTGGTGCGGCGGCGTGTACGCGACGTCGGTGCCGTCGAGCAGGATCTGACCCGAGGTCGGCCGCTCGAATCCGGCGATCATCCGGAGCGTCGTGGTCTTTCCGCACCCCGAGGGGCCGAGGAGCGAGAAGAACTCCCCGCCGGGGACGTGCAGGTCGATCCCGTCGACCGCCGTCACCTCGGCGAATTCCTTCGTCAGCTTCGTGAGTTCGATCTCGCCGCGGGGCATGGTCTAGGTGAGGTTGAACGCGCCGCCGAAGTCCTCGGCCGACTTGCCCGCGCGCCTCTCTCCGCTTGTGAGCACGCGCCACACGAGGAAGCCGGCGGCAACGATGATGAGTGTCGAGATCATCATGATCGTCGCGATCGCATTCACCGAGGGGAGCGGCGCCGCGCGGGTCGCAGCGTAGATCTGGATCGGGACGGTGTCGGTCGGCCCGCCTTTCGAAAGCCACTGGCTGATGACGAAGTCGTCGGCCGAGATGGCGAACACGACTGCCGCAGAGGCGACGATCGCCGGGGTGAGGAGGGGGAGGAGAACCCGGGTCAAGGCGACGAAGGGCGAGGCGCCGAGGTCGGCCGCGGCCTCCTCATATTGCCGGCCGATCGAGAAGAGGCGTCCGCGGACGATGACGACGACGAACGAGATCGAGAAGGTGACATGGCCGAGGATCTGCGCGAGCGTCCCCGTGTGAATGAATGTGAAGAGCTGGGTGAAGACGAGGAGGAGGGCCACGCCCATGACGATCTCGGGCGTGACGAGCGGGAAGAGCATGATGAAGTTGGACGTGCCCGACCCGCGGCCGTGCCAGCGCGCGAGCCCGAGGGCGAGGAGGACGCCGATGGGCACGGCGATGAGGACGTCGGCGCCCGCAAGCTTGAAGCTCTGCAGGAGCGCGTGCCGGAGAGTCGGGTCGTGCCACACCGAATCGACCGGGTCG